>NZ_JADMJK010000074.1 GCF_018780625.1 Polaromonas sp. | reverse complement strand
GGCAGGCGGCGACGAGCGCGTGCAGCGCGGCGGTGTCGGTCTCTTCAAAGTGGGGCGGCAGGTAGGTCATGGGCCCGGTTATACGCGATAACGTGAGGCGAAAAGCAGACGGCCGAAAGCACAAAAGCCGGCGGCCTGCAGGTGCGCGCGGCTAAAGCCGTGAATGCGCCTCGGGTGCGCGTCTGACAGACAGGGCGCATCTGAAAGGGCTAGCATGGGGATTTACCCCAATCCGGAGCCTTCACCCCATGACCCAAGCAAACGGCTACGCCGCCACCTCGCCCAGCGCCCGGCTGGCGCCCTTTTCTTTTGACCGCCGCACCCCTGGCCAGCTCGATGTCGCACTGGACGTTCTTTACTGCGGCGTTTGCCATTCTGACCTGCACACCGCGCGCAACGAATGGCAAAACACGGTGTACCCGTCGGTGCCGGGCCACGAAATCGTGGGCCGCGTGACGGCCGTTGGCGATTTGGTGAGCAAGTTCAAGGTTGGCGACCTGGTGGGCGTGGGCTGCATGGTCGACAGCTGCCAGCATTGCGCACCGTGCGCCGACGGACTGGAGCAGTACTGCGAAAACGGCTTTACCGGCACCTACAACGGCCCCGAGCAGGGCACGGGCGCCAACACCTACGGCGGCTATTCCAGCCACATGGTGGTGCGCGAGTCGTTTGTGCTGGGCATCAGCCACGCCGAAGCCGACCTGGCAGCCGTGGCGCCGCTGCTGTGCGCGGGCATCACCACCTACTCTCCGCTGCGCCAGTGGAAAGTCGGCCCCGGCCACAAAGTCGGCATTGTGGGCCTGGGCGGTCTGGGCCACATGGGCGTGAAAATTGCCGCGGCCATGGGCGCGCATGTGGTGCTGTTCACCACCTCGGCCAACAAGCGCGAAGACGCGCTGCGGCTGGGTGCCAGGGAAGTCGTGGTGTCCAGAAACGCCGACGAAATGGCGGCGCATGCCGCCAGCTTTGACTTCATCCTGAACACCGTGGCCGCGCCGCACAACCTGGACGCGTTCCTGGCGCTGCTCAAGCTCGACGGCACCATGACGCTGCTGGGCGCGCCCGCCAGCCCGCACCCGTCGCCCAGCGTGTTCAGCCTGATCATGAAGCGCCGGCGCCTGGCGGGCTCTTTGATTGGCGGCATCAAGGAAACACAGGAGATGCTGGACTTTTGCGCCCAACACGGGATCGTGTCCGACATCGAAACAATACGCATGGACGAGATCGAAACCGCCTACGAACGCATGCTCAAAAGCGACGTGAAATACCGCTTCGTGGTGGACATGGCGACGCTGAAAGCTGCCTGAAAGACGGGCCATGATACTATTTAATTAATAGCATCATGCGCCCGTATCCATTGAGCTTTAGCCCGATTTAATCAACAAAATCGGAGGCTCAGGCCGATGGTGGCTCGATCAATTCGTCCTGCCTGGCCCTGGCAAATATGTCCCACGCCGCCATGAACATGGCGGCGATCGCGGGGCCAATCACAAAACCATTGAGCCCGAACAGGGACATGCCGCCAATCGTGGACACCAGCACCACGTAATCGGGCATCTTGGTGTCCTTGCCCACCAGCACCGGGCGCAGGATGTTGTCGACCAGCCCGATCACCAGCACGCCAAAGGCGATCAGCACCACGCCCTGCCAGATAGCGCCGGTGGCCAGAAAATAAATGGCCACGGGAACCCAGACCAGGGCCGCCCCGACGGCAGGCAGCAGCGACAAAAACGCCATCAGCGTGCCCCACAGCACTGGCGCGTGAATGCCCAAAATCCAGAAGATCAAACCGCCCAGCGCGCCCTGCAGCATGGCCACCACAATATTGCCCTTGACCGTGGCGCGGATGACCGTGGTGAACTTGCTGAACAAATTGCGCTTGATCTCGGCTTCCATCGGGATGGCTTCCCGGATGCGCCTGGACAGGGCCGCGCCATCGCGCAAAAAGAAAAACAGCAGGTACAGCATGATGAAAAAGCTGATGAAAAAATCAAAGGCGTTTTGCCCGATGTCCAGCGCCTGCGTAGCAATGAACTGGCTGCCCTTGGTCAGGCTTTCGGCAATACGCGCCTGAATCAGCCCCAGGTTGTTCAGCCCGGAACGTTCAAGCAGCCCGGTGGTCCACGCCGGCAGCACGTCGTAAATCTGCTGAAAATACCGGCCGACCCTCAGCTCGCCCGACTCCACGCGCTGGTACACGCTGACCGCTTCCTGGGCCAGCAAGGCGCTGATAAAACCCACGGGCAAAATCACCAACACCAAAATGATGGAAACCGTGAGCAGCGCGGCGAGCGTGCGCTTTTGCGGCATTTTTTGCAGCAAGCGCAAAAAAAGCGGCGCGAACATCAGCGCCAAAATCGCACCCCAAAACACCGCGCCGTAAAAAGGCCATAGCACCCACAAAAAAGCCAGCGACACAAACAGCAGCAGGAGCAGGAAGGTCTTGTCTTCCAGGGCGGAAGACAGGGCAATTTTTGAAAGTTTCATGGACGTGCAGACATTTTTAGCAGGCTTGGGCCGCCGATGGTAACGGGTTCTTTTTTGGAAAAAATGGAAACGGGCGGTGTTGAGCGGCTGCGCGGCGCAGCAAATCGTCCGCCCAAGCTCGCCTGCCCAGGCGGGGCATGGGCGCCCGGTCTGCGCGGACGTTTCTCAGGCTTTACGGAACGGACCCGCCTCTTCATCGCCCTTATCGCGCGCTTGATTTTCCTCCGCGTCCAGGTCTTCGCTGTCATCGGCCAGGTCTTCCACCTCGCTCAACCCGCTGACGTCATCGCCGGCCATCTCCTCCAGTTCGTCCCCAACCATCTGGCCGATCACGGGTTCAATGCGGTCCGGCAGGATGTCTGCATCCGGCTGGTCGCCAATAGTGCCCACCGAAGCGCGCTCACCCGTGCCGGCGGCATCGGTGTCGCTGGCCAGTTCGTCGTCACCGTATGCGCCGACGGCATCGCTGCCGCTGTCGGAGTTGTCGCTGGGGCCGAGGGCGTGGACGTCTTTTCCGCTGATTTCTTCAGGCATTTGTGAACCGCCGAGAATGCTGCTGGTGGCCATGGTTGCTCCTTGTGCTTTTAAAATGGATCTACAGGCCTCCATTGTGGAAAGTCGCCGCGCTTCGCCCTGTGGGACAGTCCAGACCCCGGCTGTCAGCCGCCACCGCATGCAGTAGTCGCCCCCCGTTGGCAAAGTAATGCGTCTGGCGGTGTAAAGCTGCGAAACACCCTGCAAGCGTGCTGGAGTCATCGGGCAAACTGGCGTCCAATAGGCAGGATGTTGGACTCTCCCTTTTCAAAACCCATGAATTTTTCAAAAGCCAAACAAGGCCCATCGCTGGCTACCCGGGCAGGGATGCTCACCCTGAGCGCTGCGGCGGCCCTGCTGGCCATGGGCAACGCCCACGCCCAAGCACCGCAAGCACTTAAAGCGCCCGCGCCGGTTTCGGCGGCCGAAGCCCCGGCGCCGCGCTACACCGCCAGCAAACTGGAGTTCGCCTTCAACTACATGGATGGCGACCGTGATGGCAAGGTCAGCCGGGCCGAAGCGGCCGGCTTTCGCGGCGTGGCCAGGCATTTTGACGAAGCCGACGCCGACAGTGACCACTTCCTGTCACGCGCGGAATTTGACGCGGCCATGAACCACGCCAAGGCCGAGTGAGCCCACCGGCCTGCCGCCCCACCCCATGACCTTGTGACGCCAGGAGCGAGCGCCGATTGAGCTATTTCATCGCCGTCAGGGCCTTGTGCGAATTCACCGCCAAGCAGGGCGACCTGGACCTGCGCTTCACGCCCTCGCCCTCTGCCCAGCAAGGCATCGCCGGCCATGCGCTGGTGGCCGCGCGCCGCGCTGAAGGCTACCAGGCCGAAGTCAGCCTGGAGGCCGACTACATGGAACTGCGGGTACGCGGCCGGGCCGATGGCTACGACCCGGTCAAAAACCAGCTCGAAGAAGTCAAGACCTTCCGGGGCGACCTGGCCGCCCTGCCCGACAACCACCGGCAGCTGCACTGGGCGCAGGTCAAGATTTACGGCTGGCTGCTGTGCCAGAAGCGGGACCTGGCCGAGCTGCGGCTGGCGCTGGTCTACTTTGACATTGGCAGCCAGCAGGAAACCCTGCTGAGCGAGATGTTCACGGCCGACACGCTGCAGCAGTATTTTGAAGCGCAGTGCGAAAAGTTTCTGGTTTGGGCCCGGCAGGAACTGGCGCACCGGGCGGCGCGCGACGCGGCGCTGCGCGCGCTGCCATTTCCGCACGCTGCCTTCCGGCCCGGCCAGCGCGAACTGGCCACGGCGGTCTACAACGCGGGCCGCAGCGGCCGCTGCCTGATGGCGCAGGCGCCGACCGGCATCGGCAAAACCATTGGCACGGTGTTTCCGCTGCTCAAGGCCGCGCCCGGGCAGGAACTCGACAAGGTGTTTTTTCTGGCGGCCAAAACCTCGGGCCGACGGCTGGCGCTGGATGCGCTGGCCTTGATCCAGGCCAGCGCGCCGGCCCTGCCGCTGCGGGTGCTGGAACTGGTGGCGCGCGACAAGGCCTGCGAGCACCCGGACAAGGCCTGCCATGGCGACGCATGCCCGCTGGCCAAGGGCTTTTACGACCGCCTGCCGGCCGCGCGCCAGGCGGCCTGCGCTAGCGCCCCAGCGCCAAAGCTGCTCGACAAGCAGGCGCTGCGGGACATTGCGCTGGCGCACAAGGTGTGCCCCTACTACCTGAGCCAGGACCTGGTGCGCTGGAGCGATGTGGTGGTGGGCGACTACAACTATTACTTTGACACCAGCGCCCTGCTGCACGCGCTGACCGTGGGCAACCAGTGGCGCGTCAGCGTGCTGGTGGACGAGGCGCACAACCTGGTGGAGCGGGCGCGCAAGATGTATTCGGCCGGGCTGGACCAGGCCGACCTGGCGCTGGTGCGGCAGTCGGCGGCGCCCGCCCTTAAAAAGTCGCTGGACCGCCTGCACCGCGCCTGGCGCGACCTGCACCGGGGGCAGCTGGCGGCCTACCAGGTGCATGACCACCTGCCGGACAAATTCACGCTGGCCCTGCAGCAGGCCACCAGCGCCATCACCGACGACCTGGAGGCGCACCCGACGCGCGTGGACGCCGGCCTGCAGCGCTTCTACTTTGATGCGCTGCATTTTTCCCGCATGGCCGACAGCTTTGGCGAGCATTCGCTGTTTGACATCACGCTGGCCGACAACGCGGCCGGGCGCCATTCGGCGCAACTGTGCCTGCGCAACGTGGTGCCAGCCCCTTTTCTGGCGCAGCGCTTTGCCGCCGCACGCTCGGTGGCGCTGTTTTCAGCCACGCTGAGCCCGCAGGCCTATTACGCCGACACCCTGGGCCTGCCGGGCAACACGGCCTGGGTCGAGGTGCAGTCGCCGTTTCTGGCCGAGCAGCTGCTGGTGCAGGTGGTCAGCGATGTGTCCACCCGCTTCCAGCACCGGAAAAGCTCGCTGTCGCCGATTGCCGACCTGATGGCGCGGCAGTATGGCCACACGCCCGGCAATTACCTGGTGTTTGTCAGCAGCTACGACTACCTGCAGCAGCTGGCCCAGCTGTTCGGCACGCGCTACCCGCAAATTCCGATGTGGGAGCAGACGCGCCGCATGGACGAGACCGCGCGCGACGCGTTTCTGGCGCGTTTCATGCCAGGCTCTCAGGGCATTGGCTTTGCCGTGCTGGGCGGCGCCTTTGCCGAAGGCATAGACCTGCCGGGCGAACGGCTGATAGGCGCTTTTATTGCCACCCTGGGTTTGCCGCAGCTGAACCCGGTGAACGAGCAGATCAGGGCGCGCATGGGCACCCACTTTGGCGCCGCCCGCAGCTACGACTACACCTACCTCTACCCCGGCCTGCAAAAAGTGGTGCAGGCCGCCGGGCGGGTGATTCGCACCGGCTCAGACCGCGGCGTGGTGGTGCTGATCGATGACCGCTTCACCCGGCCCGGGGTGCGCAGCCTGCTGCCCGCCTGGTGGCGGGTGTCGCAGCTGCGGGTGCAGCATGCCAGTGCATAAAAATGCCTGGAGCCCCATACCGAACACCAAAGGCTATTCGTTGGGGTTGTTGCCCTTGAGGCCGTGGCGCTCCTTGATGGCCAGCTGAAGCCGCTCCAGCGCGTCAATGAGCTGATCGATCCTTGGGTAATCCTTGACCGCCTGCGCCTGCAAGGCTTGCAGTTGCGCACGCAACCGCTGGTAGTCGGATTCAAGATCAGTGTTCATACCGGCAGACTCCTTTTCATGTGGCAGTGCACGCATGGCAAGCTGCCATCCGCCTTGAGCGTCGCGCCAGCGGCGTCATCAGTGCACAAGGCCATTTCCAATTTGCATGTAGGACAAAGCCGGAAAACCCGATAGATCAGGGAAACTTTGCTAAATGAAATGGTTATATTGGGGCTTGTATCGGGCGACGGCATTGTGCGCCACCGCCTGAAAAACCAACCAAGACAACCCCCCACATGAAAAGCCTTTCCAAGTATTTTTTCCGCGGCCTCATCACCATCTTGCCGGTGGCCTTGACGCTGTACCTGCTTTTCATGTTTCTGGCCTGGACAGAAGCTGCCGCGCTGTGGGTGCTGGACCCCCTGATCGGCGGCATCTATGTGCCGGGCATGGGCCTGGTGTTTGGGGTACTGATCATTCTCGCGATTGGTTTTCTGCTGTCCAAGCCCGGCGTTAAAAAACTGCTGTCTTTTGCCGAGCTTCCGTTTACCTACCTGCCGGTGGTCAAGAGCATTTACTCGTCACTCAAGAGTTTTGCCGACTACTTCTCGCCCGCCGCCAACCAGGGCAAGCAAAGTGTGGTGATCTTGCGCATGCCAGGCCATGGCCTGGAAATCGTCGGGCTCATCACGCGCCGCAGCTTTGCCGATTTACCGCAGGGCTTTTTGCCGGGCGAGCGCGTGGCGGTGTATTTGCCCATGGGCTACATGATTGGCGGCTACACGGTGTTTGTGCCCGCCGACTGGGTGCAGGCGATTGACATGTCGGTGGAGGAAGCCATGCGCTCCTCGCTGATTGCCTGGATGGCGCGCCCGCCGGCCAGCGCGGCGGATGCCGACAATGCAGGCGCTGACAGGGGCTGAAACAGGGGGAAAAGCGAACTGACCGGGGCTGCGGCGGTGGCAGACCCCGAAAGAGCCCTTTTTACAAGGCAGGCATGCGCTGCTGCGTGCTGCACGTTGCGAGCCGCCATGCAGCAGCTCCCGGCGCTGGGTTCCGGCTTGAATTCAGCAAAAAAAGACTGGGCTTAGCGCGACTGGCGCGGTGCAGGGCCTGGGCCGCGGCCGGCAATGTGGCGAAACGTGATGCGGCCTTTGGTCAGGTCGTAGGGCGACAACTCCAGCGACACCTGGTCGCCAGCCAGAATGCGGATGTGGTTTTTGCGCATTTTTCCGGAGGTGTAGGCGATCAGTTTGTGGCCGTTGTCCAGCGTCACGCGAAAGCGTGAATCGGGCAGAACTTCGTCGACCAGTCCGTGCATTTCAATCAGTTCTTCTTTGGCCATGATGCAAACTCCGTGAGAATTAAAAAAGTTGAATTTTGTCTGTCCTGGCTGGCCTCAGCGAGGCCAGCCGACTGGTTTGTCAGGCGCAAGCGGGGCATGCGCGTTCGTGGATCCAGCCCAGTGCATGTTCCGTTGCGTAATGCACGGCGGCGGCTGCGCTGTCAAAAATTTCGCTGAAGCGTAACACGCGGTCATGCGTGCCGCTGCCGCGACCGGAGCGAATGGAAACGGAAGCCGCGTAGCGGCCTTCGCCCTGCTGCTTGGCAAGCGGCGAGACAAGGTACTTGCCGACCGCAATTTTGGAGTAATCAGTATTCATAAAAGCCTGCGCCAGGTATTTTTCCCGGCTTGATAGAGAGAAGTAAGCGGCTTGCGAGCAAGCCAACGGTATTCGGTTTCCGCCCGCCAGGCCCTTGAAGGGGATGTGCGGGTTGAGCCATGCGTGGGCACCGTTGGAGAAAGTGCTCGACAGGAAAAAATAGAACAGTGCTGAGAGGGTTCAGGGCGGTTTGGGCACTGAAAACACTGTCAAAGCTCCGTGAATTCGGGCTCTGGGAAGCGCTGCATTTGAGAAGGAAGCCAAAATTGGAAAGCTTCAAAATAAAAGGCTGATGCGCTACCGAACCCGCTATTATAGCCGCGCTGAAAAAATTGCGTCTACCTTGCCCGTTCTTTAGCACGCGAGCGCCGGATGCGGTGCCTCGCCATGCCTTCACCGCTGCACCAAAAAAGTGCCACCTAAATTCGCCGGCTACGCCCTTCTCACCGCCGTAGTGCACCACGCCCAAAAAACGCCCGTAACGCACGGCCAGACGCGGGCAAAGGGCACCACCGTGCATCACCAGCCGCGTGGCGCCCACGGTTTCAAGAATCCGGAACCGGGCCCGCCAAACGCTTATGGGAGCTTTTGGCACCGTTCTTGCAAACCTGACGACACGCCCCAGAAGGAGCCCCATGGAACTGACGCCCCGAGAAAAAGACAAACTGCTGATTTTTACCGCCTCGCTGCTGGCCGAGCGGCGCCGCGCGCGCGGCCTCAAGCTCAACTACCCCGAAGCTGTGGCGCTGATCAGCGCCGCCGTCATGGAGGGCGCGCGCGACGGCAAAACAGTGGCGCAACTCATGAGCGAAGGCCGCACCATCCTGGCCCGGGCCGATGTGATGGACGGCATCGCCGAGCTGATCCCCGACATCCAGGTCGAGGCCACCTTTCCCGACGGCACCAAGCTGGTCACGGTGCACCAGCCCATCGTCTGATGCCGCTGCCTGCCTCCCCTGTTGAAACCTGAAAGCCCCGGAGAAATCATGAAATCAATAGCTACAACCCTAATGGCTACGGCGGCTGGAGCCTCTTTTGCCCATGAAGGACACGGATTTTCAGGCACCCACTGGCATGCCTCTGACGTATGGGGCTTTGTGGTCTTGGGCGGCGCCTTGGCGGTGGTGATCTGGCTGTCACGCGGCGGCAAGTGAGGCGGCCATGATTCCCGGCGAACTGTTCACCGACGGCCCCGAGCATCTCCTCAACACAGGCCGGCGCACGCTGACACTCGTGGTGCAAAACACCGCAGACCGGCCGATCCAGGTCGGGTCGCACTACCACTTTGCAGAAACCAACGGCGCGCTGGGTTTTGACCGCGATGCGGCGCGCGGCATGCGGCTGAACATTGCCTCCGGCACGGCCGTGCGCTTCGAGCCCGGCCAGCAGCGCACGGTGGAGTTGGTGGACTTTGCGGGTGCGCGACAAATCTACGGCTTTCGCGGCCTCATTCAGGGAGCGCTTTAATGGCAACGATTGGCAGACGTGCCTACGCAGAAATGTTTGGCCCCACGGTGGGCGACCGGCTGCGGCTGGCCGACACTGACCTGATGATCGAGGTGGAGGCCGACTACACGCTGCGCGCCGGCAGCTACGGCGAAGAAGTCAAGTTCGGCGGCGGAAAAACCATTCGTGACGGCATGGCCCAGTCGCAAACAACCAATGCCGAAGGCGCGATGGACACGGTGATGACGAACGCGCTCATCCTCGACCACTGGGGCATCGTCAAGGCCGACATTGGCCTCAAGGGCGGGCGCGTCAAAGCCATCGGCAAGGCCGGCAACCCCGACGTGCAGCCGGGCGTGGACATCATCATCGGCCCCGGCACAGAGATCATCAGCTGCGAAGGCATGTTAGTTACCGCTGGCGGCATCGACTCGCACATCCACTTCATCTGCCCGCAGCAAATTGAGGAAGCATTGACCAGCGGCGTCACCACCATGCTGGGCGGCGGCACCGGCCCGGCCACCGGCACCTTTGCCACCACCTGCACGCCGGGGCCGTGGAACATAGAGCGCATGCTGCAGGCGGCCGATGCCTTCCCGATGAACCTGGGCTTTCTGGGCAAGGGCAATGCCAGCCTGCCCGACGCGCTGCACGAGCAGGTCAACGCCGGCGTGATTGGCCTGAAGCTGCATGAAGACTGGGGCACGACGCCGGCGGCCATCAGCAACTGCCTGGATGTGGCCGAAGATGCCGATGTGCAGGTGGCGATTCACAGCGACACGCTCAACGAGTCGGGCTTTGTCGAGAACACGATTGCCGCCACCAAGGGCCGCTCTCTCTGCGCCTTTCACACCGAAGGCGCGGGCGGCGGCCATGCGCCCGACATTTTGCGCGTCGTCGGGGAGGCGAACTTCCTGCCCTCGTCCACCAACCCGACCATGCCCTACACCGTCAACACGCTCGACGAGCATGTCGACATGCTGATGGTCTGCCACCACCTGGACGCGGGCATTGCCGAAGACCTGGCCTTTGCCGAAAGCCGCATCCGCAAGGAAACCATTGCCGCCGAAGACGTGCTGCACGACCTGGGCGCCATCAGCATGATGAGCAGCGACAGCCAGGCCATGGGCCGGGTCGGCGAAGTCATCATCCGCACCTGGCAGAACGCCCACAAGATGAAGCAGCAGCGCGGCCATCTCTTGCCCCCTCCCCCGCTGGGAGAGGGCTGGGGTGGGGGCTCTTCGGTCGAGCAAGATCCCCGCAACGACAATTTCCGCGTCAAGCGCTACATCAGTAAATACACCATCAACCCGGCGATTGCCCACGGCATTTCGCACGAGGTCGGCTCCATCGAAGTCGGCAAGTTCGCCGACCTGGTGGTCTGGAAGCCGGCGTTTTTCGGCATCAAGCCGTCCATCATCCTGAAAGGCGGGTTTATTGCCATGGCCGCCATGGGCGACCCGAACGCCTCGATTCCAACGCCGCAGCCGGTGCATTACCGGCCCATGTTCGGCGCTTTCGGCGGCGCAGTGGCCAAGGGCTCGCTGACCTTTGTCTCGCAGGCCGGGCTGGCCGCCGGCATCAAGGAGCGCTTCGGCCTGGCCAAGACGCTGAGCGCGGTGAAAAACATACGCGGCGTGCGCAAGCAGCACATGGTGCATAACCATTACCTGCCCAAAATGGAAATCGACGCCCAAAGCTACCTGGTCCGCGCCGACGGGCAACTGCTGACCTGCGAGCCGGCGACCAGCCTGCCGATGACGCAGCGCTACTTTTTGTTTTAATCAAGCGATGCTTCAAATTTCCAAACTCATTTCGCAGGGCGCTGGCCTGGCCCCGGTGCTGGTCAAACGCGCGTCCACCCTCGAACTCGACTGGGACGTGCGCCAGAAAAGCCGTTTTGACGCCACCGACTCGCTGGGCCGCCAACTCGGCGTTTTTTTGCCGCGCGGCACGCTGGTGCGCGGCGGCGACGTGCTGGTGGCCGAAGACGGCTCCATGGTCCGCGTGATTGCCGCACCGCAGGCGGTGCTGCGCATCACGGCCTGCACGTCGCACGGCACCGCGTTCGATTTGACCCGCGCCGCCTACCACCTGGGCAACCGCCATGTGCCGATTGAATTGAAACCCGACCACCTGAAGATAGAGCCCGACCATGTGCTGGCCGACATGCTGCGGGCCATGCACCTGACCGTGCAGGAAGCCCTGGAAGCGTTTGAACCCGAGGGCGGCGCGTACAGCGCGGGCGGCCATGGCCACAGCCATACCGACGCCCACGCCCATGCGCCTGCCGCAACGCCCGCGCCCCATGTACACGGACCCGACTGCAACCATGGCCACGACAACGGGAAGACGGACGCCATCAAGCCGGTCGCCATCCAGATCCACCCGCGCAAGCCGCACAGCCATTGACGCAAACGGCCGAAACCCTGCCAGCGGCCAGCCTGCTCCAGCTGATCTGGCTCGCGTCCCCGGCCTTGCCCGTGGGCGGATTTTCTTACTCGGAAGTGCTGGAAGCGGCCGTCGATCGGGCGGGAGTAGCTACGGAAGGCATCGCATCTGACTGGCTGACGGACCAACTCCACCTGACGCTGGCACGCGGCGACCTGGCCGTGATTGCCCAGGCCATTCCGGCCTGGCGCGAATCGGACCTGCCGCGCATCCAGCAACTTAACGACTGGGTGCTGCAGACCCGCGAAACCAGCGAACTCAGGCTGCAGGCCGAACAGATGGGCCGCTCGCTGCTCGACTGGCTGCGCAACCATGATGGCGCCAATGCAGGTCATATTGAAGCCTGTGCCCGCATGCAGCCAACCTATCCGGTGGCGTTTGCGCTGGCGGCGTCGCAGACGGCGGCCGGCGTGCGCGACTGCCTGCTGGCCTATGCCTTTGGCTGGGCCGAGAACATGATGCAGGCCGCGCTCAAGTCGGTTCCGCTAGGGCAGAGCGCCGGCCAGCGCATCCTGGCCCGCCTGAGCCGGTGCATTCCGGCCGCTGTCGAATCTGCCCTGCAACTGCCAGAGGGCGAACGCCAGGCCTTTTCACCGATGCTGGCGATTCTTTCGGCCCAGCATGAAACCCAGTATTCCCGGCTGTTTCGCTCCTGACGAGGCGCCCCGTTTCAACCATCCAAGGTATTTCCCCATGAGCTTGCACCACATCGCCAACCGCACAAAAAAACTGCCGCCCCTTCGCGTGGGCATTGGCGGGCCGGTCGGGTCGGGCAAAACCACCCTGCTGGAAATGCTCTGCAAGGCCATGAAAGACAAATACGACCTGGTGGCCATCACCAACGACATCTACACCAAGGAAGACCAGCGCCTGCTGACCGTGAGCGGCGCGCTGGACGCCGAACGCATCATGGGCGTGGAAACCGGCGGCTGCCCGCACACGGCGATACGCGAAGACGCCTCGATCAACCTGGAGGCCATCGACCGCATGCTGGCCGAGTTTCCGAATGCCGACGTGGTGTTCATCGAGTCGGGCGGCGACAACCTGGCCGCGACCTTCAGCCCCGAACTTAGCGACCTCACCATCTACGTGATCGACGTGGCCGCCGGCGAAAAAATCCCGCGCAAGGGCGGGCCAGGCATCACCAAAAGCGACCTGTTCGTCATCAACAAGACCGATCTGGCACCCTACGTGGGCGCCGACCTGGGCGTGATGGAGGCCGATACCATCCGCATGCGCACCACGGCCAAAGGCCTCAAGCCCTTCGTCATGACCAACCTCAAAACCAGCACCGGACTGGCCGAAGTGGTGGCCTTTATTGAAACAAAAGGCATGCTGCAGCCCGCCTGAGGCCTATTTTTTCAGAGCCAGCCCCAAGCCCGGCCCGCCCTGCGGTTAAACTAGCGGGCTTGGAAGCGTGGCAGAGCGGTTGAATGCAGCAGTCTTGAAAACTGCCGAGGATGTGAGTCCTCCGTGAGTTCGAATCTCACCGCTTCCGCCAATACCGGAAATTCTGATGATTTTCCAGCGTGTTGGACCAACAAGCCCCAATCGGCACGCATCAAAACCCAACGAAGTCGTTGGTTTTATTTCGCCTGAATATAGCGGCCGGTCATGTGCCGGGATCAAACCGGCGACGATGTCACCCAGCGCGCGGCGCGAGGCCGTGTTTGTCCATCAGCCGGTACAGGGTCATGCGCGAGATGCCCAGCTCGCGTGCCGCATGGGTGATGTTGCGGCCAACGCGGCCCAGGGTCAGCGCAATCACATCGCGCTCTGCCAGGGTTCGCGCTTTGTCCAGCTCAAGACCGGCAGGGTTTTCGACGGCCAGCCCCAGATCAGCCGGGGTGATCAGGCGATGGTCGGTCATGACTGCTGCGCGCTGCACGCGGTTGAACAACTCGCGCACGTTGCCCGGCCAGGGGTGGGACATCATGGCGGTCATGGCCTGCCGGCTGAAGCCCTCCACCCGCCGCGGCTGCTGGTCGGCCATGCTAGCGCGTAAAAAATGCTGCGCCAACTCGGGTACGTCGGAAATGCGTTCACGCAGGGACGGCACCACGAGGGGCAATACGTTCAGGCGATAAAACAGGTCTTCCCGAAACCGGCCAGCCGCCGCCGCCGCCGCCAGGTCCATGTGCGAGGCGGCCACCACACGAACATCCATCTGCAGGCTGCGGGTAGAGCCCACGCGATGAATGGTGTGCTCCTGCAGGAAACGCAGCAGATTGGTCTGCAGTTCAAGCGGCAGGTCGGCAATTTCGTCCAGAAAGAGAGTGCCGCCACTGGCTGCCTCAATCAGTCCGAGCTTGCCTGCCGTTGCGCCCGTGAACGAGCCGCGCTCATGGCCAAACAACTCCGACTGAATCAGCGCGGGCGCAATGGCACCGCAATTGACGGCAACAAAAGGGCCGGCGGCGCGCCTGGAGCACTGGTGAATGGCACGGGCGGCCAGCTCTTTGCCGCTGCCGCTCTCCCCGCCAATAAGGACTGGCGCGTCGGTGGCCGCCACCTTGCGTATCTGCTGCTGCAAGCGCACAACCGCTGCACTGTGCCCGACCATGCCCATGCTGCCCTCGGCCTTCAGGTGGCCGTCGCCCTGGCCGCGCAGCAAGGCACGGCGAAAGGCGTGACCGAGCGTGAGGTTGAGTACGCGCCAGTCCACGGGCAGCGTGTGATAGTCAAAAAAGCAGCTCAGGACCAGCTCGCGCAGAACGGGTGACGCGAGCGCCTCGGCAGGAAACACGCCTACCCACTCCATCCGGCTTGACAACCTCAGCCACTCCTCGACCTCGCTGAGTTGTCCGGGCGAAGAATCCGCGAGCAGCAGCACGCCGACCTGCACGTCTTGTTGCGCCTGTATGCGCCGTGCGATGCTCACATCGGTTGCTGACAGTGCCATCCAGCCACTCGCAAAAATATGGTCGGACAACTCTTCAGAACCGGATCCGACGCAGACGGACAGGATTTTTCGCAACGCCATGAAAGCTCTTCAAAAAGAGATCGGAATCCGCAGACCGATCGTCAGGTCGGGCGTGTCCCGCGTGAGGCCCGCGCCCACGGTCACGTTGAAGTTGGTCTTGTCGCTGTAGCGATAGGAATAGCCCAGCAGCAGGCTGGCCAGTTGGGTGCGAACGGAACTCTCCAGCGGCGTGCCGTTGCGGCGCGTGCGGCCGACGGAGTTCAGGTCAACGCCCATGCTGAACGTTGATTTGTCGTTCAGCGCAAGTCCCATGCCGAAATTGATGCCAAAGATGCCGCCGGGCTCGATGGTGCCAATCAATTCCCGCTCACCGCCGCGCACCAGGCGGCTGACGTCGCTGCGCTTGAAGTTGTAGGTGTAGCTGACGCCGCCAAAAAATACGGCGGGGTCTGACGGAAACAGCCAGGTCAGGCCGGGCTGCAACGAGTAAAAGCCGGAACCTGTGGGCAAATCGAGCGGCAGGCCCGTGGTCTCGCTGCCTTCGCAGCGCGTGATGCAGTCTGTCACGACTTCGAACGGATCCTTGCCGGTGCGTGACTTGAAGCGCATGGAACCGATCAGATAGGGCTTGTTCGCGCCGCCGTCATTGAGCTGATAGCGTGCTGCCAGTTCAACGTCGCCCATCGCGCGGCCGCTGCTGTTGAACACACGGTCCGTTGCCGACCCGCCGCCGAGTTCGCGGCTGATCGTCGCGTCGGAGCGGTACACATAGGGCAGCTTGGCTTCCAGTTCCAATCGGTTGCTCAGCCCATAGCGCGTCGTCAAGGCGCCGGTGAAGGTGCTTCGCTTGACCTCGCGCACATCCACCAAGCCGATCAGCAATGCCGGAATAATCGTGTACCCCACCAGCGCCACGCGGTTGCTCGACGAGTAGCTGTATTGCACCGAGGGCTCCAGCGAATACTTGCCTTTGGGCGTGAGGATTCCGGGCTGGTCAAACAAAGGCGCCACCGCCGGCGGCTGGGTGTCCTGGCGGGGTGCAGTGCCGACCCGCACGGGGCGCTGGGATGTATCGGACGCACTGTCCGCGTCCGGCGTCCTGGCGCCTTCAGCCCGACCGGCCACAGCGCGGGGCTCCTGGCCGAGCGCCCGCTGCAGTTCACGGTGGCGCGCCTCCTGGTCTGCCACGGCTTGCCTGAGCGTTTCAATCTGCCGGTTTTGCTCGGTCAACTGCTGCTGCAGCCGCTCGATGCGCACACCGGGATCATCACTTGCCGCCGCTGCGCCCTGCGCATGAGCAGCCGTGGCCGCCATCGCCAGTGAGGTACAAGCCAACAGGCCCAAAGACCGGCTACCGTGATTTTTCTTCATGTAACTCCCCCCATTTTTTTCGCTTGTTGAAAATTCAAACGCTCATTCTGCGAAACGATCAGGGTGGCGCAATTGACAGGCATCAAGTGCCGCCCCTATTTTTCCGATTGAAGCCGGGGCCGCTCAATGACCATGTCACACAACGGATACAGCCCGTGTGCATGAGCTAACCATGCTAAAAATCCCAAGCTATTCGGGGCTCCGCAGGCGATTTCCGGCGGCATGCATCAGACACCCCGACCTGTTCTTGCAGCCAGCACCGTCACATGCGTGAGACGGTCGGCTGGCGACTGGCGTTGCCTGCATCCCAATGGTTGCGCCACACCCTTGCGCGGGCAATTTTCACCGTGCTGCGGCAGGTGGCGCCCCGCATCGCACGGCAGGGCGACCGTCAACCATCTGTGACATTCCGGGCGCCGTCCGTCATCAAAAAATCGCCATCAGTGACTTGCAGCGCCACGCCAATTGCCGTTTTATCCAATGACATCAATGACTTAGCTACTCAAAAAAACAAATTGGCATCGAAGTTGCTGAATTGCCGCCGGGTTGCAGTGACGCAATTCAACGAGGACTGTTTTTCAACCAACTTAAATTCTCTTAGGAGGTTCCATGAAAAAGACACTTCTGGCTTCGGCTGTGGCAGTGGCATTTGGCTTGAGCGGTGTGGCGTTTGCAAATACGACCGACCAGCAAAGCACCATAGGCAACAACGAAAGCACCAGCACGTCGACCGAAAGCAACTCGGACAGCAGCCTGAACAAGCGATCGGGCAACGCCGCTGCCAGCGCCGCACGTTCGGCTGCGCTGAACAACGGGTCTTCCGGCACGTTCAGCAACGCCTTCAACGTGACCACGGCCACGGCCAGCAGCAGCCTGAGTGGAACCGTGAGCAACAACATGGTGCATGGCCTTGGCAATAGCGCCTACAACACCGGCTCTGCCGCGGGCGGTACGGGCAACGGTGGCTATGGCGGCACCGGCAAAGGTGGCGCGAGCATTGGTTCGGGCACCGGTGGCACGGGTGCTGGCGGTGCTGCCGCCGTGGGTGCGGCGGGCGGTAACGCCTCGAACGGCAATGCCACCAACGGCAGTGCCGCCAACGGCAGCGCCACTGCAGGCAGGGGCGCCTATGGTGCTGGCGGCAACGCCAGCGGCGCCAACAGCGGCGGCACGGCGACAGCCGATGGCGGCGCTGGTGGACGTAGCGGCAACGCCAACGCCGGCCCGGCCAGTGGCAGTGCCAACGGCGGCAGTGGCGGCACCCTGGCGGGCACTGGCGGTGAAGGCGGCACAGGCGGCGGTGCCACCAGCGCTGGCGGCGGCACCGGCACGGCCGGTGCGGGCGGTGCAGGCGGTGATGCAGCCAGCAATGGCGGCGCCAGCACCCGCACGGCGGGCTTGGGTGCCGGCGGCGCCGGCGGATCAGCCACCAACGGCAGCGCCAGCAATGGTGGCGCTGCCAACGGCAGCAACACGGCCGGCAACGGCGGTGCAGGCGGCGGTGGCACGGGCGGCACAGGCGGTGCGGGCAACGGCGGCACCAACACGGCTGCGGGCGGCACCGGCGGCGTCGGCCAGGGCGGCAGCGGTGGCGATGGCGGCACCAACCGCGTCAACGCCGGAACCTTCAGCATGGCCAACACCATGACCAGCGTCGGGCAATCTGCGGCCGGCATCATGCTCGCAAGCCAGAACAGCGGCATTTCTTCGCTGGTTCAGCAAAGCGTGAACGTGCAGGCCAACCTGGGAATCGGCCAATAAACCCACCAGCCGGCATCGATCAAGGCCCACAGGCCACGCTCGATGCCGGCTTGCCCGCACCGTAAAAACAAAGGGGGAAAAAATGAAATTTCTCGGTTTCTTCGGGCCTGCCTGCACAGCGTTGTCAATCACGCTGTCCACGCAGGTTGTTGCTCAAAATTCTGCCATTGAGCCTCTCATCCCAACTACCGCCCTGCACAGCGCGGGCCACGCCGGGTTCGACAAACCCGTTTCAGCGGCCATGCTGGGCGACTACCGCGGTGGCAGTGGCCTGGTCTACAACGACATGAAACTTGCGGGCACCACAGCCGGCAATACCGCCATTGATGTGGCAACAGGCACCAACACCATCAGCGCCGGTGCCTTCTCCAACATGAGCGGCCTGCCCCTGGTGGTCCAGAACTCGGGTGCCAACGTGCTGATTCAGAACGCCGTGATTCTGAATCTGCAGATGAATTGACCGGAGGGCATGATGCGCTGTTCCAAGCTGCCCCTGGCGTTCACGTTTGCCGTCGCCAGCACCGTTGTTTCCATGGCAGACGCACAGCAGGCCTACCTGCCTTCGGTTGCCGGCGGAGTGCAGATGCCGGTCGCCAGCATTCGCGCGCAACGTCTGGCCGGAACGATGTTGCAACAATACGATTTCAGCTGCGGGTCTGCTGCCGTGGCGACCTTGCTCACCCATCATTACGGCTATCCCGTGACGGAGAGCATGGTGTTTGAACACATGTACAGATACGGCGACCAGGCAAAAATCCAGCGAGAGGGATTTTCACTGCTCGACATGAAACGGTTTCTGAAGGCGCATGGCTTTGAGGCCGATGGCTTTGAGCAACCCCCGGAAAAACTCGCTGAGGCCGGTGTGCCCGCCATCGTGCTGATCAATGAAAGCGGCTACCTGCATTTTGTCGTGGTCAAGGGACTGCGCGGCGAGCGGGTGCTGATTGGCGACCCGGCCACCGGGACACGCGCCGTGTCGCGCCAGGCATTTCAGGCCAAGTGGCAAAGCGGGCTGCTGTTTGTCGTGCACAACCGCATGGACTCTGCGCGCTTTAACCTGTCGGCTGACTGGCGCGCTGCCCCCCAGGCGCCGCTGACGGCCGGGGTCAATCGGCACGGCCTTTCAGACGTGACGATGCCCAAGCACGGACCAGGAGATTTCTGATGAACAAGCTACCCCCCCCGCGCGCCGCCGTCAGGCGCAAATGGCCCGTCATGGGCCTGTGTGCCTTGCTGGTGGCTGGCGCAAGCCAGGCACAGAGCGGCGCGCAGCCGCCGCAAAAAGAAACGGTATGGCTTGCTGCCAGCAACCACACGCTCAACCAGTTGCGCGGCGGCTTCGACCTGGGTTCAGGGCTTGTCGTGTCTTTTGGCATGAGCCGCATGGTCTACATCAACGACCGGCTGGTCACCACCACCTCGTTCCAGCTAAACGACATTGCCAAGCTCACGCCCGCACAAGCGGTGGTACTGAGCCAGCAACTCGGCGCGCAATCGGCATCGCAGGTGGTGCAAAACGGCCCCGGCAACACGGTCGATCCGGTTGCCATCAACGCGCCACTGGCGACCTACATTCAGAACACCTTGAACAACCAGGCGATCCGAACCCAAACGGTGATTCAGGCAAGCACCAACGGCTTGGGTGCGCTGAGAAACCTGAACCTTCAGGCGAGCATCAACGATGCCATTGCCCGCGCCATCGGAAACCGCTGATGCGCTTTTGCAGCACGCGAATCAGGACTGGCGGCTTTTGCTTTCTTTCGCCAGTTGCTGAAGCTGGCGTTTTCGTTTGCTCTTGTTGCTGGACTCCACCTCAAGGGGTCGATTGCGCAAGGCTTGCGCCTGGCGTTCCTGCGCCTGCTTTTCGCGCTTTTTCCTGCGGAAATGCATGACCGTTCGGCCCACCCCAAAGCTGACGGTGCAGCTGATCACCAAAAGAAGAATGTTCGAAGTTTCCATGGAATGTTGCCGCTGCTCAGTCGGGTAAAAAAAGTGACTGCAAGTCGTTCAGGAAATCAAAGCCACGCTCGGTCGGCTTTATTCGGACCAGGTCGCGCTCTATCAGCCCCTTGTGCTCGGCGTCTTGCAGCCCCTGTGCAATAGCCGTCAAAGGCAGGCCGGTCTTGTCGGCAAAATCCTGCAACTTGAACCCATCCCGCAGCCGAAAGGCATTGAGCATGAATTCAAATGGCAAATCGGCACGGCTGACTTCGGTCTCCTGCGCCACCGCGTCGCCTGCCAAGGCCTTTTCCATATAGAGCCTGGGCTCGCGCAGGCGTACCTGGCGCACCACCCGGTGCGCAAAACTGAGCTTGCTGTGGGCGCCCGCGCCAATGCCCAGGTAGTCCCCAAACTGCCAGTAGTTGAGGTTATGAAAACAGCGGTGCCCTGGCTTGGCATAGGCCGAGACTTCGTAGCGCGCCAGCCCCGCACGCTCCGTCATCTCGGTGATCTGGTCAAGCATGGCGTAGGCGGTGTCTTCCTCGGGAACCACAGGCGGGAACTTGGCGAAGTAGGTGTTGGGCTCAATCGTCAGGTGGTAAATCGAAATATGCGGCGGCTGCAAAGCCAGCGCTTGCCGCATGTCCTGCGCCTGGTTTTCCAGGGTCTGGCCGGGCAGCGCGTACATGATGTCGAGGTTGAAGGTGTCAAACGCTTCGGCCGCTTCTTCAACCGCCGCAATCGCCTGGGCGCGGTCATGCACGCGGCCCAGAGCCTTCAGATGACGGTCGTCAAAACTCTGCACGCCAATGGACAGGCGATTGACGCCAGCGCTGCGAAACGCCTTGAAGCGGTCTTTTTCAAACGTACCCGGGTTGGCTTCGAGCGTGATCTCGCAGTCGGCCTCCAGCCGCAGCCGCGCGCGGATGTCGCTCAGCAAACGGTCAATCGCTTGCGGCGAAAACAGGCTGGGCGTGCCGCCGCCAATGAAAATGCTGTGCACCGGGCGGCCCCAGACCAGCGGCAGCGACGCTTCGAGGTCGGCCACCAGCGCATCAATGTAGCGCTGCTCGGGCATCTCGCCCGAAACCTCGTGCGAGTTGAAATCGCAGTAGGGGCACTTTTTAAGGCACCACGGCAAGTGCACGTAAAGCGACAGTGGCGGCAGCGCCGCAAGCTGTAGCGTGCCGCCCCGCATGTAGTGCTGAATATCTTTTTGGGCCATGGCTTAGTCGCTCCGGGCCGGCAGCCAGCGCGCACGCATCAGCGCCATCATCTCGCGGGTAGCCTTGCCGCGGTGGCTATGCGCGTTTTTCACCGCCACAGGCAACTGGGCAAAGGTTTGGCCAAACTCGGGAATGAACATCACCGGGTCAAAACCAAACCCGTTGCTGCCCACGGGCGCCATCGCAATTTCGCCCGCCACCCGCCCGCAGGCGATCAGGGGCTCCGGATCATCGGCAGCGCGAACCGCCACCAGCGTGCTGACCAGCGCGGCACGGCGCTGGGCGGGTTTGGTCAGGTCCGCCATTTGTTCCAGCAGCGCTTTGACGTTGTTGTCGTCACCCTTGGCGTAGCCAAACAGGGTGGCGTAAAACGCGGTGTCGACGCCGGGCAGTCCACCAAACGCGTCGACGCACAGGCCCGCGTCGTCGGCCAACGCCGGCAAGCCGCTGAATTTGGATGCGTGCCGGGCTTTGGCCAGCGCATTCTCTACAAAGGTGCGAAAAGGCTCATCGGCCTCAGGAATGCCCAGCGCGGCCTGGCTGAGCAGTTCCAGCCCCAACGGGGCCAGCATGGCCTGCAGCTCTGCGAGCTTGCCAGGGTTGTTCGATGCAAGTACGATTTTCATAGTAAAAAGTGCCTATAGCCCATATTATTCGGGCATATATAGCTATTGATTTAGTAGTAACTGCTTCTGCAGGGACACCAGCTCGGCAATGCCTTTTTCAGCCAGCAAGAGCAGGGCGTCCATTTCCTGACGCGAAAAAGCGGCGCCATCACTTGGCCAGACACGCCAGAGCCAGGCACTTCGATGTCAGGCTCTTTTGGCGGCCGAGCGGCGGATGGCCTCATTGATTTCAGCGATGGACCGTTCGATCGTCGCGTCATCGAGTTCATCGATCTCGGTGTCAAGCAGGCCAGCCTGGATGGTGGAGGCGAACACCCCGTCCATGATGCTATCAGTAGACACGGCGTAGGTGGACTCAAACGCATCCGGGGTTTCCCACTCAATCGCCATGGCCGTCACGTTGTCGCTCTGCGCCCCCCCGGCACGCAAAGCACTTTCAACCAGGTCGGGGACCGCTTCAGCCACGCCCTTGCTGGATATCTCGCTGACAATTTCGGTATCGCTCAGGTTGTCCCACAGTCCGTCGGAACATAACAGCAGCTTGTCGCCCTGTTGCAGAACGACCGGACCAGCGATGTCAAAAACCGGTTGAGTAGGCGAACCCAGGCAGGTAAAAAGGATGTTACGGTTGAGCGGCACAGGACTGCGCCCGCCAGCGCCTTGCTGCTCCAGATAAGAATGGTCCCGGGTACGGCTCAACAGTTCGCCATCGCGCACCACATACAGCCGCGAGTCTCCGCAATGCGCCCATGCGGCGCCGGAATCCTGCAAGATGACCGCGACAAGCGTTGTGCGGGGCGTGTCGAGCATGCCTTTCGCAGTGGCGTAGCGCGTGATTTCAAGATGCGCGGCATTCAGGGCGCTCGATAAAAAGTCCGCCATGTTGTCAATCACAGGGCGCGCTTGTTTTTGGTATAGCGCTGAGATGGTCTGCAATGCAAGCTGCGCCGCTACTTCACCCTCAGGATGGCCACCCATACCGTCGGCCAGCAAAAACAAGCCCGATTCGCGGGTGTAGCAGTAACCCATGCGGTCTTCGTTTGTTTCCCGCCCTCCTTGGCGGCTGACCTGAAAGACCGAAAATTTCATTTGAATCTCGTCGCTGCATCCGTAGCTTTACGCACAGGTTTTTTTGTATCAGAAGAAACTATGCTGTCAAGCTGCAGGCGGACCTTCTCACCCACCGAGAGTTTGGTGTACCGACGCTCACCCTCCCGGCTCAACTCCTTTTGCAAGGCAAACACCGATTGAGGGCGCGACAACGGGTCCAGGGACATGCACCATTCGACGACTTCAATCAGATTGTCCGAATAAACCCCGCGCAGGCGCGATTGGGACTGAGACAGGCGGTCTTTCTCAAGGCGCTGTGGCGCATCGTTGGGAGGATAACCGTGCATGCAGGCGTAGATACAGGCGCCAATCGCATAGATGTCGGTCCAGGGACCCATTGAAGCGTCGCGCCGGTACATTTCAGGCGCCGCAAAACCCGGGGTATACATGGGCCGGATGAAGTTTCCCTCTTTGCTCAACACCTCGCGCGCAGCGCCAAAGTCAATCATCACGGCGCGGTTGTCGTCGGTGATAAAAATGTTGGCTGGCTTGATGTCCAGGTGCAGCATTTTGTGCTGGTGCACGATACGCAGCCCCCGCAGGATCTCATCAAAAAGGGAGCGAATGGTCGACTCGCGAAAAACTTTGTCTTTTTTCAACTCACGCGCAGTGATGATGAAGTCCTGCAAAGTCCCGCCTTCCAGGTAGTTCATCACCATGTAGACCGTTTCGTTCTCCCGGAAAAAATTCAGCACGCTCACAACAGAACTGTGCGAAATCTGGGCAAGCGAACGACCTTCTTCAAAAAAACTCTTGAGACCCAGACGGTAGAGCGAAAGCTTTTCAGGCTGCACTTGCGGCAGCAACTCGCCAGCTGAACGACTGGCCAGCGAAGATGGCAGGTACTCTTTAATGGCGACTTGTTGGCCTTGGCCGTCGACGGCCAAGTAAACTACACCAAACCCGCCGGCCGAAAGCTTTCGTACAACGCGATAGTCACCAATGACTGTATCGGGCGGCAGTGGCGCGGGTTTGACCTTTGACATAATTTGGAATTAGCCTCGGTGAACAAGTCACCTGGTCTCATTCTCTTTCTAGTAAAGCGTATTAATAAATGCCAGTTTACAGCATGACGGGTTATGCAACCGCGCAATCCAGCACGGCGCAGTCTGCCCCAGAAACTGAAGCGCGCCAAGATGCCAATTCCCGGCTCGGCGTCGAAATACGCTCCGTAAACAGTCGTTTTCTTGACCTTGCTTTTCGCCTGCCCGATGAATTGCGGCAAACTGAGCCCGCCCTGCGTGAACTCCTGACAGGCAAGCTCAAGCGAGGCAAGGTCGAAGTACGCGTATCGCTGGAAAGCCTGTCGGCCAGCAGCCTGCGCGCGCCATCGCCTGCGACGCTGCAACGCCTGGGATCGCTGGAAGACAGCATCAAATCATGGTTGCCGCAGGCCGCAGCGCTCAGCGTGGCCGACATCCTCAGGCTCGCGACCAACGAGGACAAAAAGCCGCACGATCACAGCGAAGAACTGGTCAAGCTGGCCACAACGGCGCTCAAGGAATTGATGTCGGCCCGCGCGCGTGAGGGTGCCCGGCTGGCAACCATGCTACTGGACCGTACCGCGCAGTTGCGCGCGCTGGCAGCGCTTGCCGTGCCCATGGTGCCCAAGCTGGTTGAACTGCAAAAAACCCGCTTTCTGGAGCGCTGGAAAGACGCGATGGCGCTGGGAGGCGGCACAGCGCTGCCTGAAATGGCCCAGGATCGGGCACTGACCGAGGCTACCGCCTTTGCCATCCGGATTGATGTAGCGGAGGAGGTAACCCGCCTGTCGTCGCATCTGGACGAGATTGACCGCCTGCTCGCCAGCGGCGGTGAACTGGGCAAGCGTCTTGATTTTTTGATCCAGGAGTTGCACCGCGAAGCCAATACACTGGGCTCCAAATCTGCATCCCTTGAGCTGACGCATATTTCTGTGGACATGAAGGTTCTGATTGAGCAGATTCGCGAGCAGGTTCAGAACATCGAGTGACGCTTGGCCCGCCATTTAATTTATTGCAAAAAACTACCCGCACGCATGGACTACCCTGGAAATTTATTTGTTGTAGCCGCTCCGAGTGGAGCCGGAAAATCCAGCCTGGTGAAAGCCTTGATGGAACTCGATTCATGTATTCAACCCGCCGTTTCACACACCACCCGTCCACCACGCGGACAGGAAAAGCATGGCAGGGAGTACTTTTTTCTGTCGCCCGAAGAATTCGATGGCATGGTGCAGCGCGATGCTTTTCTCGAATGGGCGCATGTGCATGGCCACCGATACGGCACGTCGCGCCACACCATTGAAGAGCGGGTTGCGCATGGCGCCGATGTGATTCTTGAAATTGATTTTCAGGGCGCCATCAACATCAAAAAGATTTTTTCCAACGCCGTGCTGATTTTCATTCTCCCCCCCAGTTGGGAAGAACTACGGGCGCGACTGCAACGGCGCGGCGAGGACACGGCGGAAGTCATTGAACTGCGGCTAAAAAACGCAGCCGTTGAGATGGCACAAGCCCGAAAATTTGACTTCGTTATAATTAATGAGTTGTTTGAGCGGGCAGTTTTCGACCTGAAAACCATCATTCATGCCCAGCGGCTCAAGTTTTCAGCGCAGCGACGAGCCCGAGCCGATACGTTCAAGGCGCTTCACATCCCTTAATGCTCCCGATCACCCCGAAAGAATCACCATGGCCCGCATCACCGTCGAAGATTGCCTCGAAAAAATCCCTAACCGTTTTCAGCTGGTTCTGGCCGCAACTTACCGCGCCCGAATGCTCAGCCAGGGGCATGCCGCCAAGATTGAAAGCAAGAACAAACCCGGCGTCACCGCACTGCGTGAAATTGCAGAGGGTAAAGTTGGCCTGGAAATGCTGAAGAAGGTTCCCGGCTGACACCAGCGACTCCTTGCAAAAAGGCATCTCGGCGCGGTGCCTTTTTTTGCGTTTTGATGCTTTGAGATCCATTTATTGAACTTTTTATCCATGCCACGATACATTTGAGGCATGAGCGCACGTCTTTCATCTGTCGTTTCGAATCAAGCAACGCCCGCTGCTGCTAACGCTGCGGCGGCGAGCTTTGCTGCGCTCATGGCCAAACTGGACTATTTGAGTCCTGCAGACATCGAGAATGTCCGCCTGGCCTATCGCTTCGCCGATGAGGCCCACCTGGGTCAGTTGCGCAACAGCGGCGAGCCCTACATCACCCATCCCATCGCCGTCGCCCAACAGTGCGCGGAATGGAAACTTGACGCGCAAGCACTGATGGCGGCTCTGCTGCATGATGCCATTGAAGACTGCGGCGTCACCAAATCAGAACTGATTGAGCGTTTCAGTGCGCCTGTGGCCGAACTCGTGGACGGTCTGACCAAACTGGAAAAGCTGGAATTCAATACGCGGGAGGAAAATCAGGCAGAGTCCTTCCGGAAAATGTTGCTGGCGATGGCGCGGGACGTACGCGTCATTCTCGTAAAACTTGCCGATCGCACCCACAACATGCGCACGCTAAGCGACGCGCCGCGCACCAAGTGGACACGGATCTCGCGCGAAACACTGGATATTTACGCCCCCATTGCGCACCGCCTTGGCCTGAATACGACTTACCGGGAACTGCAGGACTTGTCGTTCAGGTATTTGCATCCCTGGCGTTACGCCGCCTTGAGCAAAGCCTTGCTGCGCGCACGTGGCCGCAGGCGCGATGTGGTCAAGCGGGTCCAGTCCGAGGTCGAAACCACGTTTGTGAACGCCCATATCCCGGTCCATATTTTTGGCCGCGAAAAGACGCTTTACTCGATCTACCGCAAGATGAGTGAAAAGCACTTGTCTTTTGCCCAGGTTACCGACCTCTATGGTTTTCGGATCATCGTACAGGACCTGACCACCTGCTACACCGCCATGGGCATCTTGCACCAGTTGTACAAGCCCTTGCCAGGAAAATTCAAAGACTATATTGCGCTTCCCAAGGTCAACGGCTACCAGTCGCTGCATACCACGCTGGTAGGCCCCTTTGGCACCAATATCGAGTTTCAGATGCGTACCGACGCCATGCATGTGGTGGCCGAATCAGGTGTAGCCGCTCACTGGCTCTACAAGGCCATGGACCCGGACAGTGACGCCTCGCAGCGGCTGGGCACGCAATGGCTGCAGTCGCTGCTTGAAATCCAGCAGGAAACACGCGACGCGGCTGAATTCTGGGACCACGTCAAAATCGACCTGTTTCCCGAAGCTGTTTATGTACTCACCCCTAAAAGTCAGATTATGGCGATGCCGCGAGGCGCCACCATTGTTGACTTTGCCTACGCCATTCACAGCGATGTGGGAAACCGGACCGTCGCGGCCAAGGTCAATGGCGAACAGGTTCCGCTTCGCTCAGAACTGCATAACGGGGACGTGATCGAAATCATCACAGCATCCGTGTCAAGCCCGAACCCGGGCTGGCTCGGATTTGTACGCACGGGCAAGGCGCGCTCGAAAATACGTCAGTACCTCAAAACCATGGCGCTCACAGAATCTCAGGCACTGGGTGAAAAAATGCTGGCCCAGGCACTCAGGGCTGAAGGCATCAACCGGGATCACCTTTCGGAAGACGACGAAGTCCATCACGACAAGTGGGAAAAAATCCTGCGCTTTACCGGCAATCGATCGCGCGCAGATCTGCTCACCGATATTGGGCTGGGCAAGCGCATTGCCAGCATGGTCGCCAAGCGCATTGTGAGCATACTGGCGGAAACTGGCGAAAAACCCGATGCGCTGACCATGAGCCGCGAACGCTACAGCGCGCATGAATCGGTATCGCAGGGTGCCCTTTTGCTGGATGGGAGCGAGGGCGCCACAGTGCAGTTTGCGCCCTGCTGCCGGCCGATTCCAGGCGATGGCATCGTGGGCTATCTGGGCCGGGGAGAAGGCCTGGCGGTGCACACCGACGACTGTGCCGTCGCCACCCGCCTGAAGCACCGCGACAGCGAGCGTTTTATTGCCGTTGACTGGTCTGATGAGCCCGTGCGCACTTTCGAGACCAATCTGCTGGTGACGGTTTCCAATGGCAAAGGGGTACTGGCGCGCGTAGCGGCAGCGCTGGCCAGCGCTGAAGCCGACATCACACATGTGGAGATGGGGCCTGAGCCTGCTCAAAACGCCACAGATCTGCGTTTCAGCATCGCCGTGCGGGATCGCGTTCACCTGGCACAGGCAATGCGCAACGTCAAGCGCACCCCTTCCGTGCTCCGGGTGCATCGCGCCAAGTCCGCCGGCTAACAACCCGCAACGATTTTTTTCGTTTTACACACCACCCCAGCGCAGACAGCACTTTCCGGGGGATGCAAAACCTGTGTCCGCACCCGCAAGACGTTCAGGACCTGTGCGGGTCGGCTGAATCCGGCAAGGGGTAGTCCACCGCCAACACCTCAAGCACCTTCACGCCGTGGGGTGTCAGCAAGTTGACCTCATCGCCCACCCGTGACCTGAGCAGTGCTCTGGCCACAGGAGATACCCAGCTGATTTGCCCCAAGGCGCTATTGGCCTCGTCAATGCCCAAAATGGTGACGCTCTGGCGTTCCCCGCTGTCATCGGCGTAGGCCACCGTGGCCCCAAAAAAAACCTGATCTTGCCCATGATGGACGGCCGGATTGCTGACTTCGGCTATTTCCAGCCTTTTCGTCAAAAACCGGATGCGCCTGTCAATCTCGCGCAACCTCTTTTTGCCGTAAATGTAATCGCCGTTTTCAGATCGATCGCCATTGCTTGCGGCCCAGTAAACGGCGTCTACTATCTTGGGACGCTCGTTATCAATCAAATCCAGCAACTCAAAGCGCAGACGTGCGTAGCCTTGGGGCGTGATGTAGTTTTTCCCGCCTGCCACCAGGGGCTCAAGCGCCGGCTCATCATCGTCCTGGTCGGTTTCTTTGGTAAAAGCTTTGTTCATGTGGCGCTCAGAATAGCATCCGGGGGGCGCACCCGTCACCCCCAAAAAACGGACGCACAAACGAAAAAGCCCTAGAACATCACTGTTCTAGGGCTTGTCGTCTGGTGCGGCTGGCAGGAATTGAACCCACGACCCCTTGGTTCGTAGCCAAGTACTCTATCCAACTGAGCTACAGCCGCCAAGCTTCAAATTATAGCGCATTAATTCAGGTGCATCCCAAATACAAAGCATGGAATCACTAATTTTCTTAAGGCAAGCTCTCAAGGCAACAGTTGTTCACGGGATTGACGCAAATCAACTCAATCGGCCGCCATTCTTGCTAGACTGAACCATGAAGCTTCAGTTCCTCGGCGCAACGGACACCGTTACTGGTTCAAAGTACCTGCTGCGGCAGGGTAAATCCAGCGTGCTTATAGATTGCGGACTATTCCAGGGCTACAAGCAGTTGCGCCTGCGGAACTGGTCACCGCTGCCTATTGATCCGGTTCACATCAATGCGGTCATCCTGACCCACGCGCACATTGACCACAGCGGTTACCTGCCCCTGCTGGCCAGACAAGGGTTCAAGGGCAAGGTTTACTGCAGCCCCGCAACTTTTGACCTGTGCCGCATCCTGCTTCCCGATTGCGGCTACTTGCTTGAGGAAGAAGCCGAATACCTGAACCGGCACAAGATGTCCAAACACTCGCCGGCCTTGCCTCTCTATACCCGGGACGATGCGCAGCGATGCCTGGCGCAGTTTGAGCCGGTGAACTACCGCAAGGAATGGCAGCCGGCTGAAGGGCTGAGCGCCACACTAACGCCTTCCGGCCACATACCGGGCTCGGCTTTTGTCCAATTGAACAATGGGCGGCGGTCAATCCTGTTCTCGGGAGACATCGGCCGCCCCAACGACCTGGTGCTTGCACCCCCCTCGCCGATGGACGGCGCGGACTACTTGGTGGTTGAATCCACCTATGGCGACCGGCTGCACAAAAAAACGGATGTGCTGCTGGAACTGGCCGACGTCATTAACAGAACGGCGGCGCGCGGTGGCGCTGTCATCATTCCGGCCTTTGCCGTTGGCCGGGCGCAAAGTCTTCTGTATCACATTCACCTGCTCAAGACCCAAGGCGTCATTCAGGACCTGCCGGTCTACCTCAACAGCCCCATGGCAGCCAATGCCACGCATGTTTATGAGCGAAACCGTTCGGAATTAAGGCTGACGGCCACGCAGTGCCGGGCCCTGGCCCACGCCGCGCAAATTGTGCATACCCCGGAGGAGTCGCGCCTGCTCAATGCGCGGCGCGGGCCCATGGTCATCATCTCGGCCAGCGGCATGGCCACCGGTGGGCGTGTCGTCCACCATATCAAGGCCTTCGCGCCGGACAAGCGCAACACGATTTTGTTCGCCGGTTATCAGGCTGGCGGCACGCGCGGGGCCACCATCGTTGGAGGGGCGTCGTCAGTACGAATTTTTGGGGAAGATGTCCCAATCCGCGCGGAAGTGGCAATGCTTGACAGCCTGTCGGCGCACGCGGATGCCGCGGAAATCACCCGCTGGCTGCGCGGCTTCAAGGCCCCGCCGCGCCAGACCTTCATCACGCACGGCGAACCGGCTGCGGCCGATGCGATGCGGCTGCGCATCGAGCGTGAACTGCGCTGGCCCTGCCACATGCCTTACTACCTCGAATCGGTCTCCCTGGACTGAGCCGCCTTGTGAGCCGCCTTGGGCGCGCGCACCACCAGCACAGGCACGGGCGCATGCCGCACGATCTGCTCCGCATCGCTACCCAGCAGCACGCGCCCCACACCGCGACGACCATGGGAGCCCACCACAATCAGGTCCGCTTTTGAGCGCCTGGCCTGCTCCGCAACATGGTCACAAATGCGGCCTGGCGCCTCGTCAATCAACACGCAGTCTGCGGCTACCCCTTTGTCCAGCGCTTTTTGGCGGTCGTGCGCCAGCAGCTTTTCACCCGCCACACGCATCAGCGGAATGATGTCATTGACGTAGTTCATGGCGGGCTCAAAGCCGGTGGCATAGCCCATTGGGTCCACCACATGAAGCAACTGCAGCCGGGCGCCGCCCAACTGCGCCAGCCGAATGGCTTCGTCCAGCGCAATTTCCGATGTTGGGCTTCCATCGACCGGAACAAGAATTTGATGATATTTGGACATAAGCAAAGCGACTCCTGAATGAAATGAATACCACCCTGCCGTCCTGGAAAAACCCGGATGATCGATCAGGTTAGCGAGTCGCTTGGCGCCCGCACTTGCGCTAGATCAAACACAGCGAACCATTCAACTCACAAAATTTTAGGTTGAAAAAAAGAGGTTTTCATGAATGCCTGCGCTGTTCCCCTGATGGCAACTTGCCATGCTGAAGCGGTCATGAAGCAAGGTGCTGAAAAGCTCCATCTCCGCCTCAAAGACAACGGTTTGGCCCGATTTCAGTGATTCGGCAAGGTCGTCAACATTATTGGGCGGCCTGCCAGGCCATTTGCGAGCGCGGGCATGTACTGGCAACGCGCCATTCAACCTTTGAACCGATGAAAGGACAAACCCTATGAGCAAAAGCATCCCTCTCCCCGCCACCTCCCCCACCACAGCCCATAAGGAAATGCAAATGACTTCAAAAACTTCCCGTCCGACCTCAAGCCATGAGGTCCAGGGCAATAGCCTCACCCCCTGGAGCTTCCTGGCGGACCTGAGCCGCCAGCAAATGAGTTTTGCCACCGAAAGCGCCTGTGCGCTATTTCGCAGCAGCGAGGCCATCCGCCAGGTTCAACAGCAAGCGGCACACCACGCATCAGAGCAATATGCGGTAGCCGCTCAAAAACTACGCGGCGCTACCCAGCCCGCCGAACTGCTGGCCGTTCAGGCCGAGTTGCTGCGTTTTGACTTGGAGGAAGCCAACCGTTACTGGCAAAAGCTGATGACTGCGGGGCTTCAGGCGCAGACTGAAATGATGGGTACCGCAAGCCATATGCTCGACAACGAAGCAGGCAGCGGCGTGAAGTCGGCACTGCAAGCCATGCAGTCGGCCATTCCGCCAATGGCCAGTAGTTTCTTTGCCACCCGGCCGGACGGCCCTGCCGGAAGATCCCAAGCCGCCGCGTGAGGATGCCATTGCGCCCTGCCTGAAGGAGCACTGCAATCGAACGGTGCCAGGGCATGTGGTGCGTTGTGCGCTGTTCCACGGCTTGGCTTCGGGTCGTGGAGCACGCCATTTTTTGGCGGGATCAATGCAGGTGCTTGTCCACGCGTTTTGAATGAGCGCTCCGTCGCCACCAGCCATTTCTAGGCCTCATGCACATAGCTGCCCGGTGCGTTGACAGGCGGCCCTGCCAGCGCAGGGGCAACCACCGGCACAGCCTTGACCTGCACCGTTGAGTGCGCCAGAAGCCATTCTTGCCAACACGTCCACCACGACCCTTGCACAGGCTGTGCCGCTTCCAGCCACACCAGCGGATCCGCAGGGGCCTTGCTGGACAGGTAAGACGCAAAGCGGTAACTCGCCTGCGGGTGGGCGAGCGAGCCGCTGGGCGGGTTGACGATTCCCACGTTGTGACCGCCTGAACTCAAGACAAAGGTCACGGGTGCGTGGGCCAGGCGGTGAATCTTGTACACCGACTTCCAGGGCGAGACATGGTCACGCTCAGTCGCCACGACAAACAGCGGCACCGTTAAATCCTCCAGGATGACGGTGTGCTCGCCAAGCCGGAAACGACCCTCCGACAAGTCGTTGCGCAAATAGAGTTGGCGAAGGTATTCGCTGTGCATGCGCGCCGGCATGCGCGTGGCGTCGGCGTTCCAGGCGCGCAAGGCCGTCATGGGCGTGTGGGCGCCCATCAGGTACTCGTGAACCAGCTTGGACCACACCAGATCCTTCGAGTTAATCAGCGCGAAAGCGCCGGCCATCTGCCGCCCGTCCAGGTAGCCGCGCGCAGACATCAGATCTTCAAGGAAGGCAATCTGGCTTTCATCGATGAACAATCCCAGTTCGCCAGGCTCATGGAAATCGGTCTGCGCAGCAAGCAGCGACACGGTTTTCAGGGGGCTGCCCGGCTTGGCCCCCAGCGCGGCGGCCGCAATGGCCAGCAGCGTTCCGCCCAGGCAGTAACCCATCGCGTGTATTCCCACGTCAGCTTGCAAGATATGCACCGCCTTTAACGCGGCCATGACGCCCAGCTCAACGTAGTCCGTCAGACCCAGGTCACGGTCCTCGCTGCCCGGATTTTTCCAGGACACCATGTAAACGGTATGGCCCTGATCCACCAGGTACTTGACCAGCGAGTCGTCCGGCGTCAGGTCAAGAATGTAGTACTTCATGATCCAGGACGGCACGATCAACACCGGCTCGACATGCACCATGGGGGTGGCAGGCTCATACTGAATCAGTTCAATCAAACGGTTGCGAAAAACCACCTTGCCCGGCGTCACCGCGACGGTTTTTCCAGGCTGAAAATTCTCGACGCCATGGGGCCTTCCGTCACTGAGCACGGTCATCGCATCGCGTGACCAGTTGGCAAACCCGTTGGTCAGGTTGGCCCCGCCCGTCTTCAGCGTTTCCATGATGACCTGCGGATTACTCAGGACAAAATTCGAGGGCGACCACATGTCCACCCACTGGCGCATGGTGAAGGCAACAACGTCTTCATGGTGCCGGGATACGCCGCGAACGCCCGTCATGGCCTCGGTCCACCATTCGTCCTGCAACAGAAAGGACTGGGCAATATTGCTATAGGGCGGCGAATGCCATTCGTGTGGTGAAAAGCGCTTGTCCTGCGGCCTTGGCTCCACGCAATACGCGCACTCGCCCTGCATGGCATAGGGCGCCGCGTATTGCAGGCCCAGCAGACTCTTGCGCACCGCGCTGGCAGCCATGTCAGCCTGCTTGGAGGGCGAGACCATTAAATGGGTGAGCCAGTCAGCGTAGGCCAGCGCCACCGATACGGGTGAGATGCCATGCGCCAGCCGGGCCAGCCAGAGCTTGAGCGGTAAATCCATAGGCGCCGGTGCGTGCCCGCGCGCACTGAAATCAGATAGTGCCATTGAAACCCTCGTTCGGCGGCAAACTGCCCCGCACCGTCATCCTGCCATTTGCAACGCACTTAGCATTTGAGAAAAGTCAACCGCAAGTTTTCATTCTTGCGCCGCTGGCAAGGCAATTGCGTACCATGACAGCATGTTGCCAGCCTCCATGTTTGCGATGACTGTGGACCCGTCGGGACGAACGCTGCGATGGGCGGCCAGACCTGTGCCACGGGCTGCTGAACACGATGTGGTGGTCCGCGTGCTGGCCTGCGGCGTCTGCCGGACCGATCTGCACATCATGGACGGCGACTTGCCGCCGCACAAAACCAGCGTGGTGCCCGGGCACGAGGTAGTGGGGCAAGTGGTGGCGCGCGGGACGCGGGCAACGCGCTTTTCCATCGGCCAGCGCATCGGCATTCCCTGGCTGGGCCAGACGTGCGGCAGCTGCCCGTTCTGCGCCCTGAAGCGGGAAAATTTGTGCGACCGCCCGGTGTTCACGGGCTACGACCGCGACGGTGGTTTCGCCGAGTATGCTGCCGCCGATGAACGCTTTTGTTTTGCCCTTCCCGATCGCTACGACGACTGCCACGCAGCGCCCCTGCTGTGTGCCGGGCTGATAGGTTTTCGCGCCTGGCGGCTTGCGGCAGAGGCCATGCCGCGCCGGCTGGGCCTGTACGGCTTCGGCGCAGCGGCCCACATCATTTGCCAGATCGCTGTCGCGCAGGGCCAGGAGGTGTATGCCTTCACACGTGCAGGTGATGGCGCGGGCCAGCGCTTCGCGCTAAGCCTGGGTGCGGCCTGGGCGGGAAGTTCGGATGCATTCCCACCTGTTGCGCTGGATGCGGCGCTGATCTTTGCACCCGTCGGTGCGCTGGTTCCCGCCGCGCTGGCGGCAACGCGCAAGGGCGGCACGGTCGTTTGCGCGGGTATCCACATGAGCACCATCCCCGCTTTTGACTACCGGCTGCTCTGGGGAGAGCGCGTGCTCAGGTCGGTCGCCAACCTCACGCGCCAGGACGGTGACGCGTTTTTCAGTCTGGTGAACGATTTGCCTCTGCAAATTCACGTGCAGGCCTTTGCGCTGCAAGACGCCAACCGGGCCGTGCAAGCCCTGCGCAGCGGCCAGGTGAACGGCGCTGCGGTGCTTGTTCCTTGAGCTGACGGGCCGCGCTTACGTGCGGGCCTTGCGCCAGGTCAAGCGCCCGGCGCCCGCTGGCCATGGGAGGTAGCGACTTGCGAAATATCAAGGCATCCCGGCGCAGGCTGAATATATTGAAGCCCACGCACCTCACCGCAGGGCCGTCGACTTTTTCAAAGGAACACCACGCATGAAAACCGATATGCAACTCAAGGCCGATGTCACCGACGAGTTGGCATGGGATCCAGCCATCAACGCAGCGAGCATCGGCGTCATGGTCAAGGACGGCGTCGTGACCCTGAGCGGACATCTGGACACCTTTGGCGAAAAGCACGCGGTGGAGCGCGCCGTGCGCCGTGTCGAGGGCGTACGCGGCATTGCGCTGGAGCTGGACGTCAAGCTCGCGGCCGAGCACAAACGCAGCGACTCGGAGATCGCGCAGGCTGCAGCCAGTGCCTTGCGCCTGAATTCCATGGTGCCGGAAGGCAAGGTGCAGATTGAGGTTGAAAACGGCTGGGTCACGCTGACCGGCGAGGTGGACTGGCGCTACCAACTGGTCCGCGCCGAGCAGTGCATCCGGCCACTGGCAGGTGTGCGCGGTTTGTATAACCGCATCACCATCAAGCCCCGCGCCAGCAGCAAGGACGTTGGGGCGCAAATCACGGCCGCACTGACACGGCAAGCCCTGCGGGAAGCCAGGCACATCACCATCGAGGTGGAAGGTGGCGTGGTGACCTTATGGGGCAAAGTGCATTCGCTGGCGGAGCGCGATGCGGCCGTCGGCGCAGCGTTCTCGGCGCACGGTGTCTCGCGCGTCGTGGACAAACTGGAGGTCGGCAGCTGATATGCGCCGACGCTCCCTCACCACTCTCGTCAACCACCTTAAGGAAACGCATCATGAGCAATCTTCGTGTACTCGATCCCGGCATTAGCGACACTTTCGACACGGCCCTGCGCCGCTTCTTTGCCCCGGTCGCCTTTGAGCCCGATACACCCGCGCTGAAAATGCGGGTCGATGTCTCTGAAAAAGACAACGCCTACGAGGTCAAGGCCGATATCCCTGGCGTCAAAAAGGAAGACATCAACGTGCGCATCGACGGCAACGTGGTGCAGATCGACGCCGAAGTCAATCGGGAAAAAGAGACCAAGGGAAACGGCGGCAAGGTATTGCGCAGCGAGCGCTACTGGGGCAATATTTCGCGCACCTTCAGTCTGGCCCAGGATGTGGATGACAGCAAGGTGGTTGCCAAATACACCGATGGCGTGCTGACGCTGGAGTTGCCCAAGAAGGCCTCGACCGCATCCAAGAAAATCGCGGTCCAATAGAGCGATAGAGCCATTTCCCATGACAACGGCGGATGCGCGGCAGCCGGACGCCACGGTGCTGCGCATCCGGTCGTTGTGCAAAACCTATGGCAGCGGCGAATCCGCAGTGCATGCGCTGCGGGACATTGACCTTGACGTGCGCAGCGGAGAATTTGTCGTGCTGCTCGGTGCGTCGGGCAGCGGCAAGTCCACCCTGCTCAATATTCTGGGTGGACTGGACGTGCCGACCAGCGGTGAGGTCGAATTTTTCGATCACCGCCTGACGCATGCAACAGACGACGACCTCACCCGCTACCGCAGGGAACACGTGGGCTTTGTTTTCCAGTTCTACAACCTCATTCCCAGCCTCACCGTGCGGGAAAATGTGGCCCTGGTCACCGACATCGCAACAGACGCCATGCCCGTAGACGAGGCGCTGGCGCTGGTGGCACTGACGCACCGGCGCGACCATTTCCCGTCCCAGTTGTCGGGCGGCGAGCAGCAACGTGTCGCCATCGCCCGGGCGATCGTCAAACGCCCGCAATTGCTGCTGTGCGACGAGCCGACCGGCGCGCTGGACTATGCCACCGGCAAGCTGGTGCTGGAGGTCATTGCAAAAATCAACACCGAACTGGGGACCACGGCGGTGGTCATTACCCACAATGCAGCCATCGCAGGCATGGCGGACAGGGTGATCCGGCTGGTGGACGGGCGTATTGCCAGCATTGAGGTGCCCGAGCGGCGCCTGACGCCAGCCGAACTGTCGTGGTGACACCATGAAGGCCCTGGACCGAAAAGTGCTCAGGGACCTGCGCCTTCTATGGAGCCAGGCCCTGACCATTGCCCTGGTGGTGGCCAGCGGCATTGGCGGCTTTGTGGCCACCTTGTCGGCGGTGGATTCACTGGCGCTGGCACGCGACCGTTTCTACGAGGCCGGGCGCTTCGCCGATGTGTTCACCACATTGAAGCGCGCGCCTGACAGCCTGTCGGAGCGGCTGCGCGCGCTACCCGGCGTGACCGAGGTCGAGACGACGGTCGAAACCGTTGCGCGCGTCACGCTGACGGGAAGCCCTGACCCGGTGGTGGGGCAGTTGATCGGCCTGAGCAGCAGCCAGCCGCAACGGCTGAACCTGGTCACGCTGCGTGCGGGCAGGCTGCCCGGCTCAGGTGCCGACACAGGCGGCGAGCTGGAGGCGCTGGTATCCGAAGGCTTTGCCGCCGCGCATGGGCTCAGGCCGGGCGGGCAGGTCACCGCGCTCATCAACGGCAAGCGCCGGGTGCTTCGCATCACGGGCGTGGCCTTGTCACCCGAGTACATCTTTGCCGGCCTGTGGGGCATGCCAGATCTTCGCGCTTTTGGCGTTTTTTGGCTGGACAAGGAAGCGCTGGCCGCCGCCATGAACATGACGGGTGCGTTCAACCATGTGGCACTCAAGCTGGCACCAGGGGCCTCCCGGCCCGCCGTGGTGGATGCGCTGGACCGGCTGCTGGCCCCCGCAGGCGCGCTGCCGGCGCATGGCCGCACAGAGCAGGTGTCGCACGCCATGCTGGACAACGAAATCCGCGAGCAGCGCGTGCTGGGCACACTGCTGCCGTCCATCTTTCTGGCGGTGGCGGCCTTTCTGGTGCATGTGGTCGCAGCACGCCTGGTGTCTACGCAACGCGAACAAATCGCCGCGCTGAAGGCGCTGGGCTACGGCAACCGCAGCATCGCAGCGCACTACCTCAAGCTGGTCACGCCCATGGTGGGGGGCGGCTACCTGCTGGGCTTGTGGCTGGGTGACTGGCTGGGTGGGCTGCTCACGGGCCTGTACGCTGAATTTTTCCACTTCCCGAGCTTTATCCACCGCGTCGCGCCGCCCTTGGTGCTGAGCAGCCTGGCGATTGTGGCCGTGACAGCCCTGCTGGGAACGCTGACGGCCATCGCCGCCACGGTGCGGCTGGCGCCCGCCGAAGCCATGCGTCCGCTGGCGCCCGGACGTTACCGCAGGTCGCTGCTGGAGCGCCTGCCCCGCCTGCGCACCACCCCGGGCCTGCGCATGATCCTGCGCAACATCGAACGCCGCCCCCTGCGTTCGGCGCTGACAACTGGCGGCATTGCAGCCGCGGTAGCGATTGTCGTGATGGGCAACTTCTTTCGTGACGCGATTGAGGTCATTGTGGACGCGAGCTTTACCCTGGCCATGCGCGGCGACATCGCGGTGTGGACCACCGACCCGGTGGACGCTTCAGCCGCACGGGCGCTGGCGCGCATCCCTGGCGTGCTGCAAGTCGAGCCCGGCCGCAGCGTGGCGGTGCGCTTTGTGCATGGTTCGCGCAGCGAGAGCGGCGTGATTCAGGGCTATGCGGCGCCACCCTACCTTCGCCGGATCATTGACGTGGACCGCAAGCAAACCAGCCCCAGCGCGCAGGGTCTCTTGATGACGGACCGGCTGGCCGACAAGCTCGGCCTGCGCGCAGGAGACACCGTGACGGTTGAAGTACGCGAGGGGCGGCGCCCGGTGCGGCAGGTGGTCGTGGAGCGCACCGTGCGCGACATGATGGGCCTGAACGCCTACATGGACCTGCAGGCGCTGAACCGTTTGCTGGGCGACGGCGATGTGGCATCCTTGTTCAGCGTCGCCGTAGAACGGGGAACAGCGCCGCAGGTGCTGCAAGCCACGCAGGCCATGCCGCGCGTGGCCGGGGCATTCAGCAAGGGCACCATGCTGCGCAACATGCAGGAAGTCTCGGCCCGCAACATCCTGATCATGAGCACCATACTCACCGCGTTTGCGGGCGTGATTGCGGTGGGCGTGGTCTACAACAACGCCCGCATCGCGCTGGCCGAGCGCAGCTGGGAACTGGCCAGCCTGCGGGTGCTGGGCTTTACCCGCGCCGAGGTGTCCACCTTGCTGCTGGGCGAGTTGGCGCTGGGCATTGCGGTTGCGCTGCCCCTGGGCATGTTCCTGGGCTGGGCGCTGACACACACGCTGGTGGAGCTGATGCGGTCGGACCAGTTTTTGTTTCCGGTCGTGATACGCCCCCGCACCTACGCCTGGGCCGCGCTGTGCGTGGTTGGCGCTGGCGCGGCCAGCGCTTTGGTGGTGCGCCGCCGCATTGACCGGCTGGACATGGTGGCGTCACTGAAGACAAGGGAGTAGCCAGTGCCAAGCAAGACAACCTGGGCCTTGATTGCAGCCGCCGCCGCTGCAATCGCCGTGCTGGCGTGGGCCTTTTCCCCGCGTGCCATTGACGTCGAGGTAGCAACGGTCACGACGGCCCGCTTTGAGCAGTTTATTGAAGAGGACGGCCGCACCCGCCTCAAAGAGCGCTACACCATTTCAGCACCCGTCGCGGCGCGGCTGTCGCGCATGACGCTGCGTGAGGGCGACCGCGTGGCCGCTGGCGACACCGTGGCGGTTTTAACGCCGGTGATGTCGCCCATGGTCGATGAACGCAGCCGGCGCGAAGCCCAGGCGCGGCTGAAAGCGGCCTCTGCAGGCGTTGAACGCGCCAGCGCCCGAATACAGCGCGCCGAGGTGTCGCTGCAAGAGGCCTGGCTTGAATTGCAGCGCACCGGAAAATTGGCCGGTGAAGGCTTCGTGTCGCCAGCGCGCCTGGACACCACCCGCCTGGCCGTGACAGCTGCCCGGCGCGAACTCGACATTGCCAACGCCGAACGCGAGATTGCCAGGCAAGAGCAGGCCCAGGCCAGCGCAGCGCTGATGCCTGCCGCGGCCACGGCCATCGCCCAGGGCGCACGTCCCTTCGCCCTGCCCTCGCCGGTCAGCGGCGTGGTGCTGCGCGTGGTGTTGCCGAGCGAAGCGACCATTGCCGCTGGCGCGGCCCTGATGGACGTAGGCGACCCGGCGCACATGGAGGTGGTGAGCGAGTTGCTGACCGCCGACGCGGTGCAGGCCCAGCCCGGCTACCGGGTGGTGATTGAGCGCTGGGGCGGGCCACCGATTGAAGGCAGGGTTCGCCGCGTGGAGCCCGCCGCCTTCACCAAGGTCTCCGCCCTGGGCATTGAGGAGCAACGGGTCAATGTGCTGATCGATATTGCTGAGCCGACAAAAGCCTGGCAGGCCCTGGGCGACGGGTTCCGCGTCGGGGTGAAAATCGTCACAGCCCGCGTTGAACAGGCGGTGCAGGTGCCCGTCGGGGCCTTGTTTCCCCATGCAGGCGGCATGGCCGTGTACCGGCTGGACGGACGGCGTGCGCGACTGCAGGCGGTGGACGTGGCTGCACGCAACACCACCATGGCGTGGGTGCGCCAAGGCCTGGTACCGGGCCAGTCCGTAGTGCTTTATCCGCCCGCCGCTCTTGCCGACGGCCGCAATGTCCGGGTACGTGCGCCCTGAGCGCCTAAAACACCTAAAACACTTAGATATTTTTGGTAGCACCAGATGACCGGCTCACGCCGCAGGACATTGCGCCAGACAAGGACCGCACTTGCTGCTCAAGTGACTCGATACGGCGCAGGTACACCATCAGCACCGCCACCATGAACAGGTCCAGCACAAAATCGTGGCGCAACTGGCTGGCTGTGCGCAGCGGCATGACGCACTCGGTACTGAAAATGCGCTCTGGCTGCGCGCCATTCAAAGGCACCAGCGCTACCAGGGCGCCGTAGTCCACCAGTTCGTCCAATTCAGCCCTGCTCATGGCGCAGATCCGTGCCAGCTCGGACTGGGTCACGACCTGACGCTCGTTCAGCCAGGCCATGTCAAGCAAGGGGGGTTTCATGATGGTTCTACGCCGGCGTGACCAGCGATGCGCCAGCAGTTCATGGTCGGCTCCCAAGGCGTCAGGGTGCGGCCCACGCCGTCAGTGCAGGCGTATCTCGAAAGCCCGCTTCAACCCATCCAGGTCAATCACGCGGATGTGGCGCTTGTCGACTTCGAGCAGGCGATGCTGCTGGAAGGTGGAGAAGGTGCGACTGACGGTCTCCAGCGTCATGCCCAGGTAGCTGCCGATCTCTGCGCGCGACATCCGCAAATGAAATTCGGTGGCCGAGTAGCCACGCGCATTGAGCCGCTGCGACAGATTCAGCAAGAACGCGGCCAGCCGCTCCTCGGCGTTCATGCTGCCCAGCAGCACCATGAGGCTGTGCTCCCGCACGATCTCCCGGCTCATCAGCCGGCCGAGCATGTGCTGCATCCCGGGGTTTCCAGCGGCCAGTTCGGTGAGGTGTGCATATGGAATGGCGCACACTTCCGTGTCTTCCAGGGCGGTCGCGCTGCTGGCGTGCTCCCCATTGGCCACGCCATCCAGGCCCAGCAACTCGCCGGCCATGTAAAACCCGCTGATCTGCTCGCGCCCGTCGGCCAGCATCAGGCTCGACTTGAAGGTGCCGCTACGCACCGCGTAAATAAACTGGAAGCGGTCGCCCTCACGGTAAAGCGTCTGCCCGACCTTGATCCTGCGTCGGCCGAAATTCAAACCATCTATGCGCAGCAGGTCACAGCCCGCAACGCCGCAGGGAAGGCACACGGAATTGAGATGGCAACTGGAGCACATCGTCTTGAGCGGCACGGGACTGACGCTTTCCTGGCGGAAAACCGCAGGGTGAGAAGGGGCAACGAAAGCTTCGAGGGTAGCGGACATGGCGTGTTCCTTTTTTAACTCTGGGAGATCAGTGCGTGGTCTGCTGCGCGGCGTTCAAAACTGCGCGCGCCAGCCGGTCGAATTCGGTGCTTTTGTCGAGAAAATCATTTGCACCTTCACCCGCATAGCGCTTGCGATAGGCGGGACAGGCGTTGTTGCTGAACACCACGAAGGCAATGTCGGGGGCAGCCAGGCGTATGGCGCGCAGCACCTCAAGACCAACGCCCCCCTCCAGTTGGACATCCAGCACCACCACATCCGGGTGCGCGGCCAAAATGCCGTTAATCGAGCCCTGCGGCGTGTGGGACTGGCCAACGACGTCTATCGTGTCGCCGGCCAACATAGAGGCGACGCGATTCCGGATCAGAACCGAGTCATCCACCAGGAAAACTTTGACGGGGGTATTGCGGTAGAACATGCCTCTACTGTCGCCGGGATCGCGGCAAAACAGTCTCGGTGGCGGCTGAAAGCAGGCCTAAGACAAGTCCTGATCGAAGCCGCTGAAGCGTGAAGAAGCCCTAAGAAAAATCCGAGTGTGGGGGACAAGCATGTTGGCTGCGCGACCGATCACGCGGCGGTATGCCGGGGCCATGCGGCGCGGATGCTTGCCGCAGGTTATGAAAGATTGTGAACTGTGACAGGAACGTGACGAGGAAGTCCGCCCCCCCGCCATCAATGCGCCATCAACACCGGCACTGTCATGGAGCGCAGCACCGTGCGGGAGGTGCCGCCCAAAACCCACTCGCGCGCGCGGCTGTGGCCATAGCAGCCCATCACCAGCAGGTCGGCCTCCAGATCGCAGACGCGCGATAGCAGCAACTCACCCAATGCCTGGGGCTCGGCCCCGTGGCGATGCCACACCGCATCCACCCCATGCAGCTTGAGGTAGCCGTCCAGGTTCAGCAGGTGACCGTCTTCGCAAGCGTCCTCACCGCCCCAAACCAGCACATGAACCCGCCGCGCGCGCTGCAGCAGAGGCATGGCTGCGCTGATGGCCAGCGCCGCTTCGCGGGTAGGTTTCCAGGCAATGACGGCCGTTTCGCCAATGACCGCTGGCAGCATGCCTGCATAGGGAAGGATCAAGGCCGGCTTGCCGCTGGCGACCATCACACTTTCGGCAAAATCAGCCGGGACGCCGCTCGATGTCGTGCTGGAAGGATCGTGCTGACCCAGCACCAGCAAGTCCGCATAAAACGCCTGCTGCGCAAACAAGGCCGTCACCGGATCATCGCGAACCTCGGCCCATTCAATCGGGACACCGGCTTCCTTTTGCGACTGCTCGTACGTGGCACGCACGCCTGCACGCAACTCGTCGTCGATCTCGCGCAGGTTGGCCGCAACGCCTGGCCCGATCTCAGGCGCAAACGGGAGTTCGACAAAGTTCGGCGTCACCGCGTACAGCGCAGTCACCGCAGCGCCATGGGCCTGGGCGATCTGGCGGGCCGCTTTCAGGCGTTGCGCCACCTTTGGCGAAGGGTCAAGGTGCACCAGCAACTGCGTGAGGGAAGCATTCATGGCCGACTCCATCAACAGGTTTTCAATCTGGCAAGCTTAAGTCTGGCCAGCCCTTAACCACTTGACAAACGTCAATCAAGCCATGGATCCGCTACAACCGCCATCAGAGATCCAGGGGATCGGTTACACCGTTTTTAATAGCGTACCGAATCAGCTCGCTCTGGTTTTGCAGGCCCATCTTGTGCATCAGGTTGGTCTTGTGGGTGCTGATGGTCTTGACCGACAGATTCAGGCGCGCCGCAATGCTGGTCACCGAGTGGCCGGCCACAATCAGACCGAACACCTCGAACTCCCGGTCCGATAGTGTTTCGTGCGCTGCGGCGACCCCGCCCGGCATGGCGCCCAAGGCCAATTGTTCGGCCACCTCGGCGCTGATATAGGCACCGCCAGCCGCAATACGGCGCAGGGCCTGAACCAGTTGTTCCGGTGCGCTTTCCTTGGTAAGGTAGCCGTTGGCGCCGGCCTTGATGGCGCGCACGGCGTACTGCAACTCCTGATGCATGCTGAGTACAAGAATGCGCAGCTTGGGTCTTTCGGCATGGACCATCTTGATCAGTTCCATTCCGCATCGCCCAGGCATGGACAGATCCAGCACCATGACTTCGAAAACGGAGTCTCGCACGCGCTGCATCACTTCCGTTCCGTCGGCAGCCTCGCAGACCACCTCCATGTCGTCAGCCAAAGCAACAATGCGCTTGAGCCCCTCCCTCACGATGGCATGGTCGTCGGCAATCAGGATCCTGATCATCAGGCCGTACCCGCTGGCGCCAGCGGAATAGACACCCGGATGCAGGTCCCTTGCCCCGGTGCGCTCTCGATGACGATCTTGCCCTTTAGCAAATGTGCCCGTTCGCGCAAGCCCAGAAGGCCCAGCGACTGGGGCTTGCGCGGCGTCGCTGGCGAAAATCCGCAGCCGTTGTCCCGAACGGCCAGCGTGACCGCGCCCCGCGATTTTTCAATACGCACAGCGACCTCTGATGCGCCAGCGTGCTTGGCAACGTTCGCCAGGGACTCCTGAACGATCCGGAACATCGCCGTCGCATAGGGTTCCGACAACTCCAGCGCTTCGTCCACCGAAAGCGTGCAAACCACCCCCGAGCGCTGGGTGAATTTGCTCACCAACCATTCGACGGCGGGCACCAGGCCTAAATCGTCCAGCAGCAGTGGCCTTAAGTCTGACGCGATGCGGCGGGTAGCTGCAACCGCACGGTCCAGCATCTCCAGCATCTCGTTCAACCTGGCCGCTGCAAGCTCGGGCGCAAGCGCCAGGTTATCGCGCACCCATACCGCGTCCATCTTCAACGCGGTCAGGGGCTGTGCAAGCTCGTCGTGCAACTCGCGCGCCACGCGGGTTTTTTCTACTTCAAGAATAGTATTGCTCGCAGACGCGAAGGCGCCGCGTTCGTCATGGATCCACGCAAGATCGGTCAGGTTTTGCAGCGTTCCACCAGCACGCTCTTTGTCGACTGTCTTAAGCTGAAAAATCGACGCACCCATCGGCGACTCTTTCCCGCTTGTGCGTGGCCCAAAAAAGTACTGCCCCGCCGGACGGGCACCAAAATTGATTGGCGAACTGGCAACGACGTTAGACCGGATGCGACTTTCCATAATTCCTCCTGAAACTCTTAGTCCCCATCCAGGCCAAGTGTTCTCAGCCATTTCTTGGTGGGGATATCGCTTCTATCGGTTTTTGCTGACTGATACAGAAAACTTTGACCTATTACCCTATACGCATCAACCTTAGAATAAATTCAGAAGCATTGCTACGGAAATATCTCCAGAAATGAACCAAATATACAATTAGCATTGATAGTTACATACAGCAACTACCGGATTGCAAACCTGTTTTTTCCCAAAGTACCACGTACCAACCCGCTTTCCAGGAAGCGGGCATTGTCCAGGCAGCCGTTCTCAGGCCCGTCTGGACAAACTTTTTGTTTCGAAGCCAAGCCATTGATTGAAGTTTTCGCCGAAATTTCCATTTCGACCATTTTTTGCTGTTTGCCATTCAGGCCATGACGCACGCCTGGCGCGCGTCATGCACTGGGGTTGCAACGCAGCGGTAGCGGAACCACATGGAACAAGGTCGATTCTTGCCATGGGAAAGAGGCAGGCGACAACGAGGGCTGGCTAGCGCTTCAAGAGTGCCCCGGCAGCCTCTCCAGCGGGCTGAAGTGGTCCAAGCGGATTGCTCTGTCTTTCGAAACGGTCGATCTGCGGCTGCCCTGCAAAGTTTCGAAACAACACGGTACCGTTGCTGACGATGACCAATGCGTCAAACGACCACCCCGTGACTTCCGTGACGCGGCGAATGTTCAGGAAATCCAGCCAGAAGCTCCCGGTTCGGCGCCGACCCTGCCGCTCGAAGTGGAACAGGTAACCCCGGCATGCAGCCTGGTCCTCCACGCACTTTCTGACACCCGGGTCCAATTGCTGCAGCGTCAGGGCCGGATATGGCGCCAGCCGCGCCACGACGTCGGGATAAGGAATCAAGGTGACGTTGGAACCGGCATCGGGATCGAACCCCAGTTCTTTGAGCTCCGAAAACCGGGTTTCAAGCGGAACGATCCGCTGCACGGCATCCCTGGCCGACTCAAAATTGGCAAAATTTCCTGGTGTGCGGCTGCTGCTGCGTGGCAGCAAGGATGTACACGCAGAAAGGGCGACGGATGCCGCAACGATAGTCAACAGGAATAGGCGAAACATCATTGGCATACTATTACCCGTGTGCAATATTCATGTCTTGCGCCGCGTCAACAAACATCATTGACAAACCTCAACATGCTCGGTCCTGCGATCCACCACACTGAATCTGTCAAATAACTACAAAAGGGATTGACCATGTACAAGCGAATCCTCGTTCCTGTCGACGGAAGCGAAACTTCCAACAAGGCCCTGGTGGCGGCACTGCAGCTGGCCAAGGACTCAAGCGGGCGCGTACGACTCGTTCACGTCATTGAGGAGTTGGCCTACCTGAGCGGCTACGAGCAATTCGGCGGGTATTCGGGTGAACTCATCACGGTGATGCGAGAAGCCGGCACCAAGGTGCTCAATGACGGCATGGACATGGCCAAAGCGGCAGGTGTTGAGGCTGACAACATGCTGTTTGACAACTTTGGTGGCCGACTGGCCGAAGTGGTCGCAGATGCCGCCAAGCAATGGAATGCCGATCTTGTCGTGGTGGGAACCCACGGACGCCGCGGTGTGGGGCGCATGCTGATGGGTAGCGGCGCCGAGCAAATCATCCGGCTCGCATCCGTACCGGTCCTGGTGGTTCGCTCGGAAGAAGGCCGCGCCGCCAAGGCAGGCTGAAACCTGTTCATCGCTGGCTTGTCCTGGCTGACGTCACGGGGGTACTCGCTGACACCTCGAAAACGCGGAGGACGCATCTCACAGATGAAGGCGTCTGACGCGGCAGAGCGCCCTGCGCCTGGCCAGTTCCTCACGCTCGGTCGCATAGTCACCCCAGCGCCACATCACGATTGACAATTGTCAACCCTCTCCTGAGCGGGCTGCAATAGATTGAAGCATCGGCTTTCACAAAGGAGATGGTATGAACGATGCAAGGACAACGCTCAGTCACAATCAGGCGCAACTTGCGCAGGATTTCAAGACCCTGCTTAACGACGCAGAAGAGTTGCTTCGCCACGCATCGCAAGGAGGGGATGAAGGCTTCAACAATGCGCGAGAGCGGCTCGAAAAAAGTCTGAGAACGGCTCGTCGCGAGTTTGATAGCAGAGAGCATGCACTTCTGGATCGTGCGCGCCATGCGGGCCGCGCCGCCGACCTGTATATGCACCGCCATCCCTGGGAATCCATCAGCGTCGCAGCGGTCCTGGGCCTGATGGCGGGCATCGTTCTGGCAGGCAGGTTGGCAGGGGGTTGGATCAAATCCGGTGGAGAGTAGCCGCGCGAAACTGGACTAAACTGTAAATCCCGTTACACCAAACCCGGAGAAACCAACATGTACAAACGCATTCTTGTGGCAACCGACGGCTCAACCCTTTCAAAAAAGGCGGTGCGCAATGCGATCGATCTCGCAGGAGCAGTCGGAGCGGATCTGGTGGCGTTGTACGTCGTGCCGCGCTACCCCGTCAGCTACTTTGAAGGCGGCGTGACGATCTCAATGCAGGATGTGGAGCGAACCGAGAAACAGTGGAGCGAAAAAGGACAGGCCGTCGTCGATGCCGTGCAACAGGCTGCCCAGGCGGAAGGCATCAAAGCCAAGGCCGTCGTCGTCAGGTCTGACTTGGTGGCGGAATCCATCATGGCCGCTGCAAAAAAGCACAAATGTGACCTGGTGGTGATGGCTTCTCATGGCCGCAAGGGTATCAAGCGGGTGCTGCTTGGCAGCGAAACACAGCATGTGCTCACGCACAGCACTGTGCCGGTGCTGGTGCTGCGCTGATCCTCTTTTGTTGAATGGTAGGGCGTCACGGACTTGAACCGTGGACCAAAGGATTATGAGTCCTCTGCTCTAACCAACTGAGCTAACGCCCCCCAACAACAACCAGATTGTAAGGGCCTACTTGCTATGGCTAAGGGCCGTGCTGACCAGTTTGGACGTGATATCGACAATCTGGATCATTTTCTCGTAGGGCATGCGCATGGGGCCGATCACGCCCAGCGTGCCAACGACCTGACCATCCACCTCGTAAGGTGCGGTCACCACGGACAGTTCCTGGTAGGGAATGACCTCGCTTTCGCCGCCAATATAGATGCGCACACCTTCCGCGCGGCTGGAAACGTCAAGCAAGCGAATCAACTGCGCTTTTTGCTCAAACAAGTCAAAAAGCTTGCGCAGATTACCCATATCGCTTGAAAACTCGCTCACGGCCAGCAGGTTGCGCTCCCCCGAGACAAGAACTTCGTCACGCGACTCGATCGCTTCGGAGCTGGCCTGAACGGCCGCATGCATCAAACCGGAAATTTCACCCCTCAGCGCGTCCACCTCGTTTTTCAGCCGTTCGCGCACCTCTTCAATGGCCATGCCCCCATAGTGCGAATTAAGAAAATTGGCAGCTTGAACGAGCTGGGACTGGGTGTAGTCGGATTCGGTAAAGATCACGCGATTTTGCACATCACCGTCGGGCGAGACGATGATCACAAGAAAACGCCTTTCAGAAAGCCGCAAAAACTCGATATGACTGAATACAGACGTGCGGCGGGGCGCCATGACCACCCCCACAAACTGCGACAGGCTGGACAGCATATGGGCAGCGTTGCTAAATACCTTCTGCGGCTGATCGGGCGCAAGCCTGGGTGTGGTGAAGCGGCCTGCCGCTGACAGCGGGTCGCGCTGCGTGGTCAGCATGGTGTCGACAAAAAGGCGGTAGCCCCGGGCTGTGGGAATGCGTCCGGCAGAGGTGTGCGGGCTGACGATCAGGCCAAGATCCTCCAGATCGCTCATGACATTGCGGATCGTGGCGGGCGACAAATCAAGGCCGGAGGCTTTGGAGAGCGTGCGTGAGCCCACCGGCTGGCCATCAGCAATGTAGCGCTCAACGAGCGCTTTCAACAACAACCGGGCACGGGCATCAAGCATGGACACATTCTACGAAGCTTCGGCCACCAGGTTGTGATGTAATTTGGCGATGAAGTTGCAATTCCGCCATGTCGCACTGATCGGCAAGTACCAAGCCCAAGGATCCCGCTCCGCGCTGGAGGGCATTGCGCACTTTCTAGGCACACAGGGCTGCGAGGTTGTGCTTGAACAAGACACCGCAACCAACACCGGCCTTCACCAGTTTCCCACGCTTGACGTGGCCGGGATCGGAGCACACTGCGATCTGGCGCTGGTGGTGGGCGGCGACGGGACCATGCTGGGTATCGGGCGGCAGCTGGCCCAGTCGGGCATTCCACTGGTCGGCATCAACCAGGGCAGGCTCGGGTTTATCACCGACATCGCATTCGAGGAATACCGGGAGACGCTCGAACCCATGCTGCACGGGGAATTCGAGGAAGATCGGCGCTGGATGATGCAAGCCAGGGTGGTGCGCGACGGCCAGTGCGTGTTCAGCGCCACGGCCATGAATGACGTGGTGGTCAACCGGGGCGCGACCGGGGGAATGGTCGAGCTTCGCGTGGAAGTCGATGGCCGTTTTGTGGCCAACCAGCGCGCAGATGGCCTGATCATCGCGTCGCCCACCGGATCTACCGCCTATGCGCTTTCTGCAGGCGGCCCTTTGATGCACCCGTCCATTGAGGGCTGGATACTGGTTCCGATTGCGCCACACACGCTTTCGAACAGGCCCATCGTGCTTTCAGACTCCGGGGAAGTCGCTATTGAAATAGTGTCGGGCCGGGATGCCAGCGCCAATTTTGACATGCAGTCGCTGGCCAGCTTGCAGCACGGCGACCGGATTACTGTCAGGCGCTCAGAGTATCAGGTGCGCTTTTTACACCCCAAGGGGTGGAGCTACTTTGATACCTTGCGCAAGAAACTCCACTGGAACGAAGGCGTGGCCTGAGCTTGTCTCTGAACCTGACCAGGACTTAAGTTATGAGCCTCAAAAGCATTTCTTTGCGAGATTTCGTGATCGTTCACGAAATGGACCTGAATTTGTCGGGTGGATTTACGGTTCTCACGGGTGAGACTGGAGCGGGAAAATCAATATTGATTGATGCGCTGCAACTGGTACTGGGCGCACGCGCCGATGCCGGTGTAGTGCGCGAAGGTGCTCCGCGCTGCGAAATCAGTGCGGAATTTGACCACCCTGCAGGCCTGGAACAGCGGCTCGAACAGGGCGGCTTCGAGGCGGGCGAGAGCTTGCTGCTCAGGCGCACGATCGACGCGCAAGGCAAGAGCCGGGCCTGGATCAATGGCAGCGCGGCAACTGCAGCGCAACTCAGGGACATCGCAGGCCAGTTAGTGGATATTCACGGCCAGCATGCATGGCAGAGCCTGACCCGCCCTGATGCCGTGCGAGGCCTGCTGGACTCCTATGCGGCGGTCTCCACCGAGCAGCTGTCGCGGCGCTGGCAAGCCTGGCGCGAGACCCAAAAAACGCTGATGCAAGCCCGCAACGCACAAGACAGCCTCCAGCGGGAGCGTGAACGCCTGGCCTGGCAAATCGGCGAACTGGACAAGCTGGCGCCCGGTGCGGATGAATGGGAAGAACTCAACGCCCAGCACGGTCGCCTGTCGAACGCGCAAGCCCTGCGTGAGGCCGTACAAAACGCCGTGGACTTTTTGCAGGAGTCCGATAGCAACGCAGCCGCCCTGCTTGGCCGCGCCATTTCCGCACTGCAAAATCAGGAGCGGATAGAACCCGAATTCAAAGGGCTTGTTGAGGTTTTGGACAGTGCACTTGCACAGATAGAAGATGCCGTGCATTCACTCCACAGCTACGCCCGGCATGCCGAGCTGGAGCCGCAGCGGCTGGCGGAACTTGACGAGCGGCTGGCACTCTGGGTCAGTCTGGCACGGCGCTACAAGCGCAGCCCTGCCGAGTTGCCCCACTTGCTGGCTTTATGGCAGAGTGAGCTCCAAAAGCTCGACGAGGCAGCAGACCTGGTTCAACTTGAAAAAAACGAGGGCCAGGCCCAAGCCGCTTATCTGCAGGAAGCTGGTCGCATCTCCCAATCCCGCCGCCAGGCGGCGCCCCTGCTGGCCAAATCCATCACCCAGGCCATGCAAGGCCTGGGCATGCAGGGCGGCAAGTTTGAGGTGGCCCTTGCCCCCCTGGAGCAGCCCGCCCAGCATGGGCTTGAACAGCCCGAATTTCTGGTGGCGGGCCATAGCGGCAGCACACCAAGGCCTGTGGGCAAAGTGGCATCGGGCGGCGAGTTGTCCCGTATCGCCCTGGCCATCGCAGTGACCACCAGCCAGCTTGGCCAGGCACAGACACTGATCTTTGATGAAGTTGATTCGGGTGTGGGCGGCGCTGTGGCTGAAACCGTTGGCCGCCTGATGAAGCAATTGGGTAAAGACCGGCAGGTGATGGCCGTCACTCATTTGCCCCAGGTTGCCGCCTGCGCTGACCAGCATCTGGTGGTGGCCAAGCACACTGAAAAAGGCAGAACCCTCAGCACCGTGGAACATGTCCATGGCGAACAGCGCGTCGCCGAAATCGCCCGTATGCTGGGGGGAGAACGACTTTCTGGAACCACACTCGCACACGCTAAAGAAATGCTGGGACACTGATGACGGATTTGAAAATGGTGCTGATTACCGGCATGTCGGGCTCCGGAAAATCCGTGGCCCTGCATGCGCTGGAAGATGCCGGCTATTACTGTGTGGACAATCTGCCACCCGAGTTGCTGATGCCTTTTATTGCGCTGGAACAAAAAGATGGCGCCCGCAAGGTGGCGATTGCGATCGACGTTCGGAGCGCCACTTCGCTGCCGCTTGTACCCCAGCAACTGCGGCAGCTTCGACTACTGGAGGAGCAAGGCGTCACCGTGCACTCGCTCTTTCTGGATGCCAACACCGAGACGCTGGTGCGACGATTCTCGGAAACCCGTCGGCTTCATCCTCTGTCGCGTCCCAACGCCACCGACCAGCACAGGGCACTGGTTGACGCCATCGAACTGGAGCGCGAACTGCTTGGCGACATGCGCGAGCAGGCCCACGTACTCGACACGAGCATGATCCGTCCTTCCCAGTTGCAGGGCTATGTCAAGTCATTGATCGAGGCACCGCCCACCCAGCTGACGCTGGTGTTCGAGTCATTCGCGTTCAAGCGCGGGGTGCCACTGGATGCAGACTATGTGTTTGACGTACGGATGCTTCCCAACCCGCATTACGAGCCCGACCTGCGCGACAAGACCGGACGGGATCAAGCGGTTGTGGACTATCTGGAGGCTCAGTCAGAAGTGGGTGACATGTTTACCCACGTTGAACAGTTCCTGAGCCATTGGTTGAAAGCGCTGGTACGCGACCACCGCAGCTATGTTACCGTGGCCATTGGCTGCACGGGGGGCCAGCACCGCTCGGTCTATCTTGCAGAAAAGCTGGCTACTGCATTCAGCCCGCATTGGCACACGCTGAAACGGCACCGCGAACTCGATGCCCGCTGATCGACTAACCGACTAACCGCGACTATTTAGTCGCCGCCAGCATCAAATACAGGTGTCCTGCGCCAGCAGCTTGCGAATGGGTGCTGGCAAGCCCAAGCCCGGCCAGGCAAGCGGGCCAAACCACGCACCCGCTGCGCCATCCGGGGAGGTGGCCTTCGGCATGGCCTGACCGGGCGTAAAGCCTGCCACCCACGGCGACAGGTGCAAATCCTTGTGCGTCAGCACATGAACAAAATGAGGCAGCGCTTCTAGTCGGGCATGCAGAGGTGGGGGAAGATGCGCTTTGAGGAGATCATCGCTCTCGAACACCGGCAGGCAGTAGAGTCCGCCCCAGATTCCGGACGCGGGACGCTTTTCAAGCCACACCGCGCCGTCTGGCTTTCGCGCCCACAGCAGGCTCAGCGCCTGCGCGCTGCGCTTGAGTTTTCGTGTCTTGACAGGATAGTTGCCGGGCTCTCCTGTTGCGAAGCCGCGGCACAGTTTTTGTACCGGGCACAACAGACACTGCGGCTGCCGGAGCAGACAGATGGTCGCCCCCAGGTCCATCAGGCCCTGCGTATAACGCGGCATGGTTTGCAGCAAATCCTGGTGCTGGTCTGGCAACAGGCCTGTCGCCAGGTCCCAGAGCGCACGCTCATTGGCGCCATGCGCCAGGTCATCAGAAAAGCCAATCACCCGCGCAAGAACGCGCTTGGCGTTGCCGTCCAGAATGGCAACGCGTTCTCCAAAACAAAAGGATGCAATGGCCGCGGCCGTTGAGCGCCCGATACCTGGCAAAGATTGAAGCTGTTGCGCCGTAGGGGGAAACTGCCCTGCGTGCAGCGCCATCACGTCTTGTGCGCAGCGATGCAGGTTGCGTGCACGGCTGTAATAACCCAGACCACTCCACAAGGCCATCACCTCGTCTTGTCCTGCCGCTGCAAGGTCGCTCACGGTGGGAAATCGCTGCAAAAACCGGGCGTAGTAATCAAGGACAGCGGCAACCTGGGTCTGTTGAAGCATGATTTCAGACAACCAGACACGGTAGGGGTCGCGCGTGTTTTGCCAAGGCAGCGTGTGACGCCCGTGCGTCTTTTGCCAGCTTGCTACTTCGCTTGAAAAAGCGGAGAGATCACTTGGCTGTATCGCGGGCTGCCGACCTCCCCGCAATGCGGGCTGGTCGTTCTGTGCAAGGTCGACTGGTGCGGGGCTGGAAAATGCCAAAATCACGCAGCCTCTGGTATGGCCGCTCGGACCGGGGCTGGGGCAGTCGCACTGTGCGCTGCAAAGGGGAGTGGCGCGCTTGTCAGGAGCGACGTCAACGCCGCCAATTTGGCATCCAGTTCATTTAGAACTTGCTCTTGGTCATCAATTTCGTAAATCCGGTCATCAAGGCCGGAGGCCGCCTGCCCAATACGCTCAATGGCGTCAAGACGGCGTCCGAAATTGCGTCGCCGCTCCCTTAATTGCACGTCCAGTTGAGAAGCTGCCGACTTGTTCCAGAGTTCCACCTCGCCCAGCGCGGACTCGTACACCACTCGCAGGCGGGTAGCCAGGGCACGCATCAGCCGTTCGCAGAAGTCCGCTCGGGAAAGTTTCATTAAATTGCCAACCCCGAGATACCGCAGGTGGCTTTGCTCTATCAATTCCAGGTCACGCGCATAGCGTGCCAGATCCGGCTGCACCGGCGCCTGCAGCGAAAAGCCAAACTCCGCATTGAGTTCGCGAAAGGACGAGGCCAGCATCGCGTGGATCTCACCACAAAGGGCTTGAGACTTCTGCAGCCCTTCACGCAGGTACACAAAAGTCTGGCCGTAGGCTTTCTTCACGCCCAGTTTGATTCCTGGCTGTTTGAGTGCGCGGGTCAGTTCCGCCAGTTCGGCCTTGAGCGTGGGCGTACTGAGCAGATCGATGACTTCTCGCAACAGCTTGAAGTGGATCGAGCGCACTGCAAATATTCTGGTGCCACTGGCGTCGAATTCGGCCTTCTCCTGCTCAATGCGGCTGCGCATATGCCTGATGACCGAAATATTTTTCCCCCTCAGGCTGCGCAACTCCAGCAACTGCTCGGCAAGATCCCGCCTGCGCATGTTGATGGCTCTCCCAGCTTCGATTTTTAGCGCATGGATACTGGCCGCCACGGCCGAACGCAAAATATCCTGGCGCTGTCCCATCAGACCCTTGCCCAGCGCCAGTTCAAGCGCTGGTAGCTGGCTGGCCTGCAACAGGGCCTGATCCCCGGTGACTTTAGCGACCAGCCCTTTTTGCGCTGAAACTGCAATCACCTGCTCGCAAGGCAAGCCCAGAGTCTCGGCCGACGTGGCAATCTGCTTGTCAATTTGCGCCTGCACCTGTTCGGGCGTGCTCAGCGCGTCCCACAGCGTATCGATCTTGTTCAGTACCACCAGACGTGTCTCAGTCCCCCCCCCTTCGGTGACCAGATGTTCACGCCAAATGGAAAGGTCTGACTTGGTCACTCCGGTATCGGCCGCCAGTATGAATACCACCGCATGCGCCTGGGGAATCAGACTGACCGTCAGTTCAGGCTCGGCACCAATGGCGTTCAGGCCTGGCGTGTCAAGAATGACCAGCCCCTGCTTGAGCAGGGGATGTGCAATGTTGATCAGCGCATGACGCCATTTAGGCACTTCAACCAGGCCATTGGCCCTGACCGGCGGGTTGTCTTGCGGACTGTCATCGTGCCAGAGCCCTAAGGCCCGGGCATCGTCCTGGCTGACATGGATGACTTCAGCCACTTTCTCCAGTGCCTGGGCCAACTGGGCCGGGTCGTTCACGTCCAGGTCAACGCGCGTCCACTTTTCGGGCACGTTACGCCACTCCATGAGCGCCTGTGTCTGCAAACGCGTTTCCAGGGGCAAAAGGCGCAGACAAGGCGGCACATCGGCGTCGTAACCCAGTTCAGTCGGGCACATCGTGGTTCGGCCAGCGCTCGCGGGCATGATGCGGCGGCCGTACCCTGCAAAAAAGAGGGCATTGATCAACTCGGACTTGCCGCGCGAAAACTCCGCCACAAAAGCCACCATGATCTTGTCGGAACGCACCTGCAACTCCAGTCGCAGCAAACGCTCCTCGACCGCCGCGTCAAGCAGGCTATGGTCTTTCATCCATTGGGAGAGCCGTTTTAGCTGAAGCGCGAATTCCCGCCGCCATTCGCCATAATGATCGAACTGTTCGTTAAAAGACATCGGTCTGTCCATAAAAATTTCCTTGTCCAATATAGCATTGCCTCCGCCCAGAGCAAGGGCTGCCAGGGCGAGAGGCGCACTCACGGCTTTTGGCAATGACTGCAGTAAAAGGTGGATCGCTGGCCCTGACGCATGCTCTTGATCGGCGTCATGCATACCCGGCAGGGCTGGCCAGCACGGTCATAGACCATGGCATCAAGCTGGAAATGACCCGCCTCGCCCTGGGCGTTCGAAAAGTCCTTCAGCGTGCTGCCTCCTTTTTTCACGGCCTCTGTCAATACGTTCTGGATCGCACGATGAAGCAGCGCAGCACGCGGCTTGCTGATACGAGCCGCCCTGGTGGTGGGACGGATACGGGCCAAAAACAATACCTCGGACGCGTAGATATTGCCTACGCCCACTACCGCCTCCCCACCCAGCAGAACCTGCTTGATGGCCGTCTGCCTGCGCTGCAGGGCCTGGTGGAATTCAATGGCATTGAAAGCCTCGCTGAGCGGCTCCACACCCAGCCGGCCCAGCAGCTTGTGCGCTATGGGGTCACCTTCACCGCTGGCGTACACCACCGCGCCAAAGCGACGCGGGTCGTTCAGGCGCAAGGTGCCCAGGCTGGTCACCATTTCAAAGTGGTCATGCTTGCCCGGAGCGGGCAGGCCCGCGCCAAAGCTGACGCTGCCGGACATGCCCAGGTGCATCAACAACAAGCCGCCACTCAGATCAATCAGCAAATATTTGCCGCGGCGACGCACGCCCAGCACGCATTGGCCTTCGAGCTGCTGAACCTGGCAGCCCAGCGGCCAGCGCAAGGGTTTGCCCAGGGACACCGCCTCGATGCGGGCGCCAGCAATGCGGCCTGCAAAGCTCAGGCGGGTGACTTCTACTTCGGGCAGTTCAGGCATAGGATCATGATTTGGGTCAACAAACATCGGCACAGGACCGCAGCGCAAGGTAAGTCTTGAAAGACCATGGTGAAAAGCACGCCGCCGGAGCTTCAATTATCATGGCCCGATGAAGAAAAAACTTGGCCTTGCATTTGGCTACCTGTGGCTTGTCGCCCCCTTGGTTTTGGCACAGACTGCTGCACCAGAGCCGGCTGCGCCATCCGGGCTCGCCGAGGCAGAGGCCGCGCTGGCGGCAGCCCCGTCCTCGGGACTCGACAGCGCACTTTTCTACCAATTGCTGCTGGGCGAGATCACCCTGCAAGAAGAGGAGCCCGCCGCGAGCTTTGCCCTGATGCTGGATGCGGCCCGAAAAACCGGCGACCCCCAGCTTTACAAACGGGCGACCGACATAGCGCTGCAGTCGCGCTCTGGCGAGGCATCGCTGCAGGCCGCAATGGCCTGGAAGCAGGCGCAGCCTGCTTCACGCGAAGCCAACCGTTACGTGCTGCAAATCCTGATTGCCCTGAACCGCATCACTGACACCATTGAGCCGCTAAAGCAGGAAATTGGACTGGCACCGGATGTCGAGCGACCGCTGGCTCTGGCGGCGGTGCCGCGGGCCTATGCACGCGTCAGTGACAAAAAGCTGGCCAGCACCGTGGTCGAGCAAGCGTTGGCCGACTACCTGAAGAGCCCATCAACCGCCAGCGCGGCATGGACCGCCGTGGGACGCATGCGCGGGCTGGCGGGCGACCTGGAGGGCGCGCTCGCTGCAGCAAAACGCGGTCAGGCGGCTGATCCACAAGCAGAAGGCCCCGTGCTGGTCGCGCTGGAAACCATGGACCCGAAGCTGCCCGAAGCGGAAAGCCTGGTGCGCAAGCACCTGGAAAGCACCCCTGGGGCCCGGCCTGAATTGCGCATGGCTTACGCGCGCGCCCTGCTGGACCAGCAGCGCTACGCCGAAGCGGCCGCCCAGTTGCAGATCGTGACACGTGAAAAACCCGATTTCCCGGAAAGCTGGCTGGTTCTGGGCTCCCTGCAGTTGCAGGACAACCAGCCCGCGCTGGCACAGACTTCGCTGGAGCGCTACATCGCCCTGGTCAACCAACAGGCACCACAGGAGGAAGAAAACAAGCGCGGCCTGGCTCAGGCCTACCTCACGCTGTCACAGATTGCCGAAACGCGCAAGGACTACGCCGCCGCCGAAAACTGGCTGAACAAGATCGAGAATTCGTCAGCCCTTGCGCAAGCACAAACACGGCGGGCATCCATTTTGGCGCGTCAAGGCAAGCTGGAACAAGGCCGCCAGCTGATTCGCCAACTGCCGGAACGCAGCCCCGAAGATGCGCGGCTCAAACTGAACGCCGAAATTGGCCTGCTCAGGGAATTCAAGCAGTACCAGCTGGCCTACGACCTGCTCGCGAAGGCCCTCGCGGCCACGCCCAATGACACAGACCTGCTCTACGACCAGTCCATGATGGCAGAAAAACTGGGGCGCCTGGATGACATGGAGCGGCTGCTGCGCGAGGTCATCAAGTACAAGCCCGACCACCACCACGCGCACAATGCCCTTGGCTATTCGCTGGCAGATCGCAACATCCGTTTGCCAGAGGCCAAGGCGCTGATACAAAAATCGCTGGAATACGCACCCTCTGATCCCTTCATCAAGGACAGCCTGGGCTGGGTCGAATTCCGCATGGGCAATAGCGCCGAGGCCATCCGGATTTTTGAAGCCGCTTACAAGGCCAAGCCCGACGCAGAAATTGCTGCTCATTTTGGTGAAGTGCTCTGGACCGTGGGCCAGCGAGACCGTGCAATGGCCCTCTGGAGAGAAGGCATGCTCATCAATCCTGACAACGAGACCTTGCTTGAGACACTCAAACGGCTTCGCGTGAAACTGTAACCCGGTAACTGCCCCTTGATTTCTTCAACCCGCCTGCGTGCGCTGTTTTTTTTCACCCTTCTTTTTGCTACTATTTTAATAGCTGGTTGTGCCCGCCCTCCTTTGACTACAGGCGCAAACGATCCAAAAAATAATTTCTGGATGGGCCGCATCAGCCTGCAAGTTCAGAGCGAGCCCGCGCAGTCTTTTTCGGCCAGCTTTGAACTCAAAGGCAAGCCGGAGCGGGGCGAGTTGACGCTGATCAGCCCCCTGGGCAATGTGCTGGGCATCTTGCGCTGGACCCCGCTTGAAGCCACGCTTGACTCGGGTAGCCAGCAGACCCAGCGCTTTTCATCGGTCGATGCACTGATGGCGCAAGCCACCGGCGCAGCTATTCCGCTGGGTGCGCTTTTCGCCTGGCTACAGGGCGATAACGCCAACGTGAGCGGCTGGTCGGCCGACCTGTCCAGGCACAGCGAAGGCCGAATCCTGGCCAGACGCGCACAACCTGCGCCGCAGGCCGAGCTTCGCGTCATACTGGATCAGTAAATTTAGAGCATGCGCAGCCCCGCCCTTTCATCACCTGTTCTCCGGCCCCTGAAAGCCCTGTACGACGTACCGGCGCCCGCCAAGCTCAACCTGTTTTTGCACATTACAGGGCGCCGGCCCGATGGCTACCATTTGATCCAGTCGGTCTTCATGCTGATCGACTGGTGCGATACGCTGCACTTTGAACTGCGCCATGACGGGCGCATCAGCCGGGCCGACCTCGGCGACACCGCGGCGCAAGCGCTGCCCGGGGAAGACCTCAGCGTGCGGGCGGCCAAGGCCTTGCAAGCAGCCACCGGCACCCCCTTGGGCGTACATATCGGTCTTGAAAAGCGCATCCCGTCGCAGGCGGGCATGGGCGGCGGGTCATCCGACGCAGCGAGTTGCCTGCTGGCACTGCAACGCCTCTGGGGCGTACGCCTGCCACCCGACGAGTTGCGCGCCATCGCCCTGTCGCTGGGCGCAGACGTACCGTTTTTCCTGTCGGGAGGACACGCCTGGGTAGAAGGAATTGGCGAGAAAATTACCCCCCTCACGCTGCCGCCAGCCCGCTTTTTGGTGGTTAAAACACCCGCCGGGCTGTCGACACCAGAGATTTTTGGGGCACCAGGGCTAAAACGCGATACAGAAACTGCTAGAATTCAAGGCTACGCTGCAAATGCAAACGGTCAGATTTTTAAATTCGGCCACAACGACTTGCAGCCGGTCGCCCAACAGATGTGTCCGCAGATTGACCAATCACTTGATTGGCTGAGAGCACAACAGCTTGATGGGCGAATGACCGGCTCAGGAAGTGCTGTATTTGCGCCATTGCTGCATGAGCTTGATTTTTTGGACGCCCCGAGCGACTGGATTATTCGCAAATGCAGCAATTTGGAGTCGCATCCTCTGGCCGGTTGGTAGAATCACCGCTCTTGAAATTGCGCTTCCAAGTTTGGATTTAGAGAAAAGTTTATAGGTTGGTTGTTGGCAAGCGGTGTTGGCTGGTTTCAGTCGGCGCTACACAAGCAACAGCTGTCCTGTGTAGGGGTGTCGCCAAGTTGGTTAAGGCACCGGATTTTGATTCCGGCATTCGCAGGTTCGACTCCTTCCACCCCTGCCAAATTTTCAGGCTCGCATAACGCGAGTTTGCATGAACTTCAGACCCGCGTAGTGCGGGTCTGATTGTTTATGGAAACACCCGCAAGCGGCACTCACTGCCAAGTCCGCGTTGCAGTATGTTTCTTGTGCGTATGTTGATTCCGCAAAAATTTCAGCCACCTTCAAGCGCGACAGCAGCTGGGCCCCACATGCAAACGCACCATCCCGACTTCATGGTTTTCACCGGCAATGCCAATCCGAGCATGGCCCAAGAGATCGCCCAGCACCTGGGTATTTCACTGGGCGCCGCCCATGTGGGCCGTTTTTCAGATGGTGAAGTCACCGTTGAAATTCAGCAAAACGTCCGGGCGCGTGACGTGTTCGTGGTGCAGTCCACCTGCGCGCCGACCAACGACAACCTGATGGAACTGCTGATCATGGTGGACGCGCTCAAGCGCTCATCGGCCGACCAGATTGCCGCCGTGATCCCCTATTTTGGCTATGCCCGGCAAGACCGCCGGCCGCGTTCGGCGCGCGTCCCCATCACCGCCAAGGTGGTGGCCAACATGCTGCAGGCCGTTGGCGTCACGCGCATCCTGACCATGGATCTGCATGCTGACCAGATTCAGGGATTTTTTGACATCCCGGTGGACAACATTTACGCGTCGCCCG
>NZ_JADMJK010000201.1 GCF_018780625.1 Polaromonas sp. | reverse complement strand
GTGGGGGACGTGGACGAGACCTTTGCCAGGGCCGAGGTGGTGGCCGAGATCGATTTCGAGTTCGGTCGCCACACCGGCGTGACCCTGGAGCCGCGCGCGCAGATCGCGCACTGGAACCCGGCCGAGCAGCGCCTGACCGTCTACCACTCGTGCCAGGCACCGCACATGATGCAGGACTTGTACGGCCGCCAGTTCGATCTGCCTGCCAGCGCCATCCGCGTGCTCTGCAAGGACGTTGGCGGCTCGTTCGGCATCAAGGTGCACGCTTACCCCGATGACTTCGCCACCGTGGCGCTGTCGATCATGCTGGGCCGTCCGGTGAAGTTTGTGGCCGACCGGCTGGAGAGCTTCACCAGCGACATCCATGCGCGACACCACAGCATCAAGGCGCGGATCGCCGTCAACCGGGACGGCGAGATACTGGGTTTCGACATGGAGGACCTGACTGGCATCGGCCCGTACTCCATGTTCCCGCGCACCAGCGCCATCGAAGGCAACCAGGTGGTGAACCTGGTAGGTGGTCCCTACAAGCACAAGCACTACCGCGCCAAGCTCAACGTGGTGTTCCAGAACAAGACGCCCACCTGCCAGTACCGGGGCGTGGGCCACCCGATCGCCTGTGCCGTGACGGAGGCGCTGGTGGACCTGGCGGCCCAGAAGATCGGCATGGACCCGCTCAAGATCCGCGAGATCAACGTGATTCCGGATGACGCGTACCCCACAACCGGCGCTTCGGGCATCAAGCTCGAGATCCTGTCGCACGAGGCCAGCCTGAAAAAGCTGCGCGCGCTCATGAACTACGACGCGTTGCGCGCCGAGCAGGCTGCGCTGCGCAAGCAGGGCATCTTCCGCGGCATCGGCTTTGCCACCGTGATCGAGCTGACCAATCCCAGCGCCGCGTTCTACGGTGTGGGCGGTGCGCGCATTGCCTCGCAGGACGGCGCCACCGCGCGGCTGGACCCCGAGGGCAATATTACCGTGCTGGTCGGTGTGGGCGAGCAGGGCCAGGGCACCGAAGGCATCTACCGGCAGATCGGAGCCGACGCGGTCGGCGTGGACATTGCCAAGGTGCGCATCGTCACCGGCGACACCGACGCGACACCGTACGGCGGCGGCACCTGGGCCTCGCGCGGCGCGGGCATCGGCGGCGAAGCCGTGCTGCTGGCCGGCCAGGCGCTGCGCGAGAACATCGTGAAAGTGGCGGCCATCATCCTCAAACGCGAGGGCGCCACCCTGGCGGTGCGTCGCGACCGTATCGTCGATGCCGCCACGGGCGAGGAGCTGCTGCCGTTGGCCGAGCTGGGCCGCATCGCCTATTTCCGCTCCGATATGTTGCCGGCCGATTTCACGCCCGAGCTCATGGTCACGCGCCACTACGCACAGCGCGATTTCCCGTTCATCTTCACCAACGGCGTGCAGGCGTCGTATGTCGAGGTCGACCCGGACACTGGCTTCGTGAAGCTGCTCAAGCACTGGGCGGTGGAGGACTGCGGCCGCGTGCTCAACCCCATGCTGGTGGACGAGCAGATGCGCGGCGCCATCGTGCAGGGCATCGGCGGTGCTCTACTGGAAGAGTGCCTGTACGACGACAGCGGCCTGATGATCAACGCCAGCATGGCCGACTACCTGGTGCCGATGTCGGCCGAGATGCCCGATATTGAAGTGGCCCACATTCAGACGCCTACCGCCACCTCGAAGCTGGGGGCCAAGGGCGCAGGCGAGGCCGGCACGGCCGGCGCACCGGCGGCGGTGATGAACGCCATTAACGACGCCATCGCGCCGTTCGATGCCCATGTGTTCTCGCAGCCGATCACGCCGCAGAAGGTGTTGCGCGCCTTGGGCAAGGTGCGCTGAAGGCCTGGATGTCGGTCCTGCGGGGCGCAGGTCCGGTGTTCACGCGTTCAGGGGATCAAAGCAGCACGATTTCTGCCCGTCCGCTGAGAATCGGCCGGCACAGGATCTTGTAGCCGTCGGCGTCAAAACCCGCCGCCACCACGTCGAGCTTGCGGGCCTGGGCCTTATTGCGCACGCTGCCCAGATAGCACCAGTTGCGAATGACGTGGATCTGGCGCTCCTTGTTGGCGTAGCGCTCCACCAGGCCGATGGCCCCGGGAAAAGGCCAGCAGGCTACGCGCAAACTGTCCAGGCTGGTGAACAGGCGGCTTTGGTGGGCCGCAGAGCTTTCATCGCCACGGCAAACGCCCGCGCACTGGTGCAGCATGGCGCGAAAGCAGGCGCGGCCGGGTTTGAGCTTTTCCAGCCCCAGGGCGCCGTAGCACAGCCGGTGCTGGTCGGCCAGGTTGCGCAGTCCTTCCAGCGCGGCATGCCGGCTGCCAAACAGACCGTACAGCGAAGGCTCGGTAGCGAAGTTGATGTCTTTGGAATAAACGACTTCAGGTTGCCCGTCCACCACACGCAGGGCGCACAGTTGCCGGCTGCGCCGCAGCTTCTGGTTCAGCAGGGGGTGTTGCTGTTTGATCAGGCTGGCTTCAAGCAGCAGCGCGCCAATCTCGCCGGCCGTGCAAATATGGCTGATGCGGCGGGTCTGGCGCAGCAGGCGCGCTTCGTCAGGATTGCGCAGGTGGGAAAGAACGCGGCTGCGCAGATTGATGCTTTTCCCGATGTAGATCGGCAGGTCGCCTTCTTCGCCGTGGAACACGTAGATCCCGGGCGAAGAAGGCAGATCGGTGATGGCGTCGCGCAGGTGGGTAGGGTAGTCGTGCGGCCGGACTTGCTCGAACTCCGGGTGGCTGCGTGCGGGGTTGTGCATGGTGCTGAGGCGGGGAGGGGGCGCGGCGTGACGGAGGTGAAAAATCAGAGGACCCGCTGCTGCCTGTTTTTAAGGCAGCTTCCGCCAGCCCAATGCTGGCGCGGGTTTGGCGAGTTATACCGGACCTTATCCACAGCGTAGGCCACAGGGCGCGGGGACAACTTGCCAGGCGATTCAACATCCACCAGATGCTGCAGCCAGGCGGTCCCGGCGGCGGCAATGTCTGGGTAATTGTTTTTTTGAAATTTAACGTTTCTGATATTGCGCGCTGCCAAACAGGATTTCCCGTTCCTTGTCCCCTGTGATGGGGCGGCGCAGGTCTGCCAGCACCTGCACGCCGCGCTTGACGGCCGGGCGCTCACTGATCAGGTCAAACCACTTCTTGAGGTGCGGGTAGTCGGCCCAGTCAATCCCCTGGTTTTCCCAGCTGCGCAGCCACGGAAAGATGGCGATGTCGGCGATGGTGTACTGGTTGCAGGCGATGAATTTGCTGCTGGCCAGTTGCCTGTCCATCACGCCATAAAGGCGCTTGGCTTCGTTGGTGTAGCGGGTCACCGCGTAATCGATCTTTTCGGGCGCATAGATGCGGAAATGGTGGGCTTGCCCGAGCATGGGGCCCACGCCGCCCATCTGGAACATCAGCCACTGCAGCACCTGGAACTTGAGCCGGTCGGTTTTGGGCAGCAGCTTGCCGGTCTTGGCGGCGAGGTAGAGCAAAATGGCGCCCGACTCAAACAGCGCAATCGGTTTGCCGTCCGGTCCATGCGGGTCGACCAGTGCCGGAATCTTGTTGTTGGGGCTGATGGCCAGGAACTCGGGCTTGAACTGGTCGCCGCTGCCGATATTGACCGGAATCGCCCGCCAGTCGCGTCCCAGCCGAAGGCCACATTCCTCCAGCATGATGTGGACCTTGTGGCCGTTGGGCGTGGGCCAGGAATAAACATCGATCATTCAATTTCCCTTTTAGAGCAACGTGAGCATGCACTTTACGGGAAAAGCAAAAACCTCTGTTCAGTCCCGGCGAGCGGCCTGGCAGGCTAGAAGCCGCGCGTCACCGGCATTTCAACCTCACCGGGCATCACCAGGTGCTTGGCCAGTTCCAGCTTGGCCAGCGATGCGCGGTGCACTTCGTCCGGGCCGTCGGCCAGGCGCAAGGTGCGTTGATTGGCGTAGGCGTAGGCCAGCGGAAAGTCATCCGATACGCCGCCGCCGCCATGGGCCTGGATGGCCCAGTCGATGATCTGGCAGGCCATGCTGGGCGCCACGACCTTGATCATGGCAATTTCCGCCTTGGCCACTTTGTTGCCGGCGGTGTCCATCATGTAGGCGGCCTTGAGCGTCAACAGCCGTGCTTGTTCGATCATGCAGCGTGACTCGGCAATGCGTTCACGCCAAACCGATTGCGCGGCAATGGGTTTGCCAAACGCAATGCGGCTGTTCAGGCGTTTGCACATCAGCTCCAGCGCGCGCTCGGCAATGCCGATGCTGCGCATGCAGTGGTGGATGCGTCCGGGGCCAAGACGGCCCTGGGCAATTTCAAAGCCCCGGCCTTCACCGAGCAGCAAACTGCTGGCGGGCACCCGCACATTGGTCAGCCGCACTTCCATGTGGCCGTGCGGGGCGTCGTCGTAGCCAAACACCGAGAGCGGGCGAATCACCGTGATGCCCGGGGTGTTGGCCGGCACCAGAATCATCGATTGCTGCTCGTGGCGGCCGGCGTCGGGGTTGGTTTTGCCCATGACGATGTAGATGGCGCAACGTGGATCGCCCGCACCGGATGACCACCACTTGAGCCCGTTGAGCACGTAGTCGTCGCCATCGCGCTCAATGCGGCATTCGATGTTGGTGGCGTCGGACGAAGCCACTTCGGGCTCGGTCATCAGAAAGGCCGAGCGGATTTCGCCTTTCAGCAGCGGCTCCAGCCATTCGTCTTTGTTGGCTTCGGAGCCATAGCGGGCAATGGTTTCCATGTTGCCGGTGTCGGGCGCCGAGCAGTTGAACACTTCGGCGGCGAAGGGAACACGGCCCATGATTTCGCACAAGGGCGCGTATTCGAGGTTGGACAGGCCTTCGGGAGCGCGGGGCGAGTGCGGCAAAAACAGGTTCCACAAACCGGCGGCGCGCGCCTTGGGCTTGAGTTCTTCAATGATGGTGGTGGGAATCCAGGCATTGCCCTTGGCCCGGTTTTCGGCAATTTCCCGAAAGAAGCGGGCTTCGTTCGGGTAAATGTGCTCGTCCATGAACGCCAGCAGGCGTGCCTGCAGTTCCTGCACTTTGGGGGTGAAATTAAAGTCCATGAAATCTCCTCGGGTGGTTGTCGTTGGTTTTAACGGGAACTGAACAGGGCGCTGGGCTCAGGGCGTGCTCTTGAGGGCAAAGTCCCAGGCCATTTTGGCCAGCAGCGGAGCGCCAGCGGCCGAGCTGACAGCCTGCGCGCTTGACGCGGTGCCGGCTTCAACGCGTTTGGCGATGCCCTGCAAAATCGCGGCCAGCCGGAACAGGTTGTAGGCCAGATAAAAATTCCAGTCCGCCTTCAGGGCCTCGGGCGTGCTCAAGCCGGTGCGCTCGCAATATCGGCGGATGTATTGAGCCTCGTCAGGAATCCCCAGGCTGGCCACATCGAGTCCACCAATGCCGCGAAACGTGCCGGGCGGAATATGCCAGGCCATGCAGTGGTAGCTGAAGTCCGCCAGCGGATGGCCCAGCGTGGACAGCTCCCAGTCCAGCACGGCCAGCACGCGTGGCTCGCTGGGGTGAAACAGCAGGTTGTCGAGCCGGAAGTCGCCATGCACGATGGAGGTCAGGCTTTCGTCGCGCGCGCTGGCCGGGATGTTCGCTGGCAGCCACTGCATCAGGCTGGTCATCTCGGCGATAGGCTGGCTCATGGGGCCCGCGCCGTCGGCCGAAGCGGTGTACTGCTTGCTCCAGCGGCCAATCTGGCGCTCAAAGTAGTTGCCGGGCTTGCCGAAGTCGGCCAGACCCCGCGCGGCATAGTCGACCTTGTGCAGTGCGGCAATGACGCGGTTCATTTCATCGTAAATCTCGCCGCGCTGATGGCTGCTCATGCCGGGCAGGGCCTGATCCCACAGCACGCGGCCTTCCACAAACTCCATGACATAAAAAGCGCGCCCAATCACGGTCTCGTCTTCGCAAAGACAATACATTTTGGGCACTGGCACGTCAGTGCCCTGCAGGCCCCGCATCACCTTGAACTCGCGCTCCACCGCATGGGCAGACGGCAGCAGCTTGGCAACCGGGCCGGGTTTGGCGCGCATCACGTAAGAAGCCCCTGGCGTGATCAGCTTGTAGGTGGGATTGGACTGGCCGCCCTTGAAAATCTCAAGTGTCAGCGGCCCCTCGAACCCTTGCAGGTGCTGTTTCAGGTAGGCGGTCAGGGCTTGCACGTCAATCGCGTTGGCCCCCGAGACAGCCCGGGTTCCTACAAAGTGGTCAAAGTTGCTCATGCGGTGGGTACTTGCCTATTTATCTATTTCAGCTTCAGAAATACGCAGCAGGGCTTGGCGGTTGCGCACCACCAGGCCGCCCGGCTCGATGCGAATCGTTTCCTCGCGCTCCATGGACTTGAGTTCCTGGTTGACGCGCTGGCGAGAGGCGCCAAGCAACTGGGCCAGCTCTTCCTGCGCCAGTTGCAGGCCAATGCGCACCTCGCCGCCGTCGGACAGGCTGGGCAGGCCGTAGCTGCGCACCAGGTGCAGCAACTGCTTGGCCAGGCGCGCCCGCAGCGGCATCGTGTTGAGGTCTTCGACCAGGCCGAACAACTGCCGGATCCGCCTTGCGTTCAGGCGCAGCAAGGCTTCGTACAACTCGACGTGCACGCTCAGGATCTTGCGCAAATCGCCGCGCGCCACGCACAGGGTGGTGGTGGCGCCATGGGCATAGGCGTCGTGCGTGCGCCGTTCGCCGTCGAAAATCGCCACATCGCCGAACCAGATGCCCGGTTCCACGTAAGTCAGCGTGACTTGCTTGCCCGAAATCGAGGTTGAACTCACACGCACCGCGCCTGTGGCGCAAGCGATCCACTCTTCCGGCGGGTCGCCGCGCGCGCAAATGAGGTCGCCGTCTTTGTAGCGTTTGACGTAGGCGCATCGAAGTATGTCGTGTCTGAGCGAAGGGGACAGGGATGAAAACCAGCGACCACTGTTGATCGCTGCACGTTCATCTATCGTAAGAATAGGATCGTTCATGGCCTGTCTTTTGAGTGACTCACAAGCCTTGCATTGTCGCTGTCGGGACGGGGCAGGCCTATTGAAGGAGTCGCACGGGCGTCAGGCGTAGTTGCGGCAGGGGCCCGAGATCAAATGTGATGCCATTTTTAATAAATCTTACGTGAGGCTGACAATCACCCGGCCTCTTGAAAAATTTAGTAGTTGCGCGACGTTCGGCAGGAAAAATTACATGGGCACATGACTTTTCACAAACCGCTGACAATTTTTGTGCGTCAAAATGTTCCATTGAGTATCCAATAAAGAAAATGAGTAAAGGTCAACAGCGCCTAAAACTTTAATGAGAGAGAGGATAAATGCCAACATCCAGCGTTGAGAAAAAATATCCATTCGATTCAAGCTTTGCATCGAACGCAGCAGACGTGGAAATGGTAAGCCAGATGCGTATGGTATTGGCTGTTGCGGTATTGCTGGCTGTTTCGATTGATCCTTCGGTGTTGAGCATCGTTAACACTTTTACATCACTCGTATTTTTTTTCTATCTACTGCATTCAATTTTTGTCTACGTTTCCCTGCTTCAGGATAAACCGTTTTCAAAAAGTGTATTGGTTCACAGGCTGGATGTACTCTGGTTTGCGCTGATCGTTTTTTTTACGGGCGGCGTCGACAGCTTTTTCTTCCTGCTGTTTTTCTTCCCAATTATCACTTCTTCTTTTCGATGGGGATTTGAGGAGGGTGGAAAAGTCACCATTGCTTCGGCCCTGTTATTTGCAGCATCAGGCTGGGCCATGGAGGCGCAGCATGATTTTCCACAACTGTTACTGCGTACCATATTTTTGCTGACGCTGGGCTATATGGGGGCGTACTGGGGCGAGTCAAAAGTCAGGCTCATGCATCAGCTGGACCTGCTCCGTGATGTCAGTAAATTATCAAATCCAAGATTCGGTGTCGATCACACCATCACCCGAATTTTGAATAAAACACGCGTTTTCTTTAATGCCAGCAGTTGTATTTTGGTGATGCAAGACAAAGACTCTGGCGCCTGTTCACTACGTAGTGTAAGCGAGGCTGATGCAGGCTCTTACATGACTGCTGATCCACTGAGCACGGAAGCGGCTTTACCGCTTATGAGCATTTCACAAAACCATATCTTGCTATATAGCCGTCCGCCTTGGCCCGTCATGTCATCGGTATTTCAGGAGTCATTTGAATATGATTGCGCCGGACATCGATGGAATAAAAGTAAAGTATTATCAAGCAAAAATTTGGCTGAACTTCTGGAGGCGCGCTCTTTTATAAGCGTGCCCTTGAAATTAAGGAGGCAGCAAGGTCGAATTTATATAATTTCACGAAACGAGACATTAAACAAGTCGGACGCATTATTTTTAAGTCATATTTCTGCGCAGGCTTTTCCTGTGATTGAAAATATGGAGCTTCTTGATGGAATGGCTTCCGATGCAGCTTCAAAAGAACGACAAAAAATATCGCTGGATCTTCATGATACCGCCATCCAGCCCTATATTGGCTTGAAGCTGGGTTTGGGCGCGATACGAAATAAAGCTTCTTTTGATAACGTGCTTAATTCCGATATTGACAGATTGATTGGCATGACTGAAAAAGTCATAGATGATTTACGTAATTTTGCCGTTGCATTTAAAACTGGATGCGATAAAAAAGAACCCATATTTATGAGTGTTTTGAATCAGCAGGCTGCGCGTGTCAAGGAATTTTATGGAATTGATATTTCCATCGCCCTGACTGGTAATGTCAAGGTGAGTGATCGCCTGGCCACGGAATTGCTGCAACTCGTGCATGAGGGCCTAAGCAATATCTGCAAACATACCCTCGCTCAAAAGGGTCTTGTAGATATTCAGTTTTCAGAAACGCTGCTGAAAATTAAAATAGAAAATGAAAATAAAACTATACCAGTTATTGACTTCACGCCACGCTCGATAAGTGAACGTGCTGCCGGGCTGGGAGGCATGGTGCATGTTAACCAGGGGCAGGGCGGCAATACGGTCGTAACCGTTGAAATACCGGTTTAAAAGGTGTACCCATGAAACTACCGACAAAAACAATTCGCATCATGCTTGTAGATGATCACCACACCATGCTGTGGGGACTCGAAAAATTAATAGAAAGTGAAAAGCCGCGAATGGAGGTTGTTGGAACCGCAACCACTTCCGGCGAGGCGCTTGTGAAGGCCGCCTCACTGTGCCCTGACGTTATTTTGCTGGATCTCGACCTGGACGGGACAAGCACCATTGAAATTCTTCCAGCGTTGTTGTCAAATCCGGCGTCGCGCATCTTGATTTTTACAGGAGCGCGTGAGCAAGCTACGCTGGATCTGGCTGTCTTTCGCGGGGCTCGTGGCGTTCTGCGCAAGGATGCATCTGCGGAGCAGGTGCTGAAGGCGATTGAAAAAACGGCCGAAGGCGAAATCTGGCTCGACCGCGAAACCCTGGGAAGGGTCTTCACCGAATTCATGAGTCCCAAGGCGGCAAAAAAACTTGATCCTGAAATTGAAAAGCAAGAAAGCCTTACCTGCCGAGAGCGAAAAATAGTTCATGCCGTTGTTGAAGGCAGTGGCGCCTTGAATAAAGTTCTAGCCCAGAGGCTGTTTATATCCGAGCATACCCTGCGGAATCATTTGACAGCCATCTATCAAAAACTTGGCGTCAGCAACCGGCTTGAGCTGTATGTGTATGCGGTCAAACATCAGTTGGGTAATATGACAACTGAAGTTGATTCTTGATAATAGAAATTTGTCTGACTTCAAGTGGCTTGACAGCAGTCATCAAGCCACTCCGTAGCGCCTAGCCACCGCCACCGAGCATGGGAAGTATGGTTCGGATCACCTGAATCACGGCCGGCCCCATGATGACCATGATGATGGACGGAAAAATACAGACCACCAGCGGGAACAACATTTTTGTTGGGACCTTGGCGGCCTGTTCTTCGGCCCGTACCTGGCGCTTGTGGCGCAGATCATCGGAAAATACCCGCAGCGACTCACCAATGCTTGTACCGAATTTGTCTGCCTGCATCAGCATGACCGCAAAGGTTCCTATTTCCTCCACACCCGTGCGAAGCGCGAGATTTTGCAAAGATTTCTCCCGGGTGCCGCCCGCCCTCATTTCCAGATTGGTTAGGTGAAGTTCTTCTGCCAGGGCGACACTTTTTATCTGGATTTCCTCTGCGACTTTGGTCAGGCCCGCATCCAGGCCCAAACCGGCTTCTACACAAACCAGCATCAGGTCAGCCGCATCAGGAAAGTTTTCGAAAATCTCCTGTTGACGTGCCTTAATTTTTAAATGCAAAAAAATATTCGGTAAATAGCAGCCTAGCAGTGCTGAAAGCATCAGGTAAAACATAAATTCCATGCCCGTTTGGTCCATGCTTCTAATTGCCAAAAATGCCAGACTTGCAAAGACAATCGGCAACAGGGTTTTGCATCCAAAATAAATCAGGTATGCGTCTTCATGCCGAATTCCGGCGTTGAAAAATTTTATCCTTAACAGTGATTTTTCCCAGTCGCCGGTGGGCAAGGACAGCTTGGCCAAAGGACTGGCGATTTTTGCAAAGGTTTCTGTCCAGCGGGATTTTTCAACGGGCCCTGTCATGGCTTGAAGGCGTTGTTCGGTTCTGGTTGGCACCAGCCATATAAACAGTCCTATCAAGCTCAATGTGACGGCAACGAATATAAGCGCAGGAAATAAAAACATTTTTATGCTCCTTTAAACGTGAATTTTGATTATTTTTCTAAGAATAAATGCACCAAAAACCATCAGGATAAGCATGTATTTAATGATGGAAATACCTATGGGGTCCGTCCATAAGGGTGTCATGAAGTCTGGATTCACTAGATACATGGCGCCGGCCAATGCAAAAGGCATGACGCCTAAAATCCAGGCAGACAGGCGTCCTTCCGAGGACAAGATTCTTACCTTTGAAAGCAGCTTGAGTCGCTCCCGAATCAAGCGGCTCAAATTACCCAGTACCTCGGTCAGGTTGCCGCCCGAGTCGCGCTGGATCAGCACGGCCACAATGAAATAACGCAGATCGGTAAGGGGCACGCGCACACTCAGGTTGGTGAGTGCCTGTTGCAGCGACACGCCGAAATTGACTTCGTCATGCACCACACCAAACTCTCCGGCCACGGGTTCCGCCATTTCGTCGCCCACCATTTGCAGGGCCGATGAAAAAGCATGTCCGGAGCGCAATGCCCTGGTGATCAGGTCGAGCGCATCCGGTAACTGCCTTTCAAACTTCTCCAGGCGTATCGCTCTTTTACGGCCGACATACAGCAGGGGTATGACTGCAAAGACTGCACCCACCCCTGCGCTCAGCAAAAGTGATTGGTGCGCTGCATAGAGCATGCTGATGCAACTGATGGCGCCCAGCGCAGCACACGACAGCAGCAGCCTTGACACCGTCCAGTCCAGCCCCGCCTGGTAGATAAATCGGCTCAACTTTTCCGCCCGGGCCATTCCCAGCAAGTACCGCTCAATGGCCGGCACTTCGCTGAGCATGCCTTGCTTCAGCAGTTGCGCCCTTGCGGTGTGGTCAGACGACGCGGACAGCGCTTGCAGTCGCTTTGTAATTTTTTTGGCCTCGGGGCCCTTGTAGGACTTCCAAAGCAGGTGAGCCCCTTCAAGCAGCAGGAGCACTGCCACAAACACAAGCACCGATATCAGCAGAAAGGCGTTGCCGCCGATGTTTTGCAGCATGATGCATCCTTTTATTGGTAGTGTTTGGCGGGGTCAAACATGGCGTCGGGCAACACCACCCCAAACGAGCGCAGGCGTTCCGTGAATTTGGGCCTGACGCCCGTCGCCTGAAAATGCCCCTCTACCTCACCTTCCGGGCCGATGCCGGTTTGCCTGAACGCGAAGATTTCCTGCATGGTGATGACCTCGCCCTCCATGCCTGTGATCTCCTGGATGCTGGTGATCTTGCGTTTTCCGTCGATCAGCCTGAGCCCCTGGATCACGACCGTGATGGCCGAGGCAATTTGCTGCCGGGCGGCCTTGTGCGGAAGGTTGAGATTGGCCATGCCGATCATGTTTTCCAGTCGGGACAAGGCATCGCGCGGCGTGTTGGCATGAATGGTGGTGAGCGATCCTTCATGGCCGGTGTTCATGGCCTGCAGCATGTCAACCGCTTCAGCGCCGCGCACTTCGCCAATCACAATGCGGTCAGGCCGCATGCGCAGGGCATTGCGGACCAGCGCGCGTTGGGTAATTTCACCTTTGCCTTCGATATTGACGGGCCGGGTTTCCAGCCGCACGACGTGCGGTTGTTGCATCTGCAATTCGGCCGCATCCTCTATCGTGACGATGCGCTCGGACTCGGGAATGTAGCCTGACAAGATATTGAGCAGGGTCGTTTTACCGGCGCCGGTGCCGCCCGAGATGATCATGTTCACCTTGGCTTTGCACAGGCCTTCCAGCATGAAGGCCATCTCGGGCGTCAAGCTTTTGAGCTCGTCCACCAGGTTTTCCATCTTGAGCGGGATATGCGCAAAGCGACGAATCGACATCATGGGGCCGTCGATCGCCACCGGCGGAATCACCGCGTTGACGCGCGAGCCGTCTGGCAGCCGCGCATCGACCATGGGGCTGGACTCGTCGATGCGCCGGCCGACCAGGGACACAATTTTGTCAATGATGCGCAGCAGGTGCTTTTCGTCGGTAAAAGTGACGCCGGTCAGCTCCAGTTTGCCCTTGCGTTCCACGTAAATCTGCTCGTAGGAGTTCACCAGAATATCGGACACCGTGGGGTCGGCCATCAGCAGTTCCAGCGGCCCGAATCCCAGCATTTCATGCTGAATATCCCGGATCAGCGTTCGCCGCTCAATGTCATTGACGGCGGCTTGCTCGTCCAGGAGCAGCCGCTCCACCATGGTGGCGATTTCCTGCCGAAGCAGGGCAGGGGGCAAGCTCTCCAGCACCGCCAGGTCAAACTTGTCCAGCAGCTTGAGGTGTATTCGGCCCTTCAGGACCTTGTAGGCTTCGCTGGCAACCTGGCCCTGATTTGCGTCAGTAACGACCTGAAGGACCCGCTGCATGGTGGGCTCTACGGCGACGGCATTGAGTTTTTCCCGGAATGACATTTTTAGGCTCCTTCACATTGCAAAAGAAACAAGGACTTGGCAAACAATAATTTCCTGTCGGTCATTCCCGCGCAGGCGGGAATCCTGTCGCATTACGAAGCACAGTGCGCGTTGAGTCAACGCACTGGTTACCCGCCTGCGCGGGTATGACGAAGCTGGCGGCAACTCGCATTCGGAAATCGGGCGGCTCAGGCCCGCCTTAACAGACGATCGAGCAAGCTGCGGCTTTCTTCCTGTTTCGGGCTCAGCGACAACGCAAAGTCAGCCAGACTCTTGGCAACCGCATTGGAGCGGGTTACCTCGGCCAAGGCATCGCCTTGATTGATTGATGCATTCACCTCTTTGTACGAATTGGGTACGGTGCGCAAGTTGGTCGTGCCCAGCGAGCGCTGGATGTCAGCCTGGCTGATGTCGCCCCCCTTTTCGAAGCGATTGACGATCACCTCAATCTTGTCTGCGGGGTAGCCGAGTGACTTGAAGACGGCAAGGAGCTTGCTCGCATTTCGAAGTCCGGGCAGACCCGCCTGCAATACCGGAAATATCCGGTAAGCCCGGTCCAGGACTTTGATGGCCAGCGTGTCCAGGGTGCGGCTCATGTCCAGCAGTACAAAGTCATACTGGGTTAGCGCCACGCTCAGGATGGCATCAAGGTGCTCGGGCTTGATTTCCATCGCCCGCGTCAGGTCTTCAGGCGCGGCCAAGATGCTGTAGTTGGCTGCAATTTTTACGCTGCTTGCTGCCAGAAAGGACGCATCAAGCCGGCTGATGTCGTGCGCCACATCCGCCAGCGTAGAGGCCGGCTGGCCATCATGAACAAAGGACAAGGCATCGCCAAACTGCAGATTCAGATCGATCAGCAGAACAGACTTTGTTTCTGCCAGCTGGAAGCCAAGATTGGTCGCTAAAAAGGTTGCCCCGCTGCCGCCTTTGCAGGGTATGAACGCCAGTATCTTGCCGGTGCCTTTGTTCTTGGCGCCCAGTAACTTGCTGGCGATGCGGCTGACCGCCGCCTGCAGCGCGTCCGCGCTCACGGGCGATGGCAGTACTTCACGCACACCGGCCCGCATCGAGTTAATCAAAAACTCCGGCGACTGGGTGGCGCAGAGCAGGATCAC
>NZ_JADMJK010000102.1 GCF_018780625.1 Polaromonas sp. | reverse complement strand
GCGGTGGTCAACCTGCTCGACCAGAAGCTGTGGAACCAGAACCCGGACTTTTTCAGCTACACGCTGTCCAAGGCGGCGCTGGAAGCGGCCGGCACCATGCTGGCCATGGCACTGGCGCCGCAGGTGCGCGTGGTGGGCGTGGCGCCCGGGCTGACGCTGACCAGCCACTTGCTGACGGACGAGCAGTTCGCGGCGCGCCACAAGCTGTCGCCGCTGGGCCGCTCGTCCACGCCGGCTGACGTGGCGGCGACGGTGAAGTTCGCGCTGGAAAACGCATCGATCACCGGCACCACGCTGCTGGTCGACGGCGGCCAGCACCTGATGAAATTCGAGCGCGATTTTTCGCTGATGTGAGCCGCCCGGCAACGCATTCCAAGCGTCGGCAATGGCTGACAGACACAACCCCTGACTTATTAGAGACTGGCACCATGTTCAACACCCGGGGCACCCAAATCCTCACCCTGACCGGCTTGCGTTTCGACGCCAACCTGGGCATCCTGGAGCACGAAAAAACCGCACCCCAGCCGATCCAGGTCGATGCCGAACTGAACCTGGGCACGCAGCCGCTGCTGCCCCTGGACGACGACATCTCCGGCGTGCTGGACTACCGCAAGGTGCGCCAGATCATCATCACCGAATGCACGGCCGAGCATGTCAACCTGCTCGAAAGCCTGATCGGCAAGCTGGCGCACCGGCTGATGCAGCTGCCCGGCGTGCTGGGCGTGCGTGTAAAAATTGCAAAACTTGAAATATTTGACGACTGCGAAGTAGCCATTCGCGTCGAGACAGGACAGTGGTAACCGATATGAGTGCAGTGTGGACAGACGAGCAGGCCGAGAGTTCGGCGCGGGTGCAAAACGCGATGAAGATTGAACGCGAGGAGCACAAGCTGGAAAAGCGCCTGTGCCGCGAGGTCGGCCGGGCGATTGTCGACTTCAACATGATCGAGGAAGGCGACAAGGTCATGGTCTGCGTCTCGGGCGGCAAGGACAGCTACGCGATGCTGGACATCTTGCTGAAGCTGCAAAAGCGCGCACCGATCAACTTCGAGCTGATCGCCGTCAACCTCGACCAGAAGCAGCCCGGCTTTCCCGAACAGGTGCTGCCCGACTACCTGACCAAGCTGGGCGTGCCGTTTCACATCGAGAACCAGGACACCTACAGCATCGTGACCCGCGTGATTCCCGAGGGCAAGACGCTGTGCTCGCTGTGCTCGCGGCTGCGGCGCGGCATCTTGTACCGGGTGGCGGGCGAGCTCGGCTGCACCAAGATCGCGCTCGGCCACCACCGCGACGACATGCTGCAGACCTTCTTCTTGAACATGTTCTTTGCCGCCAAGCTCAAGGGCATGCCGCCAAAATTAGTCAGTGACGACGGCAAGAACATCGTGATCCGCCCGATGGCCTACGTGACCGAAAAAGACCTGACGCGCTGGGCCCAGGTGCAGGATTTCCCGATCATTCCGTGCACGCTGTGCGGCAGCCAGGAAAACCTGCAGCGCAAGCAGGTCGGCAACATGCTGCGCGAGTGGGAGCAAAAGCATCCCGGCCGGCTGGAGAACATGTTTGCAGCCTTGCAAAACATCGTTCCCTCGCACCTGATGGACAGCAAGCGCCACGATTTCAAGGGCATCAAGACCACCGGCATCGCCGACCCCGAAGGCGACAAGGCCTTTGACGCCGAAGAATTCAGGGAAGCCGCCCTGCCGGGTGTGTCGGTGATTGGCATCACGCCGCTTGGCGCGCGCTAAGCTTGCAAGCCCGGGTTTTCTTTCAGCCAACTTTCTGGAGGCCGTATGAAACGCGTATTGTCAGCACTTTGCACCGTCGCCGTTCTGGCGCTCTCCATGGCGGGCTGCTCGACCGCACGGCTGGTCGACAGCGATGTCACCGCTTTTTCCCGCTGGAGCGCAGCCCCGCCAGCGCCCGGCACGCCCTACCGGTTTGAGCGCCTGCCGTCACAGCAGACGTTTGCTGCGCAGCAAGACCAGGTCGAAGCGCTGGCGCGAACCGCCCTGGCCAAGGTCGGCCTTGACTTGAACCCCACCGTTGCCCGCTACAGCGTGCAGGTGGTCCTTGCCACGCTGGTTCTGGAGCGCGCGCCTTATGGCGGCGCCGGGTATGGCGGCTTCGGGTTTCCGATGCCGGGTTTTTTTCTGGGCGGCGGCAGTCGGGGCGCATCGCTGGGCATGTCCTTTCCCATGCACTTTCCAGAGCCTTACTTCAAGCGCGAACTGAGCATTTTGATGCGCGAGTTGAGCACCGGCCAGATTGTGTTTGAAACCCGGGCCGTGCACGACGGCGTGTGGAGCGACACCCTGGCCGTTCTGCCCGCGATGCTGGACGCCGCGCTGATGGGCTTTCCGCAGCCGCCGCCCGGCACGCGCCGGGTCAATGTAGAAATTCCACGCTAACCGTGAGCCACTGAAGCACCATGACTGAAGCCACCCGCATCATTGCCATCCGCCACGGTGAAACCACCTGGAATGTCGACGCCCGCATTCAGGGCCACCTGGACATCCCGCTCAACGATACTGGCCGCCAGCAAGCCGAGCGCATGGCACTGGCCCTCAAGGACAGCCCCATCACGGCTATTTACGCCAGCGACCTGACCCGGGCCTGGGAAACGGCGCACTACCTGGGGCGCGCGCTTGACCTGGAGGTGACCCGGGAAGAGGGCTTGCGCGAACGCGGTTTTGGCGACTTCCAGGG
>NZ_JADMJK010000113.1 GCF_018780625.1 Polaromonas sp. | reverse complement strand
TGGCCGCAATGGTTCCGCACCTCATTACCGCCCTGACCGGCCCCATCAACGAACTTGAGCAGCGCATCCTCGACACCACGCCCGCCATCGAGCGCTGGTTCCGGCTGGAGTGGATGGAGCACACGCCACCTTTTTACTGCTCGGTCGACATCCGCAATGCCGGCTTCAAGCTGGCGCCGGTGGACACCAACCTGTTTCCGGGCGGCTGGAACAACCTCACGCCCGAGATGCTGCCGCTGGCGGTGCAGGCAGCCATGGCCGCGATTGAAAAAATCTGCCCCGAGGCGCGCAACCTGCTGGTGGTGCCTGAGCACGAGGCGCGCAACAGCTTTTACTGGTCGAATGTGCTGCAGCTCAAGCGCATTTTTCACCAGGCTGGCCTGAACGTGCGCTTTGGCTCGCTCAGCGCCGACATCAAGGCACCCACCACGCTGAACCTGCCGACCGGCGAAAGCATCACGATAGAGCCGCTGATCCGGACCGACCGGCGCCTCGGGCTCAAAGACTTCGACCCCTGCACCATCCTGCTCAACAACGACCTGTCGGTCGGCATTCCGGGCATCCTGGAAGACCTGCACGAGCAGCACCTGCTGCCGCCGCTGCACGCCGGCTGGACGGTGCGGCGCAAGTCCACCCATTTCAAGGCCTACGAAGAAGTCTCCAAACGCTTTGGCAAGTTGCTGGGGATAGACCCCTGGCTGATCAACCCGATGTTTGCGCAATGCGGCGAAGTCAACTTTGTCGAAAACACCGGCATGGAGTGCCTGACCAGCAACGTCGACGCCTTGCTGTCCAAAATCAAGCGCAAGTACAAGGAGTACGGCATCAACGAAAAGCCGTTTGTCGTGGTCAAGGCCGACAACGGCAGCCACGGCATGGGCATCATGACGGTGCGCGACGTCAAGGATCTGGACGCCCTGACCCTGCAGACCAGACACCGGATGGGCACCTCCAAGGGTGGACAGGCGCCGTCCGAAGTCATCATCCAGGAGGGCGTGCTGACCAATGAGCGCGTCAATGACGCGGTGGCCGAGCCGGTGGTCTACATGATGGACCGCTACGTGGTGGGTGGTTTTTACCGGGTGCACGCCGAGCGCGGCGTGGACGAAAACCTCAATGCCCCAGGCGCCAGCTTTGTGCCGCTGGCTTTTGCCGACAGCGGCCGGCTGCCGCAGCCGGGCCAAAAACCCGGCTCCAGCAGCCCCAACCGCTTTTACATGTATGGCGTGATTGCCCGGCTGGCCATGCTGGCCGCCAGCTACGAGCTTGAAGCGACCGACCCGAACGCCGAGGTCTACGACTGAGTCCACGCTGTCAAAATGGTTTTTTAGATAATTTTTGCCTTCAGCCCATATGCTACGGTTTCTCTTTGCTATATAAATAATAGCAAATGGTTGTGCCGGGCGGGCGGGGCAAGGGCGCCGAATCGCGCCACTGGTTGCGGCGAGTTGTTGCGTCGCAACAAAACCCGCGTTTCTTCCGATCAGGTGTGTTTGACCGCTTGCAAGCCGGCCGGCTGGGCGCAAAATAGCGGTCCCTTAGATAACCATCCCGTCGGCCCCGGCCGCTGTTGATTGCGCAGGTTGCGCTCAATCGCCCAAGACGGACAGTTTTTGTGACAAGTCAAAAATCATCCCTTGCGGTGCTCACCGTGGGCGCCATTGGCGTCGTTTACGGCGACATCGGCACCAGCGTCCTGTATGCCATGAAGGAAGTCTTTGGCTCAGGACATGTTCCCTTCACCCACGACAACGTCTACGGCATCCTGTCCATCTTCTTCTGGACGCTGACCGTCATCGTTTCCCTCAAGTACGTCACACTGGTGCTGCGCGCCGACAACAACGGCGAGGGCGGGCTGATTGCCATGCTGGCGCTGGCTTCCACGGCAGTGCAGGACAAGCCCCGGCTGCGCAAGGTGCTGCTGCTGGTCGGCATCTTCGGCACCTCGCTGTTTTACGGCGACGGCGTCATCACACCGGCCATTTCCGTGCTATCGGCGGTCGAGGGGCTGGAAGTCATTTCGCCCACCTTCACCAAGGCGGTGATTCCGACCACGCTGGTCATCCTGTTCGGTCTGTTTGCACTGCAAAAGCACGGCACGGCCGGTATCGGCAAGTTCTTTGGCCCCATCACCATTGTCTGGTTTGCGGTGCTGGCCATTCTGGGCGTGTCCCAGATCGTGACCCATCCCGAGATCCTGCTGGCGATCAATCCCTATTTCGCCTTGATGTTCATGTGGGAGAACCCCGGCACCACCTTCATCATCCTGGGCGCCGTGGTGCTGTGCGTCACGGGCGCCGAGGCGCTGTACGCCGACCTCGGGCACTTTGGCAAAAGACCGATCCGGCTGGCCTGGTTTTCGGTCGTCATGCCTTCGCTGGTGCTGAACTATTTTGGCCAGGGCGCGCTGCTGCTGAGCAACCCGGCCGCCGTCAAGAATCCGTTTTACCTGATGGCGCCCGACTGGGCGCTGGTGCCGCTGGTCGGCCTGGCCACCCTGGCCACGGTGATTGCGTCGCAGGCGCTGATCACTGGCGCCTTCAGCGTCACCAAGCAGGCGATCCAGATGGGTTACCTGCCCCGGCTGCGCATCGAGCACACCAGTGTGCGCGACACCGGCCAGATCTACATGCCGTTCGTGAACTGGGGCCTGTTCGTCACCATCGTGCTGGCGGTGGTGATGTTCCGCTCGTCGAGCAACCTGGCGGCGGCCTATGGCATCGCCGTGACCACCGACATGCTGATCACCAC
>NZ_JADMJK010000006.1 GCF_018780625.1 Polaromonas sp. | reverse complement strand
ACGCGGGCTTTACCTGGCTGCTGTCGCTGGTGCCGCTGTCCATCCTGTGCTTTTTCGGCATGAACAACCTCAAGACCGTGTCGCCTGCGATTGGCGGCACGATCCCGGCTTTCCTGAAGATCATCTGGCTCTACACGCTGTCCTTCGTGCCGGCCGGTCTGGGCCTGTACCTCTACCTGCCCAAACCCACGGGCCTGGGCCTGCTGAACATGTGGCTGGCCATGCCACTGATCATCATCAGCACGCTGATGGTGCTCAAGCTCACCGCATTTGGCCCCATGAAGGAAAACATCGCCAAGCAGTTTGCTATTTTCAGCAACAAGCACACCTGGTCGCTCACGGTGCTCTACATCGTCACCTTCGGCTCCTTCATTGGTTTTTCAATGGCCTTGCCGCTGGCCATCACCGTGATTTTCGGCATCAGCCATGTGCCTGACGCGGCCGGCATCATGCAGCACACGCTGAAGAACCCGAACGCGCCGTCGGCGCTGACCTATGCCTGGATCGGCCCCTTTGTCGGCGCGGCAGTGCGTCCCATCGGCGGCTGGATTTCCGACAAGGTGGGCGGCTCCATCGTGACGCAGATCATTTCGGCGGTCATGGTCGTCGCCTCGGTGGCGGTCGGCTACGTCATGCTGCTGGCCTACAAGTCGGCCACGCCTGAAGAGTATTTCTTCCTGTTCATGCTGCTGTTCGTGGTGCTGTTCACCGCCAGCGGCATCGGCAACGGCTCGACCTTTCGCACCATTGGCATGATCTTTGACCGCCAGCAGGCCGGCCCGGTGCTGGGCTGGACTTCAGCGATTGCGGCCTACGGCGCCTTCATCGCCCCGGTGGTGATTGGCGCCCAGATCAAGGCCGGCACCCCCGAGCTGGCGATGTACGGCTTTGCCATTTTCTACGCCCTGTGCCTGGTGCTGAACTGGTGGTTTTACCTGCGCAGTGGCGCAGAGATCAAAAACCCCTGAGCTTAAGTTTCAGCGCCTTATTTACCCATTACCGGAGAACTAAATGAGTCATTTTCTCGATCGACTAAGCCACTTTTCCAACCCCCGGGAATCGTTCTCGGGCGACCACGGCGTCACAACGGCAGAAGACCGCACCTGGGAAGACGCCTACCGCAACCGCTGGGCGCATGACAAGGTTGTGCGCAGCACGCACGGCGTGAACTGCACCGGTTCCTGCTCCTGGAAGATCTACGTCAAGGGCGGCATCGTGACCTGGGAAACCCAGCAGACCGACTACCCGCGCACGCGCTGGGACATGCCCAACCACGAGCCGCGCGGCTGCTCGCGCGGCGCCAGCTACAGCTGGTATCTGTACAGCGCGAACCGCGTCAAGTACCCGATGATTCGCGCCCGCCTGCTCAAGCACTGGCGCGAAGCGCGCCTCACGCTGGGCCCCGTCGAGGCTTGGGCCGCCGTGGTGCAGGACGACGCCAAGCGGCGCGACTACCAGAGCGTGCGCGGCCTGGGCGGCATGGTGCGCTCCAGCTGGGACGAGGTCAATGAACTGATCGCCGCGTCCAATGTCTACACCATCAAGCAGCACGGCGCCGACCGCATCATTGGCTTTTCACCGATTCCGGCCATGTCCATGGTCAGCTATGCCGCCGGTTCGCGCTACCTGTCGCTGATTGGCGGCGTCTGCATGAGCTTTTACGACTGGTACTGCGATCTGCCTCCGTCAAGCCCGCAGGTCTGGGGCGAGCAGACCGACGTGCCCGAGTCGGCCGACTGGTACAACTCCAGCTTCATCATCGCCTGGGGCTCGAACGTGCCGCAAACCCGCACGCCCGATGCCCACTTTTTCACCGAAGTGCGCTACAAGGGCTGCAAGACGGTTGCCATCACGCCTGACTACTCCGAAGTGGCCAAGCTGTCGGACCTGTGGCTGCACCCCAAGCAGGGCACCGATGCCGCCGTCGCCATGGCGATGGGCCATGTGATCCTGAAAGACTTCTACTTCGGCGGCAACGGCAAGCCGCGCTCGGCTTATTTTGACGAGTACGCCCGCCGCTACACCGACCTGCCGATGCTGGTGATGCTCAAAGAGCACCAGCTGGAAAACGGCGAGACCGTGATGGTGCCCGACCGCTATGTGCGCGCCTCCGACTTCAACGGCAAGCTGGGCGCCGCCAACAACCCCGACTGGAAAACCGTCGCGTTTGACGCGAGCGGCAAGGTCGTGATGCCCAATGGCGCCATCGGTTTTCGCTGGGGCCCGGACGGCCGCGCCGACGCGGGCCAGTGGAATCTGGAAGCCAAGGAAGCCCGCAACGGCGACGAGGTGCGGCTCAGGCTCTCGGTGATGGAAGGCGAAGAAGCCAGCCATGACAGCGCCAAGGTCGGCTTCCCGTATTTCGGCGGCATTCACCATGAGCATTTCCCCAACAACGAGCAGTCCGACGTGCTGGTGCGCACGGTGCCGGTGCAGCGCATTGCGCTCGGCAAGGCCGGCGAGGAACGCTCGGCGCTGGTCGCCACGGTGTTCGATTTGCAGGCTGCGCAATACGGCATTGCGCGCGGGCTGCCGGGCGAGCTGGCCGCCGCCGATTTTGACGACAACACGCCTTACACACCGGCCTGGCAGGAGCAGATCACCGGCGTGCCGCGCGCGCAGATCATCACCGTGGCACGCCAGTTTGCCGAGAACGCCGAGAAGACCGAAGGCCGCTCGATGATCATCATCGGCGCCGGCATGAACCACTGGTACCACAGTGACATGAACTACCGCAGCGTCATCAACATGCTGATGATGTGCGGCTGCATTGGCA
>NZ_JADMJK010000005.1 GCF_018780625.1 Polaromonas sp. | reverse complement strand
TTGATGTCCTTTTCGGCCTTGTCCATGTCAATGGCTCCGGCCTTGGCCGCCATCTGCGCGGGCAGCTTGTCGAGCAGGCTGGACAGGCCGCCCATGTTTTTCATCTGCTGCAGCTGGCTCAGGAAATCGTTGAGGTCAAAGCCGTCGCCGGACTTGATTTTGGCGGCCAGCTTTTGCGCGGCCGCCATGTCGACCCCGGCTGTGACCTGCTCGACCAGCGCCACGATGTCGCCCATGCCCAGGATACGGCCGGCGTGGCGCTCGGCGTCAAACACTTCCAGACCGTCGAGCTTTTCGCTGGTGCCGGCGAACTTGATCGGTGCGCCTGTGATCTGCCGCACGCTCAGTGCGGCACCACCGCGCGAGTCGCCATCGGTCTTGGTCAAAATAATGCCAGTCAGCGGCAACGCATCCTTGAAGGCCTTGGCCGTGTTGATCGCATCCTGGCCCTGCATGGCGTCAACCACAAACAGGGTCTCAACCGGCTTGAGCACCGCGTGCAGTTCCTTGATCTCAGTCATCAAGGCTTCGTCAATGGCCAGTCGACCGGCGGTGTCGACCAGCAGCACATCGAAAAAATGCTTGCGGGCGTAGTCGATGGCGGCCCGGGCAATATCGACCGGCTTTTGGTCTGGCGTGCTGGGGAACCACTCGGCCCCGGCCTGCTGCGTGACCACCTTGAGCTGCTCAATGGCAGCCGGCCGGTACACGTCGCCCGACACCGTCAGCACTTTTTTCTTGCGTTTTTCAATCAGGTGCTTGGCCAGCTTGGCGGTGGTCGTGGTCTTGCCCGCGCCCTGCAAGCCGGCCATCAGGATCACGGCGGGCGGTTGCGCCGCCAGGTTGATGTCGCTGATGCCCTCGCCCATGGTGGCGGCCAGTTCGCGGTTAACGATGCCGACCAGCGCCTGGCCGGGCGAGAGTGAGCCCATCACCTCCTGGCCGAGCGCTTTTTCCTTGACACGGGCGATGAAGTCGCGCACCACGGGCAGTGCCACGTCAGCCTCGAGAAGCGCCATGCGCACTTCGCGCAGCATGTCCTGTACATTGGATTCGGTAATGCGGGCCTGGCCGCGCATTTCCTTGACGAGGCGGGATAACTTGTCGGTAAGGGCTGTAGCCATCAATAGGGTCCGAAGAAAAAACGGAAAAAAGGGGCTCCGCGAAGAGAGCAATAAGGTCAGAAACGACCCGACTAAAGGCTAAACTCAAGCATGATTTTAGCTTTGAACGCTTGGTGGGGACTTGCAATAGCGGCTGGCGCCGCGCTGGCCTATGCACTGCTTGCACTGGCCGCCCCCCGGCTCGGCTCGGGCGCCGTGCGTGGCCTGCTGCTGGCGGCCTGGTTTCTGCACGCGCTGACCCTGGCCGAGGGCCTGCTGGGAACACCGCCCCGCTTTGGTTTTGCGCCCGCCCTTTCCATGACGGTATGGCTGGTACTGACGGTCTATGCCATTGAAAGCCGCCTGTTTCCCCAGCTTAGCGCGCACTGGGCGCTGGCCGGGCTGGGCAGCGCAGCGGTTGTCCTGTCGCTTATTTTTCCGGGCACCAGCTACCATGCCATTGCATCGCCCTGGCTGCCCTTGCACTGGGCCCTGGGCATCGCCTCCTACGGGCTGTTTGCCGCTGCGGTCGTGCATGGCTGGCTGATGACCCGGGCTGAGCGCGCCATCAGGCTGGCCACCCAGAACGGCGCCGGCGTGCCGCTGATGACGCTGGAACGCCTGACCTTTCGCTTTGTCGAGGCCGGTTTTGTACTGCTTTCAGCGACCTTGCTGGTGGGCTGGCTGTTTGCGGAAACCCTGTACGGGCCGGGTCTGGCCTGGAAATGGAACCATAAAACGGTATTTTCCGCGCTGGCCTGGCTGGTTTTTGCGGGCTTGCTGACAGGGCGCGCACGGCTGGGCTGGCGCGGACTCAAAGCAGTTCGCGTGCTGTACCTGGGCGCTGGCCTGTTGCTGCTCGGCTATGCCGGCTCCAGTTTTGTACTTGAAGTCATCTTGAGGCGCACATGAAATACCTGCTCGTCACCGCGCTGGCGGTGCTTGTTTTTTGGCTCTGGCGCCACAATCGGCAGGCCGAAAAAGATGCGGCGCAGCGCGAAAAAACGACCCGCCCACGCCCTGCCGCCAAGAGCGTCCAGGCCACAGAAGTGGTCGCCTGCGACGTATGCCAGGTGCATTTGCCCCGGTCTGAGGCCGTGACGGGCAGCAAAGGCCTGTACTGCAGCGAGGCGCACCGACGCCAGGCCGGAGACTGAATGCCGCACCAAGTCCACACTTGGCTCGAATCCAGAGAAAAATATCCCGGCGCGTGGCAGGCCGGGCCCGATTCAGGCGCTTTCAGCCGTCTGTGGCGTGTGTTCATGACGGCCCGCATCGCCATTGCCAGCGTACTGGTCTTGCTCCAGGCATTCATCTATGCGTTCGGCAATACCAGCAACCTCGGGTCCATCGCGGTGTGCGCGGCCTACCTGTGCGCGACCCTGGCCGTTCGGTTATGGGCGCGTCCCCGCCCCCCCAGCCGCACATTTGACATGCAATGGGTGCTGACGATCGGGGTGGACGTTGTGACGTTCTCCGTCCTGAATTTTCTGCAGTCAAGTGGCGTTAACTACACCCCGCTGTTTGCACTGCCAGTCCTGTTGTCGTCGGTGCTGGGACCGATTTTGCTGGCCTTTGGTACGGCAGCCAGCGTGACGCTGCTGCTGCTCGGCGATGCCTGGTGGAGTTCGCTGCAAACCGCGGGCGACACCAATGCGCGCTTTTTGCAGTCCAGCCTGAGCGGAACGGGGTTTTTTCTGGTGGCGCTGCTGGCTAACCAGCTGGCCCTGCGGCTGGCCCGCGAAGAACAGTTGACCAAGGCCAGCCAGTCTGCTGCGCGCATTCAAACCCGGGTCAACGAACTGGTGATTGAAGCGGTGGCGGAAGGCGTTCTGGTGGTCGATGGCCACGGCAAGGTCCGCTCGGCCAATCCGGCCTCCAGACGCTTGCTGACCACACAGGATGCCGTTGCCCACGCGCCTTTCCTGTTCACAATGGAAGCGGCCTGGCAACCGCTGGCGGACTTGGCGAATCGCACCTTTGCAACGCAATCCCCCCAAAAAGTGGACATCAGGCTCGAACACCCAGTGGGCAATGCAAGGCGGCTCCGGGTACGCACCCGGCTGGCGTCGTCCCAAAGTGACGCGCAAGAAAACTTGTGCGTGATGTTTCTTGAAGACCTGCGTGAAATGGAAGCCCGTGTGCGCACCGAAAAAATGGTGGCCATGGGCCGCATGTCAGCGGCGGTAGCGCATGAAATCAGGAACCCACTGGCCGCCATTGCGCAAGCCAATGCACTGCTAGAAGAAGATCTGCATGAGGCCGGCCAGCGCCAACTGACGACCATGATTGGGCAAAACGCGCAGCGCCTGGCCAGGATTGTTGATGACGTACTGGATATTTCGCGCGCGCAGGCCGCACTGCCGGCGCCGCAGACGAGTACGCTGGCGCTGGACGACACAGTCCCAGGCATAACCACAGACTGGGCGCGTCAAAACACGGCAATGCAGCGCACGCGCGTGCTCGCTAACGCGGCCAATGCAGTCGTATGGTTTGAACCCGAGCACTTGCGGCGCCTGATGATCAACCTGCTGGACAACGCCCTGCGGTACGCGAGTACGTCCGACCATGCGATTGAAGTGAGCACCCAGATCATGACGCCGGGACAAGCCCGACTGGCGGTATGGAGCGACGGACAACCGCTGGAAAAAACGGTACAGGCCCACCTTTTTGAGCCTTTTTTCTCCTCCGAAAGCCGCTCCAGCGGTCTGGGCCTGTATATCTGCAGGGAGCTGTGCGAACGGTACGACGCCCTGATTGGCTACCAGCGCACGCACCGCGCGGGCCATGAGGGCAACGAGTTTTTTGTCGTCTTCAGCGCCGCTTCACAGCCCTTGAGCGCAAGCGCTCTGCCGTTTGATATCTTGATTGTCTAAATCCATGAGCCTGCACGCATCCGCCGCCGCCCCCCGAATTCTCATCATTGATGATGAACCAGACCTGCGCACCTTGTACGAGTTGACCCTGCTCAGGGAGGGGTATCGGGTGGAAGCAGCGGGCGATCTGCTGCAGGCCCGCGCGCAGCTCAAGGAACATCGCTTCGATGCGGTCATCACCGACATGCGCCTGCCCGACGGCTTGGGGCTGGAACTGCTGCGCGAGATGGCGGCCCAGCAGCGCGCGGAGCGCTGCGTGGTCATCACGGCCCATGGCTCTGCTGAAAATGCGGTGGAAGCGCTCAAGGCCGGAGCGTTTGACTATCTCACCAAGCCGGTCGACCTCAAGCAGTTTCGCAGCGTGGTCGCCTCAGCCATACAAGGCGCCAAAAATGGGGCGACGCCCGCCCGGAACGAGCGAAACGCCCCGGAGGCTGCCAAATCGGCCGCACTACCCTCCTGCGAGGCTTTAGCCGCCCTGCAAAAACTGGTGGGCGAGTCGCCGGCCATGCGGAGCGTCAAATCGCGCATTGCCAAAGCGGCCGGCAGCATGGCCCCCATCCTGATCCAGGGAGAATCGGGTACGGGGAAAGAGCTGGTGGCGCGCGCCCTGCACGCCTGCAGCCACCGCGGAACGGGTCCGTTTGTGGCGGTCAACTGCAGCGCGATTCCCGAGAACCTGCTCGAAGCCGAGTTCTTTGGCGCGCGTAAAGGCGCTTACACCGGCGCGGTGCAGGACCGGCTTGGCTTGTTCCAGATGGCCAAGGGCGGCACCCTGTTTCTCGACGAGATTGGCGACCTGCCGCTGGCCATGCAGTCCAAGCTGTTGCGGGCCATTCAGGAACGAACGGTGCGCCCGCTGGGTGCGCCGCACGAAGACGTGGTCGATGTGCGCATCGTCAGCGCAACGCACAAAGACCTGGCGGCAGAGGTTCTGGCAGGCGTCTTTCGCCAGGATTTGTACTACCGGCTCAACGTGATCGAAATTGCCGTGCCGCCGCTGCGCGAAAGACGCGAGGATTTGCCCGCGCTGTGCAACGCCCTGCTTTCAAAAATTTGCAGGGAGTCCGGGTTCGACGTACCCGAATTGACGGATACCGTCATGGCAGAGTTGGGTTCCCGCCCCTTTCATGGCAATGTCAGGGAACTGGAAAACATCTTGCACCGCGCGGTAGCCCTTGGGGAGGGCAGCGCACTGCATTTCGATACGCCGCCTGAAGACTATGTCGCCATTCCGGAAAACCTGCAGGATTTCCTGGACCAGCATGAGCGCAGCATACTGGCCAGGGTACTGCAGGAGACGGGCTTTAACCGGACTGCCGCCGCCGCCAAACTGGGCCTGAGCCTGCGCCAGATCCGCTACCGGATCAGCCGCCTGAATATTGTGACGCCGGGCCATGACGACGCACCCGATGCGCTCAATGACCATGCCTGAGCAGCGCAGCGCGGCCGTTGACCCGGCCCTGTGGCGGCACGGCTGGTATCGCCATGCCCGCGTGCTGGCGTCACCCAATTTCGGTCCACGCCCTGCCAACGCCCTTGTTGACTTGATCGTCATCCACTCCATCAGCCTGCCGCCCGGAAAATATGGAAATGGCAATGTCCAGCGGCTTTTCACCAATCAGCTCGACTGGGAGGAAGACGCCTACTTTCAGCGCATTCGGGGCTTGCAGGTGTCATCGCATTTCTTCATCTCGCGATCGGGCGAATTATGGCAATTTGTAGCCTGTACCGACCGCGCCTGGCATGCGGGAGAATCAAGCTACCGGGGGCGGAGCAACTGTAATGATGACTCCATAGGCATTGAACTGGAAGGCCTTGAGGGAAGCACCTTTGAAGCACCCCAGTACGAAACCCTGGCGGGATTGTGCGCAGCGCTCATTCAGGCTTACCCGATTGCGCACGTGGCCGGCCACGAACACATTGCGAGCGGGCGCAAGCAAGACCCCGGTCCGGGCTTCGACTGGATTTGGTTACAAAATTCACTGGCTTTGCCTGACCGGTGTTTGCCAGAAGTCGGCTGAAATAGCCCATCTCCGACGCCGCCACGCTTGCGTATTTTTGCCGCCGGCGCCTTCCACAGGAGATGGGCTCATCCAGTCCCGGCGTGTGTTTTCAGGCGAAAACCTGCGGCAAGCCGCATCAGCGCTTTGCCTGCCTTGTCAGAGCCTGATTCGACGAAGCATTCACGCCGATACAGGAATAATCCCAAGCCTTCAAGATGCACGAACAGCAAGAAAAAAAGGCCGGGCAGCGTGCGGCACGCCAAAGCAACATATACACTACTGGTAGTGGTTGCACTGCTCTTGGACACTAGCTATAGTGTCTAACCATCAGCCAAGCTGAAGTAATTCGCCCCCTGTGACAAAGAAAAACAACTCAAGGCCAGAGGCGTTTTTCTTCACAGCCGAATCTGCCCTGCCCCACCAGACCCGTTGTCCAGAACATCAAAATTCAAGAGGAAATCATGCAAACAGCACCCCATGCCGTGCCCCTTCCGTCCAGCGTTCCTGCCAGCAATTCTGCGCATGGCAACGCGCCGGCAGCCTCCGGCGCGCTCGCCAACTATCAGATTATTCGCCGCAACGGCTCTGTGGTCGGGTTTGAGCCCCACAAGATCGCTGTCGCGATGATGAAGGCCTTTCTGGCGGTTCATGGCACCCAGGGTGCTGCCTCGGCCAGCGTGCGCGAAACGGTGGACACCCTGACCCAGGCCGTCGTTCGCGCCCTGATGCGCTCACGCCCTGGCGGCGGAACTTTTCATATCGAAGACGTGCAGGACCAGGTTGAACTTGGCCTGATGCGCGGCGGTCACCATGAGATTGCCCGCGCCTATGTGCTGTACCGTGAAAAACACAACCAGGAACGCGCCAAGCAGTTGCAAACCCAGGCGCCTGCCGCCCCCTTGCTGCATGTGATGGACGGCGGCAAAAGGGTTGCGCTTGATCTGCGCAACCTGCAGGCGCTGATTGAAGCGTCGTGCGCCAATCTGGGCGCCGACATCAAGCCTGACCCGATTGTGTCGGAGACCATGCGCAACCTGTACGACGGCGTCCCCATCGAGGAAGTCTACAAAGCCGCCATTCTGGCCGCCCGTACCCTGATTGAAAAAGACCCGGACTACACCTACGCCACGGCGCGCCTGCTGATGCACACCATCCGCAAGGAAGTACTGGGCGAAGAAGTCAACCAGGAAGCCATGACGACCCGGTACGCCACGTACTTTCCTGAATTCATTGCCAAGGGCATCCAGAACGAACTGCTCGACGAAAAACTGCAGCAGTTTGATCTGGCCCGCCTGGGCGCGGCGCTCAAGCCCGAGCGCGACCTGAAATTTGACTACCTCGGACTGCAGACCCTGTTTGACCGCTACTTCCTGCACGTGCGCAAGCAACGCATCGAACTGCCGCAGGCATTTTTCATGCGCGTCGCCATGGGCCTGTCGCTCAACGAAACGCACCGCGAAGAGCGCGCCATCGAGTTCTACGAAATCCTTTCGTCGTTTGACTTCATGTCGAGCACGCCGACGCTGTTCAATGCAGGCACCCTGCGCTCGCAACTGTCGTCCTGCTACCTCACCACGGTGCCCGACGATCTGGGCGGCATTTACGACGCCATCAAGGAAAACGCCCTGTTGTCCAAGTTTGCAGGCGGCCTCGGCAACGACTGGACACCGGTGCGCGCCATGGGTGCGCATATCAAGGGCACCAATGGCGAATCCCAAGGCGTGGTCCCATTCCTGAAAGTGGTGAACGACACCGCCGTGGCGGTCAACCAGGGCGGCAAACGCAAGGGTGCGGTCTGTGCTTACCTGGAAACCTGGCACCTCGACATCGAGGAGTTCCTGGAACTGCGCAAGAACACCGGCGACGATCGCCGCCGTACGCACGACATGAACACTGCCAACTGGATTCCCGACCTGTTCATGCGCCGCGTGATGGAAAAGGGCACCTGGACCCTGTTCTCGCCGTCCGACACGCCCGACCTGCACGACAAGTTTGGCAAGGACTTTGAAAAAGCATACAACGCCTATGAAGCCCGCGCCGAACGCGGCGAGCTCCAGCCTTCCCGCACGCTGCAGGCCACCGACATGTGGCGCAAGATGCTGTCGATGCTGTTTGAAACCGGCCATCCCTGGATCACCTTCAAGGACGTCTGCAACATCCGCTCCCCACAGCAGCACGCCGGCGTTGTGCACTCTTCCAACCTTTGCACCGAAATCACGCTCAACACCAGCGAGACGGAAACGGCAGTGTGCAACCTGGGCTCGGTCAACCTGGTGCAGCATTTGAAGGATGGCGCGCTGGACCACGAGAAGCTCAAGAAAACCATCACGACGGCCATGCGCATGCTGGACAACGTGATCGACATCAACTACTACGCCGTGCAGAAGGCCAGGGACTCCAACATGCGCCACCGCCCGGTCGGCCTGGGCCTGATGGGCTTCCAGGACTGCCTGTACGAGCTGCGCGTGCCCTACGCTTCGCAGGCAGCCGTTGAATTTGCCGACACCTCGATGGAGGCGATCTGCTACCACGCCTACTGGGCGTCCACCGAACTGGCCAAAGAACGCGGGCAATACGCCAGCTACAAAGGCTCGCTCTGGGACAAAGGCATTTTGCCGCTGGACACACTCGACATGCTGGCTGCGGAACGCGGCGGTTATGTGGAAGTGGACCGCTCCGCCACACTGGACTGGGACGCCCTTCGCAACAAGATTGCCAGGGACGGCATGCGCAACTCCAACTGCGTCGCGATTGCCCCGACAGCCACCATCTCCAACATCATTGGGGTGGACGCCTGTATCGAGCCCTGCTTTGGCAACCTCTCCGTCAAATCCAACCTGTCCGGTGAATTCACGGTGATCAATGGCTACCTGGTCAACGACCTGAAACGCCTCGGCCTGTGGGACGATGTGATGGTCGTGGACCTCAAGCACTTTGACGGATCGCTGCGCCCGATTGACCGTGTGCCACCGGACATCAAGGCGCTTTACGCCACCGCCTTTGAAGTGGAAACGTCCTGGATCGTGGAGGCGGCCGCACGTCGCCAGAAATGGATTGACCAGGCCCAGTCGCTCAACATCTACATGGCTGGCGCCTCGGGCAAGAAGCTTGATGAAACCTACAAACTGGCCTGGTTGCGCGGACTGAAAACCACCTACTACCTGCGTACCATGAGCGCCACGCACGTCGAAAAATCAACCGTGAAGGCAGGCAAGATGAACGCCGTTTCGTCAGGTCCCGAAACAGCAGTTGCCGGCCTGAGCGCGCTTGAGGCAGCCGCAGTAGCGGCACAAGCACAGGCAAGTGCGTCGCCTGCAACCGACATCAAGTTCTGCGCGATTGACGACCCGGGTTGCGAGGCTTGCCAATAAAAAAATGGAGGTCTCGCGCGCTGAAATTCATCGCGCGATTCAAGGCCCACTCGACGCAATTGAACAACACTAATTTGCAGCGGTATGAATGAACACTTTTCATTTTTTATCGCTGCTTTCATAATCACGCCATATTGGAAACCACTATGTTGACCTGGGACGAAGAAGTCGAACCACCTTTGCAGAAATCACTCGGCAACGGTTTGCCCGACAGTCGCTCAATAGAGCTCCCATCGCTTTCACCGACTCCGGCCCAAGAGCCCGCGCGCACGCTGCACGACAGCGCCATTGCACCTGAAACAGCCAGCACAGACCCGTTGGTCGCACCCGGCAAGGCCAAGCGCATCAAGGCCGCAGACAAACGCATCATCAACGGCCAGACGGACGTCAACCAGTTGGTGCCCTTCAAGTACAAATGGGCATGGGAAAAATACCTTGCCTCTTGCGCCAACCACTGGATGCCGCAGGAAGTCAACATGACGCGCGATATCGCGCTCTGGAAAGACCCCAACGGATTGACCGAAGACGAACGCCGCCTGGTGAAACGCAATCTGGGTTTCTTTGTGACGGCCGATTCGCTCGCGGCCAACAACATCGTACTGGGAACCTACCGGCATATCACAGCCCCCGAATGCCGGCAGTTCCTGTTGCGCCAGGCTTTTGAAGAAGCCATTCACACCCATGCGTACCAGTACATCACGGAGTCTCTGGGCCTGGACGAAAGCGAGATATTCAACGCCTACAACGAAGTTCAGTCGATCAAGGACAAGGACCAGTTCCTGATTCCCTTCATTGAAGTGATCTCGGATCCCAACTTCAAGACAGGTACCACTGAAGCCGACCAGACCCTGCTCAAGTCGCTCATCGTATTTGCCTGCTTGATGGAAGGACTGTTCTTCTATGTGGGCTTTACGCAAATCCTGGCGCTGGGCCGCCAGAACAAGATGACAGGGGCTGCAGAGCAGTATCAGTACATCCTGCGCGACGAGTCCATGCATTGCAACTTCGGCATCGACCTGATCAACCAGCTCAAGCTCGAAAATCCCCACCTCTGGACCGCCGAGTTCAAGGCCGAGATCAACGCACTGTTCATGAAGGCCGTTGAACTCGAATACCGCTATGCAGAGGACACCATGCCGCGCGGTGTGCTTGGGCTCAACGCCTCCATGTTCAAGGGCTACTTGCGCTACATTGCCAATCGCCGCGCCACGCAGATCGGGCTTGAAGCACTTTTCCCCAACGAGGAAAATCCGTTCCCATGGATGAGCGAGATGATTGACCTGAAAAAAGAACGCAACTTCTTTGAAACCCGTGTGATTGAGTACCAATCAGGTGGGGCTCTCTCCTGGGACTGACCGGTACAAGCCACCAACAACAATGATTTTTAAACCTGCAATGACCCATGACGGCACCCCAGCGTGCATGCCGGGTCTTGCGCATGTGTTCGCGGCGCTGGGCCTTCTCTATCGACAGCCCAACGCCTTGAATCGCTTCCCGTCCTCCAAGCGTGAAGTGCTTTTAGCAACGTGATCGAGGAGAAAACTATGGCAACTGCAAAAAAACCTGCGGCTAAAAAAGCTGCCCCCCAAAAAGTGCCAGCTAAAAAAGTAGCGGCCAAGAAAGCACCAGCGACAAAAGTAACAGCGGCAAAAGCGCCGGTTGCAAAAGCGCCGGTTAAAAAAGCAGCGGCCAAAAAAGCCAGCGCTGTAAAAACACCAGCGAAAAAAGTAGTCGCACCACCAGTCGTCGCCAAAAAGGCAGCGGCCTCAAAGGCACCGGCTAAAAAAGCAGTTGTGGCTAAACCACCTGCAAAAAAGGTAAGCGCTAAAGCAGTCGTTGCCAAAAAAGCACCTGCGGCCAAAGCCCCAGCCAAGAAAGTAATCGCCGCAAAATTGCCTGTCAAAAAAGCTGCCGCGAAAAAAGCAGTCGCTCCAAAGGCACCTGCCAAAACAGCAGCAGTTGCCAAGCCAGCCGCAAAAAAAGCCGCCCCTGCAAAAACGGCAGCCAAGCCAGTCGCAAAAAAGCCTGCTGCGAAGAAAGTCGCGAAAAAGCCTGCGGCCAAGGCCCCGGCAGCTCAGACCATCCTGAATCCACAAGCCGCTTGGCCGTTTCCCACAGCCAGCAAGCCATAAGCCTTCACGGTTTTCTGCTTGGGGCCCGATGTCGCAAGATATCGGGCTTTTTTTGTGTCTTGTCGGCGATCCCGCCGAAATTCGCGATCACCAATTAGCGCAAAACACTTATATTCGTTGGGCTACCCCTGAATTTGATCTGGATTCAGCGTGTAGTTTTGCCCGCCACGGGTGGCTATTTTTTGCGCCCCTACCCGGTTTCCCAGCGCAGCGCAGCGCACCAGCGACCAGCCCTGCTCCAGGCCGAACAGCAGCGCCCCACGGAATGCATCGCCACAGCCTGTTGGATCAATCACAGCCTCAGCCTGGACAGGGGCGACCACTGTTTTTTCCCCGTCCACCCAGACCTCGCAGCCCTCGGCACCCAGCGTCACCACCAGCCCCTGCACACGCCGGGAAATCTCGGCACAAGACAAGCCCGTGCGGTCGCTGAGCATTCGGGCTTCGTAGTCATTGACCGTCACCCAGCTTGCCAATTCCACGAAATGCGCCAGTTCCTGGCCGTCAAACATGGGCAAGCCCTGGCCCGGATCAAAGACAAACGGAATGTCAGCCGCCTTGAACTGTTCGGCATGCTGCAGCATGGCATCGCGTCCGTCCGGTGAAATGATGCCCAGTTTGATGTCGCCGCGCGCCTCGATGCGGCTGATGTGCGCCTGCATCATCGCGCCCGGGTGAAAAGCGGTGATCTGGTTGTTGTCGCGGTCGGTCATGATCATGGCCTGCGCGGTATAGGTATCGTCGACTTCGCGAACAAACTCAGTGCTGATCCCGAGCGATTCAAGCCGTTCCAGGTAGCCAGCGCCGTCGCTCCCCAGCGTGGCCATGGGCAAGGGCGTACCGCCGAGTTGCTGCAGGCTGTAGGCGACGTTACCCGCGCAACCACCGAATTCACGGCGCAGGGCGGGCACCAGAAAAGACACATTAAGAATGTGCAACTGATCGGGCAGGATCTGCTCGGAAAAGCGACCCTCAAAGGTCATGATGGTGTCAAACGCCAGGGAGCCACAAATTACAACAGACATTCAGTTCTCATCTCAATCAGGGTAAAAAGCCAGAATACGGTAGCCCGCAACCCGCAAGGAGGCCAGGGGCGCAGAAGGTGCAGAAGGTGCAGAAGCGGCTGCAGGCGGCGTACTCACAGACTCGCCATCGTCCGATACTTTCATGGTGACTGCGCCAGCCAGCGCGAAATGCGCGGCCAGCGGGCCAGCGCCAGCGCCGTACTCCGAAGGAGCAAGCACGCGGCGCACCAGGGCGCGATCCCGGGTATCGGTCAGGGTGATCTCCAGGGAGGGCATTGCCAGAGGAATGGCGCCCGTATTCTTGAGCGAAAAACTGAGGTGGTAGACATCCGGTCCAAGCTTGTTGAAGCTTGAGCTGTCAATCACCACCGACGCGATATGACGCGGCAACCTGACTTCACAGTGCAGCGCAGCGCAAAGCTTCTGCAGCAAGGGGGCCAGCTGCGGCTGCGACGCGGCCACGGTGTCTTTCTCGTGCATGACCCACTGTAAAGCCAGCGCCAGCAGCAGCAGCAAAGAGGTCATCCCCAATGAAAACCGTACCAACGGCTTTTTCCAGAATACCTTGCGCCGCGCATCGCGCACAAAAGAGACCTCGTCTGGCCTCTCGTCATGCGTCACCTCAACAGGCTGCAGGTCGGCATCCGCCAAGCTGGAATCAGCCAGGGACGGGCTCTCGGCGGCAGAGGAATCGACGCTGGCGGTATGCACCAGGTCCGCACGTCGCAGTGACACGTCAGCAGGTGGCGCATCGACATTTTCCGATGGCGTCTCCAGATAGGGATAGTCTTGCCGCGCCTGCTTCCAGCTGGCCCGGTTCAATGCCTCATCACGGGCTTGTGCTTCATCCTGCGCGGCCATCGGAGCACTCAAGGAAAACTGGTCGGCCGCCGACGCATCGTGCTCAGACGCCGGCGCCATGGAGGACTCGACTGGATCGGGCGAACGTCCCGATTGCAGTTCGCCGCCGTGCGCAGGCAGTGGGGCGTCATGCCCGGTAGCGGCTGGGTCATCAGACGTCAGGGCCGACGGGGCCAGCACCCATGCGTCATCCGGCACCAGATACGCAGATGCATCAAACACCTCGGTGCAATGCCCGCAGCGCACCCAGCCTTGAGAGACTTTCAGTTGATCGGCCACGACTTTAAACATCGTGCCGCATGCGGGACAGCGCGTAATCAGGCTCATTTAGCGCTGTATTGTAGGAGGTCGTCGCAGGGAAATCCCGGCTGCAGGGCTGGGCTTATTCGGGTGTTCGGCGCGCGCTCAAAACTGCGCGGTCATCAAAATCCAGCCGTCCTGCGCCTGCTGCACCTGGAGCTGGCAATAGGGAGAATAAGCCGCCTTCAGTTCATCGGCCTGGCGTTCCAGAATGCCTGCAAGCACCAGATTCCCGCCCTTTTCAACATGGGCACACAGCAGCGGCGCCAACACCCTCAGCGGCGTGGCCAAAATATTGGCCAGCACCGTCTGGTAGGTGCCCACGGCCTTGTCGGGCAAGCCGGCCTGCAGTCGCGCGTGATTGGCTTCGGCATTGGCCCGCGTGGTGCCGACAGCGGCTTCGTCAATGTCGACCGCATCAATGTCCAGCGCGCCAAACTTGGCCGCCCCAATGGCCAGAATGCCGGAGCCGCAACCATAGTCCAGGACCCGCCCCAAGGGCTTGCCTGCGGCGCCCTGCCCGGCAATCCATTGCAGGCACATGCGCGTGGTCGGGTGGGTTCCGGTGCCAAAAGCCAGCCCCGGATCGAGCCGTATCACTTGCTTCGCTTGGGCAGGTGGCTCATGCCAGGTCGGTACGATCCAGAAATCCGGCGTAATTTCAACCGGGGTGAACTGCGACTGCGTCAGCCGCACCCAGTCCTGCTCGGGAACCGGTTGTACGGCAACCAGCTGGCAGCCGGCAAAAAATTCTTGCAGCGCCAGCACCGACGCGGCGTCACGGGCCAGCGCCTCGGTCGCAAATAGCGACACCATGCGCGAACGCTCCCATCCCGCTTTGGGTGGCGGCATGCCGGGCTCGCCAAACAAAGCCTGCTCGGCCGGCGTATGGGCGTCGGCGTCTTCAACCGACACGCTGAGCGCATCCAGCGCATCCAGGGCCTCGCTGAGGGTTTCGACCTCCTGCACCGGCGCCAGCAAAATCAACTCGTACATGCTCATGAGACCGCCTTAACGTTCGCGCTTTGACAACCACTCTTCAAGATAGTGGATGTTGGTGCCGCCGTCCATGAACTTGGCGTCCACCATGAGTTCCCGGTGCAACGCAATATTGGTATTGATGCCTTCAACCACGGTTTCAGCCAGCGCCGTGCTCATGCGGGCCAGCGCCTGCTCGCGCGTGTCCCCGTGAACAATGATCTTGCCGATCATCGAGTCGTAATTGGGCGGCACAAAGTAGTTGGCATAGATATGCGAGTCGACCCGCACGCCCGGGCCGCCCGGCGTGTGCCAAGTGGTGATGCGCCCTGGGGAGGGGGTGAACTTGTAGGGATCTTCTGCATTGATGCGGCATTCAATCGCATGGCCCCGGAGCTGGACATCGCGCTGGACAAAGGGCAGCTTGACGCCAGCCGCCACCATGATCTGGGTTCTCACGATGTCAATGCCCGTGATCAGCTCAGTGACCGGATGCTCTACCTGAACGCGCGTATTCATCTCGATGAAATAGAACTCGCCGTTTTCGTAGAGGAATTCAAACGTCCCGACGCCGCGGTAGCCGATTTTCTTGACGGCCGCGACGCATCGGTCGCCGATGCGCTCGATGTGCTTGCGCGGGATGCCTGGCGCGGGCGCTTCCTCGATAATTTTTTGATGGCGGCGCTGCATCGAGCAGTCTCGCTCACCCAGCCAGACCGCATTTTTGTACTGGTCTGCCAGAATCTGGATCTCGATGTGGCGCGGGTTCTGCAGGAATTTCTCCATGTAGACCTCGGGGTTGCCAAACGCCGCAGCCGCTTCGGCCTTGGTGGTTTGCACCGCGTGCAGCAGGGCTGCTTCGGTATGCACCACGCGCATGCCGCGCCCACCGCCGCCGCCTGCCGCCTTGATGATGACCGGGTAACCAATCTGCTTGGCGATGCGCTTGATGACGACCGGGTCATCGGGCAGCGCACCTTCAGAGCCGGGCACACAGGGCACGCCCGCCTTGATCATGGTCTGTTTGGCCGACACCTTGTCGCCCATCATGCGGATCGACTCCGGCGAAGGGCCAATGAACTTGAAGCCGCTCTTTTCGACCCGCTCCGCAAAGTCCGCGTTCTCGCTCAGGAAGCCATAGCCGGGGTGGATGGCTTCCGCGTCAGTCACCTCGGCCGCCGAGATAATGGCGGGCATATTAAGGTAACTCAGCGCCGAGGCAGCGGGCCCGATGCAGACCGACTCATCAGCCAGTTTGATGTATTTCGCCTCGCGGTCAGCCTCGGAGTAAACCATCACGGCCTTGATGCCGAGTTCCCGGCAGGCGCGTTGAATTCGCAAGGCGATCTCTCCGCGGTTGGCGATCAGTATTTTTTTGAACATGCGTCGAAGGGCCTGGTCAGGCTGGTTGTGCAAGCGGGCAGCGCGCCCGCTTATTCGATGATGAAGAGGGGCTGTCCGTATTCCACGGCCTGGCCATTTTCCGAAAGAATCCTGGTCACGGTGCCCGCCTTGTCGGCCTCGATCTCGTTGAGGATCTTCATGGCTTCAATGATGCAGATCGTCTCACCCTCCTTGACCACCGTACCAAGCTCGACAAAGGGCTTGGCGCCAGGGCTGGCGGAACGGTAGAAAGTACCCACCATGGGCGACTTGACAGTGTGACCGACCGGTGCTGCCGCAGGCGCCGCTTCGGCCACGGCAGCAACGCCCGCTAGCGGGGCGGCCATCATGGTCATGGCAGGCTGCTGCATCACAACTGGCGCACCACTGGATTTGACAATGCGTACCTTGCCCTCGGCTTCGGTAATCTCAAGTTCAGACACGTTAGACTCTGAAACCAGGTCGATCAGTGTCTTGAGTTTTCTTAGATCCATAGATTCTTTCCAACGACGGTGGGTGCTGGCGCGAAGACTTCAGCTCGCAGCTTTGAATTCATCTGGAAGCCGGCCTGAACTTCCAGGCACACACCGAACTTCCTTCTTTTTTCACTTACTATCCGCTATTACGCGCTAAAGAGCCCATCAGTTAACTATTTCGCAAGACAGCAGGCTGACGAACCCGGGAAAGCGCAAAGTGTACCTTAAGCGACAACCGGCATAAACAGCCGCCAAGGCCCCGGCCGCCCTGCACAGCGCACTCTTGAAATGATGAATAAAAGAGAATTAAGCGAAAATAAAAGAATATCCAAACACTTGCGAACTCTTGCAAGGGTATCTGCACACCGCCATTGCGCAACCGCTCCATTGACGGAAATACACACCGGGCATTGGCCATTCGCCGTTTGATGACGACCCGGATTACTTGAGTTTTGCCCAGAGCGCCAGCTCTTCTGGCGAGACTTTGCCCAGCTTGCGGTGAAGCAACTTGCCGGACGTGCTGAACACCACCGAAAAAGGCAAGCCTCCGGTCTGGTTGCCTAGCGACTTACTCAGTTCAGTTCCTGCCAGGCCCGCCATGCCCACAGGAAAATTCAAGGGCTTGCTTTGCAGCCAGGTCCGAACCGCGCTGGGCTGGTCCACGGCCAAGCCCACGACCTGAATGTTTTTATCCTTGTTTTCCTGGTAAAAGTAGTCCAGCAAAGGAAGTTCTTCCACGCAAGGGGGACACCACGTCGCCCAGAAATTCACCAGCACCGTCTTGCCGAGAAAACTGCGCATGGGCAGATTCTTGCCGTTGGGGGTGTCAAAGCTTAGCTGCCAAAACGACTCAGCCGCCCGCTCGGGCTCGCCCGCCACCACGTCGTGGGGCTGAAATTTCCACCAGGCCGCACCGGCGCCAGCCAGGCCCGCCGCAGCCGCGACGCCGCCATAAAGCATATTTCTGCGATTCACTTCTCAGACTCCAAAAGGGATTCATTAGGGGCAAGCAGCAATTTTTGCACGGCAGCCAGGTCACCGCGCGGCGTACGGCCTTTGGCGTCTGGCCGCAAAGCGCCGCGCAGGTCGTCGTGGTCGTAGACCATCAAATGCACGCCAATATTCTCATTCAGCGCCTTGCAAAGGCTGCTCAGGCTGAGCGCCTCCACCTTGCCGCCGGTAAAGCCGGTGACGGTACGCGGCTCGTAGTCCACGTTGTGTTCAATCAGCGCAATTTCCGCGGACTTGGGGTCGTCGCAAAACAGCTGAATATAAATATCAGACAGCCGCGTGGCCGTTCCGTGCCACACAGCGCCGGCCAGATAGGGCCGAAATTGCTTCAGGCGCTCCATCCAGACCAGCGCCAGCGCGCGCAGGGCTGCCAGTTCGGCGGGCTGGGTGTCGGCGCAAAACAGCGTGATGTACTCGCGCACCGCGTCTTCCAGCGCGTCGTTGTCAGGCAATTCGGTGCGCGCCGGCAGTGCCAGTTGCTTGACTGCGCGGCGTTTGGCGGGGCCGTATTCCAGCCCTTCTTCCACCACCAGCGCTGCAGCGGTGGCGGCAATTTCAGATTTGAGGGTATGCAAGTTCAGGGTCGGCAGGCTTGTAGGCCAGGAGCGAATAGAAATAGTTTAGAAAGGGAAGTGCGTCAGCTTGCAAACGATTGTGCCCAAGTTGGTTCCAGTGCAGCGGTTAAAGTTCAAGGCCACCAGAAATGCTATCAAGTGCATAGCTGCGTTCCCAAGTATTTATTGGGCCAAAGGCCTTTTTTACTTGAAAAATAGCCGCGCACCACAGCCTCCCTAAAATATCCGCCATGCATATACATATTTTAGGAATTTGCGGCACGTTCATGGGCGGCCTGGCGGCACTGGCGCGCGAGGCCGGGCATCGGGTGACTGGCTGCGACACGGGCGTCTATCCCCCCATGAGCGACCAGTTACGCGCCCTGGGGATCGAACTGGTGGAAGGCTACAGCGCCGACCCGCTGGCCCAGCCCGGTTTCCAGCCCGACATGTTTGTAGTGGGCAACGTGGTGTCGCGCGCCCACCTGGCTGACGGAAGTCCCAAATTTCCGCTGATGGAAGCCATCCTGGACCGTGGCCTGCCTTACACCAGTGGCCCGCAATGGCTGGCCGAACATGTGCTGCAGGGCCGCCACGTCCTGGCTGTGGCCGGAACCCACGGCAAAACCACCACCACCGCGATGCTGACCTGGATACTGGAGCAGGCCGGTCTGCAGCCTGGCTTTTTGGTGGGCGGCGTCCCGCTGAACTTTGGCGTGTCGGCCCGACTGGGCCAAGGCAACACCTTTGTCATCGAAGCCGACGAATACGACACTGCATTTTTCGACAAGCGCAGTAAATTCGTGCATTACCGCCCCCGCACTGCCATCCTGAACAACCTGGAGTTTGACCACGCCGACATTTTTGACGACCTGGCGGCGATTGAACGCCAGTTTCATCACCTGGTGCGCACCGTCCCGTCCCAGGGCCGGGTGGTCGTGAACGCCGCCGAAGACAGCCTTCAGCGCGTGCTGGCCCAAGGCTGCTGGAGCGAGCAGGTATTTTTTGGCGGCACACCCGGTCAAGCCGGCTTCACCGCTGAGGGCGAGCCCAACGACTTCAAAGTACTCAAATCCGGGCAGGTGGTGGCGCGGGTGCAGTGGGACATCAGCGGCATTCACAACCAGCGCAATGCGCTGGCGGCGATCGCGGCGGCCGAGCATGTCGGTGTGGCGCCCGCGCTGGCGGCCGAGGCGCTGGCCAGCTTCCAGAACGTCAAACGCCGCATGGAAGTGCGCGGCGTGCTCCCCTTGGGCAATGGCATTATCACGGTATACGACGATTTCGCCCACCATCCGACCGCCATCCATACGACCGTGGACGGCCTGCGCCGCCAGCTCAATGGTGCAGGGAAAAGCAGCGAGCGCATTCTGGCCATCTTTGAGCCGCGCAGCAACACCATGAAGCTGGGCACCATGACTGCGCAACTGCCCTGGAGCCTGGAGCAAGCCGATTTGGCGTTTTGCCACGCAGGCGGTCTGGACTGGGACGCCAGCGCCGCACTGGCCCCCATGGGCGAGCGGGCGCAGGTGGCCGACAACCTCGACCAGCTACTGACACAGGTCAAGGCCGCAGCCCGGCCCGGGGATCATTTACTGTGCATGAGCAACGGCGGATTTGGTGGAATTCACGCCAGGCTGCTCGACATACTGCGCGATTGATTTTGTACGCCGAGGATGGCAACGGGTAAGCAGCTGGTTCACGCGCTGCGGGCAAGTCCGGAAAACCGGAGGCTGCACCTCCCGCCTTTGGTCAGTAGCTGATGCTCAGCGAATCTGCGTCAATATGCACCATCGGCTTGGCCAGCGCGGCGCTGGCTGCGCGGGCAAAGTCCTGCGCCCACTGGGCATCCGCGAACCCGGCCGGCCCGGCGGCTTGGGCCACCACCACCACCTTGTCGGCCATCAGCAACTTTCCGGTGGGCCGCAATGGCTCGCACTCCATCCGGGTGAACTGCTCATCAAGCCACTTGCGCGCGCTCTCGTGCGGCATGGGCTGCACTTCATTGAGGTCAATACGCACGGGCGGGCCGTTTCTGAATGTCACGCTTACTTCGCTGCGCATGGCTGACTCCTGATGGATTGAATGATGAAACACCGGCGCCAGTTCTGGCGCCCTGAGGTGTCAGAAATTCGGGCAGAACCTTATTTTGCCCTGCGCGCCAGCACGGCGGCAGACAGGGACTCCAGCACTGCCACAGAGTCGTCCCAGCCGAGGCAGGCGTCGGTGATGCTCTTGCCGTATTCCAGCGCTGCGGCGTCGTCCTTGCCCGCCGTGAACTTTTGCGCGCCCGCTTGAAGGTGGCTTTCAACCATCAGGCCAAACACATGGCGCGAGCCACCCGCCACCTGGGCCGCAATGTCGCGGGCCACATCCACCTGCTTTTCATACTGCTTGTAGCTGTTGGCGTGACTGCAGTCCACCATCAGGGTTGCAGGCAATTTGGCGGCTTCAAGCTCCTTGCAGGCGGCGGCCACGCTGGCGGCGTCGTAATTGGGGGTCTTGCCACCCCGCAAAATCACGTGGCAGTCCTTGTTGCCCTTGGTCTGCACAATCGCCACCTGGCCGTTTTTGTGGACCGATAAAAAGTGATGGCCGCGCGCCGCTGCCTGGATCGCATCGGTGGCAATGCGGATGTTGCCATCAGTGCCATTTTTAAAGCCAATCGGCGCCGACAGGCCGGAGGCCAGTTCGCGGTGCACCTGGCTTTCAGTGGTGCGTGCGCCAATGGCGCCCCAGGAGATCAGATCGCCGATGTACTGTGGGGAAATGACATCCAGAAACTCGCTTCCGGCCGGCAGTCCGAGGCGGTTGATCTCGATCAGCAACTGGCGCGCAATGCGCAGGCCTTCATCGATCCGGTAGCTCTCATCAAGGTAGGGGTCATTGATCAGCCCTTTCCAGCCAACGGTGGTACGCGGCTTTTCAAAGTAAACGCGCATCACAATTTCAAGCGTACCGGCGTATTTCTTGCGCTGCTCGACCAGGCGGCGCGCGTAGTCCACGGCCGCAGCGGGGTCGTGAATGGAGCACGGACCAATCACCACCAGCAAGCGGTCATCCTTGCCCGCAATGATGTTGTGAATGCTTTTGCGGGTCTGGGTAATCAGCGACTCAACCGCAGTGCCCCGAATCGGGAAAAAGCGGATTAAATGCTCTGGAGGTGGTAGCACGGTGATGTCCTTGATGCGTTCGTCGTCGGTCTGGCTGGTTTTTTCGACGCTCGCATACCAGCCGTCAGGGGCGGGGCTGGCAGAGGTGGCTTTGGCATTCATCGCAGGCTTCCTTTTTGGATTTCAGACAAGTTCAAGAATCGGGGAAATCGAAGAGGCAAAAAAAAACCGCCGGGCGTCCGGCGGTTTTTGGAGATTCGTTGCGTTTTTTTGGGTTACGCAAAAGTCTCTCTACCGCCGGAGGCGCTTGAGAACCAAAAGTAACCGAAATAAAATTTCGCTAAATTCATGGTTTTAATATAGCACAGACTCAAAAATACCCACAGCAAAGCGGCTCAAGCAGTGCCACCCACGGTCAGCCCATCAATGCGCAGCGTAGGCTGGCCCACACCGACAGGCACGCTCTGGCCTTCCTTGCCGCAGGTGCCCACGCCGCTGTCAAGCTGCATGTCATTGCCCATCATGGTGATGCGCGTCAGCACATCAGGACCGTTGCCCACAAGGGTTGCGCCCTTCACAGGATAGAGAATTTTGCCATTTTCAACCCAGAACGCTTCACTGGCCGAAAACACGAACTTGCCCGAAGTGATGTCGACCTGGCCGCCGGCAAAGTTGGTGGCGTACAGGCCTTTCTTGATGCTGGCCACGATTTCCTCAGGGGCCTTGTCGCCGCCCAGCATGTAGGTGTTGGTCATGCGCGGCATGGGCACATGGGCATAACTTTCGCGGCGGCCATTGCCCGTGGGTTTGACCTTCATCAGGCGCGCATTGAGCGAGTCCTGGATGTAGCCCTTCAAAATGCCGTTTTCAATCAGCACGTTGCGCTGGCTGGCATGGCCTTCATCATCCACATTGAGTGAGCCGCGGCGGTCGGCCAGCGTCCCGTCATCGAGCACCGTGACGCCCTTGGCCGCCACGCGCTGACCAATCCGGCCCGAGAACGCGCTGGAACCCTTGCGGTTGAAGTCGCCCTCCAGCCCGTGGCCAATCGCCTCGTGCAGCAAAATGCCGGGCCAGCCCGAGCCGAGCACCACGGTCATTTCGCCGGCTGGTGCGGGGCGCGCGTCAAGGTTGGTCAGCGCCGCTTTCACGGCCGCGTCCACATACTGGCCGATCTGGGCGTCGTCAAAGTAAGCCAGGCCAAAGCGGCCGCCGCCGCCGCCAGAACCCACTTCGCGCCGGCCTTTTTGCTCGGCAATCACGGTCACGCTCAGCCGCACCAGCGGGCGCACATCAGCGGCCAGCGTGCCGTCGGCGCGTGCGACCATCACCACGTCGTATTCACTGGCCAGTCCGGCCATCACCTGCACGATGCGCGGATCTTTGGCTTTGGCGAGCTTTTCCACCTTTTCAAGCAGCTTGACCTTGGCGGTGCTGCCGAGCGTCGCGATGGGGTCCAGGCCCTGGTAGAGCGAACGGCTGCTGGCAATTTTTCGGGAAGGTGTCTTCACGCGCCCGGCCTTGGCGGCGGCCGAAATGCTGCGCACCGTGCGCGCCGCGTCCAGCAGCGACGCTTCGGAAATGTCGTCTGAATAGGCAAATGCGGTTTTCTCGCCGCTGACGGCGCGCACACCCACACCCTGGTCAATGCTGAAAGAGCCGGTTTTGACGATGCCTTCTTCCAGGCTCCAGCCTTCGCTGCGGGTGTACTGGAAGTAGAGGTCAGCGTCGTCCACGCCGTAAGAAGTGATTTCGCCAAGAGCCCGGCTCAGGGACGCTTCGGTCAGCCCGAAAGGCGCCAGCAGGAGCTTTTGCGCAATGGCCAGACGCCCGGACGTGGACTCAAGCGTGGGTGCCGCGGAACGCGCCAGGGGCCGTGCTCCCGCACTGGTTTGACGAGTTGACGCGGGGGCGGATTTGAGTGAGGTCATCACGGCATTGTAGGCAGTCTGGCGCAGCCGCGTCCTGGCAAGGCTTATGCCTGCCAAGGTCGCAACACGCCAAAAATCAGAGCGTCAGGTCGCTGACGATGGCGCCCGGTCCATGGGATTTACAGAGATCAAGCTCTTTGTCGCGTGCTTTTTCGTCCGAAAACATCTGACTCTGTCCAATCACCTGGCCATTGCCGGCCTTGAGCGTGAAATACGGGGCGCCCTCTTTGCCAGCGAGGCGGTGGTAACGGGCATCGTCGGCTGCATTTTTCTTGACCGACTCTATGCCGTTGACTGCACTGGCCTTGGTTTCATACATCTCACTGGTCAAAATGACCTGCCCGGTATCGTCCTGCAGCGTGAAGAAATACTTGTGGTTCTTGGACAGCTTGAGTTCAAATTTTCCGGCCATGACGATGCTCCTGGAAGGTGTTGATGATGACTCAACATGTTACCCTGATTGCCGCGCCAGCCTGTACCGGCGTCCAGGCCAGAAACGCAGACCACATTGACGTGCATCAAGCGGCCACCAATGAGCCGACAGCTTGGCCTAGCGCCTGGCCCTGGCAATCGACATCAACATGCCCAGTGCCAGCCCCAGCGTCACCATGGCGGTTCCGCCGTAGCTGATGAAAGGCAACGGCACGCCCACCACGGGCAAAATGCCGCTGACCATTCCCATGTTGACAAACGCATAGGTGAAGAAAATCGTGGTCAGCGCACCGGCCAGCAGCCGTGCGAACAGGGTTGAAGCTTGCAGCGAAATGGCCAGGCCGCGCCAGATCAGGAAAATAAACCCGGCAATCAGCAGCAAATTGCCGACCAGGCCAAACTCTTCGGAGTAAGCCGCAAAGATAAAGTCCGTCGTGCGTTCGGGGATAAAGGCCAGGTGCGTCTGCGTGCCCGCCATGAAACCTTTTCCAAACACGCCGCCAGAGCCAATCGCGATCATGCCCTGAATGATGTGAAACCCCTTGCCCAGCGGATCGCGTGTCGGGTCCAGCAAGGTGCAGATGCGCTGCTGCTGGTAGTCATGCAGGATGGACCAGCGCACCCCGTCGGCACACAGTTGCGGCTCAAACCACACCAGCAAAAAGATGCCGGCCAAGCCCAGCACCACGGGCGGCGCAATCAGCTTCCAGCTCAGGCCGGCAAAGAAAATCACCGCCAGGCCCGCTGCCAGCACCAGCAGGGAGGTACCCAGATCGGGCTGCTTCATGATCAGCCCAATGGGAATCACCAGCAACACCCCCGCCACCAGGAAATCCAGCGGCCGCAGCTGGCCTTCGCGCTTTTGGAACCACCAGGCCAGCATCAGCGGCATGGCGATTTTAAGAATTTCACTCGGCTGGATCACCATCCCGACGTTGAGCCAGCGCCGCGCACCTTTTTTGGTAATGCCAAATATTGCAACGGCCACCAGCAGCGCCACCCCCAGCACATACAGCGGAACCGCGAACGCCATCAGGCGCTGCGGCGGAACCTGCGCCACGACAAACATGATGGCACCGGCCAGCAGCATGTTGCGGCCATGGTCAGCAAAACGGGTGCCATGTTCGTAGCCCGACGAATACATGATGAGCAAGCCCGCACAGGCCAGTAGAAATACCGCAAACGCAAGCAAGCCATCAAAGCCCTGCAGCATGGGAAGGGTTCGTCTGTAGAGGGAAGGTTTGTCAAAAACGGCAGCCATGGCGTATTATCCCGCCCCCTGCGCGCGCCAGCGGGCTGACCAGCAAAATTCGAGCGACAGCGGAGGTCGCGCAGCAAGCAGAGCGGCAAGCGCGGGGGCAATTTTCCTTTTTTCAGGGAATCAATATCTCCACCACCGTCTGCCCCGGTGCGCTGTACAGCTGCAGCGTGGCACCTATCGCCTGGGCCCGCTCGCGCATCGACAGCAGACCCTTGCGCAGCGGAGCCGTCGTGTCAAAGCCGCAGCCGTTGTCTACCAGGCGCAGCCGCGTGCCCTCTGGGGTCATGGTCGCCTCGATGCGCAGCATGCTGGCGCGGGCATGCTGCATCACATTGGACAGCGCCTCGAACACCATGAACTGCAACTGCCGCATGGCCTGCGCGTCCAGGCGCTGCACCGGCTCCAGGAAATCCACGCCCCACTGCAACGCAATGTCGGATGCCGCAAGACGCGGCTCCAGTCGGTAGCGCAGATTGGCCAGCAAGGCCGTCACGTCGCCGGGGGGCAGGTTCATGGTATCAATAGACAGTTTGAGCTGGTCCAGCGTGTCGCGCAGTGTCTGGAGCAACTCCTGCTGACTGACCCGGCCCGACTGGATCTGGCGGATCGCCGAACTGATGTGGGAGCCCACGCCATCGTGCATGTCGCGCAGGATGCGCGTGCGCTCGGCCGCTCGCTCCTGATCACGCGCCAGTATTTCAAGCGTTCGGTAACTTTCGGCAAGCTCGACTTCCTTTTGCGACACGCGCGCGGCTAGCGTCGCCAGCAGATCGCGCACCTGAGCGCTCGCCGCGCGAAACCGTGCCATCACGATATAGCCCAGCGTCAAGCCAAAAAGCACCGAGGAATAGCGCAGCAGCGTATTGGAGGCATAGGTCGGGTTGATGCGAAACACATACAGATCGCGCAGGCCGAACAAAACGTTAATCAACAAGGCTGCCGCCACCACGCGGTGCGCCATTGGCGCCTGGCGCAGCGCCCGCCACAGGAAAAAGACGCCAAAGCCCAGCAACGTGGCCCCCAGGACCGCGTACCAGACCGTCAGCGCGATTGGCTGCCCCCCAACCAGCGCCCACGCGGCCATCCCGACGCTCGCGGCCATCAACAGGCCCAGCCAGCGACCAAACCACAGCGCGGCGGGGTGCCGACCCCAACCCGCCACCGCGCTGCAGAACAGCGCCATATTGACACCCCAGGCGCCCAGCGCCACCACCTGCAATACACCCCACCAGGGCCAGGGCATGGGCGGGTTTTCAATCAGGACATCGCTGACCGCCAGCGCCCAGAACAGCTCTGCCAGCGCAGCAAACAGGTAGAGCGGGTCGCGCCGGGTCCGGCCTTCAAGGCCGGAAGCGGGCTGGGTGAACCACAACGACATCGCCGCCAGCCCGACCACCAGGCTGAAGGCTGTGACCACCAGCGATCCGGTGCCGCGCCAGCGGTAGCTGTGCAGGTAGGCGGCATGCACAGCATCCTGCGGTCCCAGCACCAGCGCGGAAAGCCCGCCGCGCCGCCCCACATCGGCACGGATATTCACGCGAATCAGGTTGGACGGCCGCAGCAGCGCAGGCGAGATGGCCACATAACGCGGCACCCGCGCATAGTCTGCGCCGTTGTAATTGAGCAGGTCGCCCTGGCGCTGCAGCAGCGTGCCGTTGAGCCAGATCTCATAGGCGTTGCCCAGGCGCGGCAGGTACAGCCCCCAGGGCTCGACAGGCTGCTTGGGAAGACTGAATGACAGGTCAAACACCGCCTCGCCCCGCTGGCCCTTGTTAAGACGGTCCCAGTGGTAAGGCAGTTGGAGATTCTGGACGGTCGTCAGGCCATTGACCGTTACGTTTGCCCGCGCCTCGGTCAGCGTGAGCAACTCGGCCTGCGCCACGCCCACCAGCGCGAGCCACCCCAGCAGCACCGGCAGCCAACGGGACGATGCAGATTTCCAGAGCCTCTTTGCACAGAATGCCAACATGAACACATCGTAACGGAATGCTTCGGTGCCGCCTGCGGAACATCTCACCCCCGACCTGGCAGCAGCCCCATACGGGTCGCTTCAAACACGGCTTCACTTTTCGAATGCACAGCCAGCTTGCCATACAGACTCTTGATGTGCGTTTGCACCGTGTGCACCGTGACGGCTTTCAGGCGTGCAATCTCGGCATAGGAAAATCCCCGCGCAATCAGTTCCAGCACCTCTTGCTCGCGCGCCGACAGCAGGTTTTTCTCCCTGGAATCTGATTCATTATTAGTAGCTACTCCAGCCCGCTGTACTTTGGCTGGGAGCTGATTTGACTGCAGGTTCAGGTACTTCATGAGCACCCGCCTGGCAATCATGGGCGAGATCGGCGAGGCGCCCGCTTTCATCTCCAGTATCGACTGCGCAATGTCACCGGGCGTGGCGTCTTTGTGGATGTAACCCAGGGCGCCCGCCTCGATGCTGGCCAGCACGTTGTCTTCGTCGCCAAACATCGAAATCACCAATGGCTCGCAAGAAGGCTGGCGCAGCCGGGCGTGGCGAATCACGTCAAGTCCACTGCCGTCGGGCAGGCCCAGATCGGTCAGCAGAACGTCCACGCCGTGCGCCGGGTCGTCCAGCCAGGCCCGCGCCTCGGCCACAGATCCCACGCTGGCGACCAGGCTCAACTGCTCGGAGCGCTGCACGCTGGCAGCAAAAAACGCGCGCATCGGCGCATCATCTTCAACAATCATTACTCGCCACGCCACATTGCACCTCCTGGTCACCGGATTCCGGCGCTTGGCCAGCCGGGCTGGACCTGAGCATATCGGCAACACCCCGGGTAGCACCATCGATGTTGCGTGCAAGCAGGTAAAACATATTGTTTCACCCCATATTCATGGGATGCACTTTGTCACAAATTGTCATGAAATGTCGACAAGCTCCGCTCCGCATGTTGTGCGGGCGGCTTGTAGCTTGTAACTACCAAGGGAAACTCATGCACCTCAAACCAAAAAACCTGGCGCTGGCGCTGGCCAGCGCAGCGCTGCTGGCATTGGCGGGCTGTGGAGGCGGCAGTGGAACCACAGCGGCTACACCTGCTGCACCTGCTGCAACCACCGCCGTGCCCATCACCGTGATTGACGGGGCCATTGGCAATGCCAAGGTGTGCGTTGACGCCAACACCAATGGCCAGTGCGAAGCGGGTGAAACCTTTGCCATCACCAAGGCTGACGGTTCGGTTGTGCTTAACGTTCCTGCTGCAGATATCGGCAAATACCCAATCGTGGCCGTTGTAGGCATAGATGCGGTCGATGCCGACCACGGTCCCGTCAAGACGGCGTTCACCATGCAGGCCCCGGCGGACAAATCTGCGGTAGTGAGCCCGCTGACCACACTGGTTCAAACCCTGGTCGCCACCACCGGAGCCACCAGCGCCCAGGCTGAAGCCTCGGTCAAAGCGCAAACGGGCCTCAACATTTCGCTGTTTGAAGACTTCACCAAAGGCACCACGACCAACAGCCAGATCGCCGGCACGGTCGCCCGCATGGTGGTCGTGACCACCCAGCAGCAGTCCACGGCTCTGGCGGGCGCCTTGGGCACCAGCGCCATCGATGGCACGGTGATTACCCAAGCCGACCTGAACAAGCTGATTCAGAACAAGCTGCTTGAAATTTTGCCCGCGCTAGTGACGGCGCTGGCCGACCCCAGCGTACTGGCCGCCGCCACGCCAGCCGCAAAAGAAACGGCCTTGCTGGCCCAAGCCAACGCACTGGTTGCCAGTCCGGATACCGGGCTGACGGCCAGCGCGGTTGCGACATTGGTGGCGATCAACAACCAGACTGCATCGACAAGCCCCGTGGTCGCCGAAACGCCGACAGCGGGCGGAAACTTGCGACTGTTGAACTACTCCAACTCCGCAAACTGGTCCAGCAGGATCAATGTTCAAACAGCCGCACAGGCAACGCCAGATTCTTCCGGCTTCACGCGTAGCGTACAAAGGCGCTACAGCAGCAATTCTGGCCACATTGCAGCCTGGACATCCATAGGTGGCAGCCCCAATCGCCAGGCTGACCTTCACTTCAATGGCTCGTCATGGGTTGGATGCGCTTTGAACTCGGAAGATAAAAATACCGCGCGCAATGCGCAGGGCAACTCCACCTACAACACCTGCGACAACTTTGAGACCGGCACGAGCAATCGCGCCACGTTCGACATAGGCGGCAAAACAATGGCGAGCGTCATCACCGACGTTCGCACGGCGGGTTATACCAATCTATCCATTGGTGACAACACAGCCGCCACCTTGACCTCGGTGCTGGGCAGCACGACCTTCCCAACAGGTTCTTCGCTGCATTACCAGTCAGCAACCCCATTGACTGCAGCCTTCACCTACTACCCGGGCATCGGCAATCTGGTGAAGCAGTACAGCACGGAGGTCTCTGCCGGCGGTACTGCCAGCACGCAGGCATCCGGAGTGGGCTGTAACTCAGCCGAATATGCAGGCAACGGCGCGAACAGCACCACGCTGGAAGGTTTCATCAAGGCCAATCCGGGCACGCCATGCGTCTATGAGACCAACAGCTTTCAATACGGCGGCGCAACCTACGTCAGCCCCGACCTACCCAGTGAAGGTTGGGGCAACAGCACTGTGAACATTGGTGTCCTCGGGACAGCGCCAGTCGGTACCGGCACAGCCCCAGGTTATTACAGCGGTAACACCAAAATTCGCATAGCGTTCAAGGGCACAGGCACGAATCCAGTCACGTACTACGCGTGCAAAGAGCGGTTCAACAATGGCTCGACCCGCAACTGCACCGCAATCGGTACAGGTTCCTACAGCATCGCGGCGCTGGGCGATGCCCGCGTCATGACGCTGAACGGCCTGCCATCCCAAGCCGCGGCATTGTCCTCTACACGGATTTTCGTAGAACGTGCCGGCCGAATTTATTTCGGCTATCAGAACAAGCAGAGCGTGGCCAACAGTGCGCGGCTGAATCTGAAAGCGACCAACGCCCTGTTTGGAAAACTGGGGTTAACCACCGTCAACCCGGACACACCTTTGGCCTTGACGAGAACCTCTTATACAGGTGAATGGGAGTTGTCTGTGGCGGCTGCACCTCTGGAGCCAAGCATCATGCGCATCCTCAACGACGGCAGTACCAATTGCACTGACATCAACCTCTCGAGCGGTGTGAGTACCAACAAAGCCTGCAGCCTCACGTTTACGGATCTAGCGACTGGCGCTTTCACGTATTCAGATGCGACGGGTACGGCCAGCGGCGCATTCAACTTTCTGACGGGTGCCGCAAGCGGTACCTACACCGATACATCGACAACGCCGTCAACGACGGGAAGTTTCACGGGTTCCCGGCGCTAAAGCCCCACCAGGACGAGCATGCGCTCGTCTGGATCCACCCAAGCCTCGCCCCGGCGGGGCTTTTTTACGCCCGCGCTTTATTCATATGATGGCGCCATGACCACCACCCACCTGCTCTATCTCCACGGTTTCCGTTCCTCGCCACAGTCGATGAAGGCGCGTCAGGTCGCCACCCGGGTACAGGCACAGCATCCGGGCGTCGTCTGGTGGTGCCCGCAGCTGCCGCCCTCGCCGCAGGGCGCCATGGACCTGGTGATGCAGGGCATTGCCGACTGGCCGCGTGATGCGATGGCAGTGGTCGGCTCGTCGCTGGGCGGGTTTTATGCCACCCGGGTGGCTGAGAACACGGGCTGCCCAGCCGTGCTGCTGAACCCGGCGGTCGATCCGGCGCGCGACCTGGCGAAGTACATCGGCGAGCAGACCAGCTGGCACGACCCGGCCGAGCGTTTCTTTTTCAAGCCCGAGTTCATCGGTGAACTGCAGGCGCAGGGCGCCGGGCCTTTGACCGAGCCGCAGCGCTACCTGGCCGTGATCGCCAAGGGCGACGAGGTGCTGGACTGGCGCGAGATGACGGGCCGCTACGCGGGCGCGCACCTCAAACTGCTGGAAGGCGGCGACCACGCGCTGAGCGACTTTGACGCGCACCTTGACGAGGTGCTGGCTTTTCTTGATCTGGCCCGCTAGCGCACCTGCCCGTGGGACAATCCGGCCCATGTTTGTATTGTTTGAAGAAACCGGCAAGTTTTTGGCCGGACGAATTTTGTCGGAAACCGATGCCTCGCTGCAGGTGGAGCTCGACTCGGGCAAGCGCGTCAAGGTGAAAGCCAGCAACGCGCTGCTGAAGTTTGAAAAGCCCGCGCCCGCCGAATTTGTGGCCGCCGCGCAAAAACTGAGTGAAGACATTGAACTGGAGCTGGCCTGGGAATTTGCCAGCGAAGAAGAGTTCAGCTTTGCCGACCTGGCGCGCGACTACTTCAGCGCCGACGCCTCCAAGCCGGCCTCGCTCGAACAGCAGGCCGCAGCGCTGTTCAGGCTGTACGACTCGCCGCACTATTTCCGCCGGGCCGGCAAGGGCCGGTTCCGCAAGGCACCGGCCGAGATACTGCAGCAGGCGCTGGCCGCCATTGAAAAGAAAAAACAGGTCACGGCGCAAATCACCGCCTGGGCCGAGGAACTGGGCCAGGGCCAATGCCCGGCACCACTGCGCGAGCAGCTCTACAAAATCCTGTTCAAGCCCGACAAGAACAGCCCCGAATACAAGGCCGTGGTCGAGGCCTCGCGCGCCACGCACACCGCGCCGCTGGAGTTGCTGCAAAAAGCCGGCGCCATTTCGTCGGCGCACCAGTTTCACTGGAAGCGCTTCCTGTTTGAGAACTTCCCCAAAGGCACGGGCTTTCCGACGCTGCAGGCGCCGCCGGTGCTGGACGAATTGCCGCTGGCCGAGGTGCGTGCGTTCTCCATCGACGACTCCGCCACCACCGAAATCGACGATGCGCTGTCGGTGCAGGGACTGGGCAGCGGCACGATTACGCTGGGCATTCACATTGCCGCGCCTGGTTTGGCGGTGTTGCCGGGCAGCCCGATCGATGCCGTGGGCCGGGCGCGGCTGTCCACGGTCTACATGCCGGGCTACAAGCTGACCATGCTGCCCGACGACATCGTGCAGCGCTACACCCTGCAGGAAGGCCGCAACTGCCCTTCCCTGTCGCTCTACCTCACGCTCGATGAAACCACGCTGGAGATCACCAGCCGCGTGACACGGCTGGAACTGGTGCCGATTGCCAGCAACCTGCGTCACGACCAGCTCGACAGCACCTTCACCGAAGCGTTTTTTGAAGCTGCCCAGACGGCGCCGCGGGCCGACGTGCCGTGGGGGCTTGAGCTGACCTTTCTGCACCGGCTGGCCAGACACCTCAAGGGCCAGCGCGAAGTGGTGCGCGGCAAGCCCGAGAACTTCAACCGGCCGGACTACAACTTCAAGCTCGACAACCCGACCGGCCAGGAGCCGCAGGGCGACGAGACGGTCAGCATCAGCATTCGCCAGCGCGGCGCGCCGCTGGACCTGATCGTGGCCGAAGCCATGATTCTGGCCAACTGCACCTGGGGCCAGTGGCTGGCCGAGCACGGCGTGCCCGGCATCTACCGCAGCCAGGCCAGCATGGCGCCTGGCGTGAAAGTGCGCATGGGCACCAAGGCGCTGCCACATGCGGGCCTGGGCGTGCCCAGCTACGCCTGGAGCACCTCGCCGCTGCGCCGCTACACCGACATGGTGAACCAGTGGCAGATCATTGCCTGCGTGCGGCATGGCCGCACCGCCGCGCTGGCCGCCCCCTTCAAGCCCAAGGATGCCGAGCTTTTTTCGATCATTTCCTGCTTTGATGCCGCCTACAGCGCCTACAACGGCTTTCAGGCCGGCATAGAGCGCTACTGGACGCTCAAGTACCTGCAGCAAAACGCCATTACCGAGCTGACCGCCACCGCCTTCAAGGACAACCTGGTGCGGGCCGACGAGTTGCCGCTGGTGTTGTCGGCGCTGGGGGCGCAGGGCCTGCCGCGCGGCGCGCGGGTGCGCGTCAAGCTCGGGGCGATCGACGAAATCACGCTGGACATCTCGGGCACCGTGATCGAGCGGCTGGACACCGCGCCCGACGATGACGCGGCGGTGCAGGCTGAGGAGGATGATGGCGAGTCCGAAATGGCGGCCGGCCCGATCTCGATTGCCGTGGACCTCAACGAGCCGTCCGGGGATGCAAATTCGGCGAGCGAGCCCGTCGCCGTCGCTTAAAAAGCCGCAACAGACCGGATAATTGCCCGCTGTGAAGTCACCAAACACACTGCAAATTGCCCTGGGCGTCTCGGTTGCCTTGCATGCGGTGCTGCTGACCGTGCGCTTTGTCGACCCGGAACGCTTTAACCGCGTCTTTCAGGACACGCCGCTGGAAGTCATTCTGGTCAACGCCAAGTCCAATGAAAAGCCGGACTTTGCCAAAGCCATTGCCCAGGCCTCGCTGGCCGGCGGCGGCGAGCTTGAAGCAGGCCGCGCCACCTCTCCGCTGCCGCCCTCCGCCCTGATGGAACTGGGCGATGCAGCCGAAGATGCCGAGCGCAAGGTGGAGTCGCTGCAGGCACAGCAAACCCAGTTACTGGCGCATATTAAAAAGCAGCTGGCGTCGATGCCGCCGCCGGACCTGACGCAGCCCGCCAACAATCCGGCGCAGGCCGAGCGTGAACAAAGGCGGCAGCAGCTGATCAAGATTCTGGCCGAGATAGAAAAACGCATCAACGAAGAAAATGCGCGACCCAAAAAACGCTACATCAGCCCGGCCACGCGCGAAGAGGTCTATGCGGTGTACTACGAAGAGCTGCGGCGCAAGATTGAAGACAAAGGCACCGTCAATTTCCCCGAGCAGGCCGGTAAAAAACTGTATGGCGCGCTGACCATGGTCGTGACGGTCAATTTTGATGGCCGCATCCTGGACACCGAAGTGGTCGAAACCTCGGGCAACCTGACGCTGGACCGGCGGGCGCAAAACATCGTTCGCGGAACAGGTCCATTTGGCCGATTCAGCGATGCCATGCGCCGCAAGGCGGACCAGATTGTGGTGGTGTCGCGGTTCAAATTCACGCGCGACGACGCCCTCGAAACAACGCTCACCGCCCGCTGAGCACGGGCCGGGCGCCACCCCACTATTCCCGTCATGAGTCACCATTTCAAACCAGCCCAAACCGCCGTCATGGACAAGTATTACGTACTGGGCAACCCGATCGCCCACAGCAAATCACCGCTGATTCACGCACGCTTTGCCGAGCTGACGGGTCAATCCCTTTGCTACGAGCGCATGCTCACGCCGCTTGATGGCTTTTCAGCCACGCTGGCGCAGTTGGTGCGTAGCGGCGCGCGCGGCTGCAACGTCACAGTGCCTTTCAAATTTGAAGCTTTCCAGGCGGCCAGCACGCACACCGACCGGGCGCAGCTGGCACAGGCGGCCAACACGCTCGTGCTCGACGGCAGCGCCATCCACGCCGACAACACCGATGGCGTGGGACTGGTCAATGACATCCAGAACAACGCAGGCGTCGAACTCGCAGGGCGTGACGTGCTGCTCATAGGGGCGGGTGGCGCGGGGGCGGGCGTGCTGGGTCCTTTGCTGGCGGCCGGGCCGCGCCGGCTGGTGCTGGTCAACCGCACCAGGGCCCGGGCCGATGCGCTGGCGCAATTCCACCAGTCGCACCCGTCGCTGCAAAGATCGCTACAAAAAACAGAGCTGATGACGCAGGATATACAAGGACTGGAGGGCTCTTTTGATGTTGTCATCAATGCCAGCGCGAGCAGTCTGGCGGGTGCTGGCGTGCCGGTTGGCGGCCGCGTCCTGAAGCCTGGCGCACTGGCCTACGACATGATGTACGGCCCGGCTGCGGCGGGCTTCATGACCTGGGCCCGCGCGCACGGCGCCACGCCGCGTGACGGCTTGGGCATGCTGGTGGAACAGGCTGCGGAATCGTTTGCCTTGTGGCGCAAGGTGCGCCCACCTTCCGCGCAGGTGCTGCAGGAAATGCGGGTACTGCTGGGATGAAAGCGGCGCTCAAGTGGCTTGGCCTGGTGCTGCTGGCGGCGCTGGCCTTGCAGCTTTATTTTGTCGCGCGCATCGCCATGATGGCCGTCCTCGATCCCGAGTCCACGGCCTTTCAGCGCTCGGAGGCCTACCTCATCGCCATGAACAAGGGCACCCTGCAATGGCGCCAGCAGTGGGTGCCTTATGCAGGCTTGTCCAGCCACCTGAAACGCGCGGTCATCGCCTCCGAAGACGCAAGTTTCATAGAACACGAGGGCGTGGACATGGTGGCGCTGGAGAAGGCCTGGGAAAAAAATTCCAAAGCCGAGGAGCGCGCTGCCCAATCAGCCAGCCGGGCGGGTGCCAGGTCTTCCACGCTGAACCTGAAACCGCCCAAAATCATCGGCGGCTCGACCATCACGCAGCAACTGGCCAAGAACCTCTTCCTGTCGGGCGAACGCACGCTGCTCCGCAAGGGCCAGGAATTGGTGCTGTCGCTGCTGCTCGAAGCCCTGCTGAGCAAGCAGCGCATTCTGGAAATCTATCTGAACAACGTGGAGTGGGGAGAAGGCGTTTTTGGTGCGGAGGCTGCGGCCCAGCGTTACTTCCGCAAGCCCGCCTCCCAATTGAGCGCCTATGAAGCGGCACGCCTGGCGGTGATGCTGCCGCGGCCGAAATACTTTGAAACCCGGCCCCAGTCTGGCTACCTCGCCTCACGCGCCAGCACGATCGTGGCGCGCATGGGCGGCGTGGAACTGCCATGAGGATGGCGCCCTCGACGCAAACCGTCATTGTGAACATTTTTGGCCTGAAGCCGAATAAGAGCGCTGACCAAACGCTACAAAATGTATAGCAAATGCGTATTTTAGGAATCGATCCCGGCCTGCAGATTGCCGGCTTTGGCGTCATCGATGTCGAGGGCGCACAACTGAACTACGTGGCCAGCGGCACCATCAAGACCACCCACCTGGCACGCAGCGATTTACCTGCCCGTCTGAAGGTGCTGTTTGACGGTGTGCGGGAGGTGGTGCAGCGCTACCAGCCCGACGTTGCGTCGGTGGAAATTGTCTTCGTGAACGTCAACCCGCAGGCCACGCTGCTGCTGGGCCAGGCGCGCGGCGCCTGCATCACCGGGCTGGTATCCAGCGATTTGCGGGTGGCCGAATACACCGCGCTGCAAATGAAAAAAGCCGTGGCAGGCTATGGCAAGGCGGGCAAAGCGGAGGTGCAGGAGATGGTCATGCGCCTGTTGAAGTTGCCGTCGCTGCCGGGAAAAGATGCTGCCGATGCCTTGGGGCTGGCCATTACCCACGCCCATGTCGGGCGTTCAGCGGCTATTTTGGCGGCCGCCACCGCATTAAAGCCAAATTCCAGTGCGTCCTACAAGGCGGGCCGCCACTACTGACGCCAGGTCGCTTCAGGCCAGGTGCTGCGCGATCAGCACCGCAAAAAATACAAATCCGGCGACCATCGTCCCCCTGAGAATGTTCAGGCCAACGCGCTTGAAGCGCGCTTGGCCCGTGACCGCATACAACACGAAGGACAGGGCCGCACTCAGGAGAAGGAGCAGGATAAGGACACGGGCCACTACCATGGTGCGATGTTCCTGAACCCGTTACCAGGCACGCGCCAGGGTGGCAAATCCGGCCGGTGCTTGGCGCTCGTCTTCAAACGTGACGACTTCATAGGCCTCGGGGTGCGCCAGCAGCGCACGCAGCAGCTTGTTGTTCATGGCGTGGCCGGAGCGAAAAGCGCTGTAGGCGGCCAGCAGCGGCTTGCCCAGCAAATACAGGTCGCCCATGGCGTCGAGGATCTTGTGTTTCACGAACTCGTCGTTGTAGCGCAGGCCATCGGTGTTGAGCACCTTGTAGTCATCCATGACGATGGCGTTGTCCAGCCCGCCGCCAAGTGCCAGCCCGTTGGTGCGCATGGCCTCCACGTCCTTGGTAAAACCAAAGGTGCGGGCGCGGGCGATGTCGCGGCTGTACGAGCCCGAGCCCAGATCGAAGGCCACGCGCTGTCCGGTGGAGTCGACGGCCGGGTGGTCAAAGTCAATTTCAAAGCTCAGCTTGTAGCCCTCGTAGGGGTCCAGGCGCGCCCACTTGACGTTGGCACCCTCGCCTTCCCGTACTTCCACCGGCTGGATGACGCGTACAAACCGCTTGGGTGCCGCCTGCAGCGCAATCCCGGCAGACTGCAGCAAAAAGACAAATGAAGACGCCGAACCGTCCAGAATGGGCACCTCGTCCGCAGTGATGTCGATGATCAGGTTGTCCAGCCCCAAGCCGGCGCAGGCCGACATCAGATGCTCGACGGTGTGCACCTTGGCGCTGCCGCTTGAAATGGTGGACGCAAGGCGGGTGTCGGTCACAGCCTCTGCCGAAACCACGATGTCGACCGCCTGCGGCAGGTCGACGCGCCTGAACACAATCCCGGTATCAGGCGGCGCCGGCCGCAAGGTCAACTCCACCCGCTGGCCGCTGTGAAGACCCACGCCAACGGCCTTGGTCAGGGATTTGAGGGTTCTTTGAGCGAGCATGCCGCTATTTTAAGGGGCGCATGCGCCCAGCGCGGCGCAGGGATTTATCGGCGTGCGCCGGGCCTGCAGCACCCGTCAAGGTGGATGCAGGCCCGAGGCTGCCGCGTGGCCTTGTCAGTCTGCCTGCTTGCGCAGGAAAGCCGGAATCTCGAAGTCGTCCATACCGCCGGAGGCCAGCGCATCGACCTTGGCCGCCGCCTGCGTGCGGTTGGTGCGCCACACGCTGGGCACGGTCATGTTGCCGTAATCGGGTTGCGCCGACGCCATGGTGGTGTGCGCAGCGCCGCTCCCATTCGACACCGCATTGAGCGTCGGAATGGTGAACTGCACGTTGTCGGTGCCGGTGCGCAGCACCTGCAGCGGCGGCGCCTGACGACGCACGCCCTGGCGGCTCAGGCCGGTGGCGACCACGGTGACACGGATTTCATCTCCGAGTTCGTCGTCGTAGGCTGTGCCGTAGATCACATGCGCATCGGGGGATGCGTAGGCGCGGATGGTGTTCATGGCCAGCCTGGACTCGCTGAGTTTGAGTGAGCCTTTGGCTGCCGTGATCAGCACCAGCACGCCCTTGGCACCCGACAGGTCAATGCCTTCGAGCAGGGGGCAGGCGACGGCTTGCTCAGCGGCAATACGCGCGCGGTCTGGCCCGTTGGCCTTGGCCGTGCCCATCATGGCCTTGCCGGGCTCGCCCATGACGGTGCGCACGTCCTCAAAGTCGACATTGACGTGGCCGGGCACGTTGATGATCTCGGCAATGCCGCCTACGGCATTTTTCAACACGTCGTTGGCATGGGCAAAGGCTTCATCCTGGGTCACGTCATCGCCCAGTACCTCGAGCAGCTTTTCATTGAGCACGACGATCAGCGAGTCGACATTGGCCTCCAGCTCGGTCAAGCCCTGGTCGGCATTGGTCATGCGGCGGCCGCCTTCGAATTCAAAAGGCTTGGTTACCACGCCGACCGTCAAAATACCCATTTCCTTGGCCACGCGCGCAATCACGGGGGCGGCGCCGGTGCCGGTACCGCCGCCCATGCCGGCCGTGATGAACAGCATGTGCGCGCCGGCAATGGCGCTGCGAATGTCGTCAACCGCCAGTTCGGCCGCCTCACGGCCCCGGTCGGGCTTGCTGCCGGCACCCAGGCCGCTGCCACCCAGCTGGATGGTCTTGTGCGCGCTGCCGCGGCCAAGCGCCTGCGCATCGGTGTTGGCGCAGATGAACTCGACGCCCTGCACGCCGCAAGCAATCATGTGCCCGACGGCGTTGCCGCCGCCGCCGCCGACACCGATGACCTTGATCTGCGTGCCTTGGTTGAACTCTTCGATTTCAATCATTTCGATGCTCATTGGGAGCCTCCTGTCGATAAATTGTGGTTGCCAAAATTTAAAAAAGTTATTGTGATTGACACGCTTGGTAGCGCCCTTTCAGGCAGGTGGATCGGCGCCTCCGGAATGGACTCCACGCGAAGGACGGCTCATGAAGCAGGACAAGTTGTTCATCAGAAATTCCCCACGAACCAGTCTTTGACACGGCCAAAAGCGTTGTGCATGCTGCCCGCCTTTTGCGCCACCTTGTAGCCCCGCATGCGCGCCATCCGGGCCTCTTCAAGCAAACCCATGACAGTAGCAGCCCTTGCCTGGGCCACCATGTCGGACAACGCGCTGGAGTAGCGTGGTATGCCGCGCCGCACCGGCTTGAGGAAGATGTCCTCGCCCAACTCCACCATGCCGGGCATCATCACGCTGCCGCCGGTGATCACAATGCCTGAAGACAACACTTCCTCATAGCCCGATTCGCGGATCACCTGCTGGACCAGCGAATAGATCTCTTCCACGCGCGGTTCAATGACGCCCGCCAGCGCCTGTTTGCTCAACATGCGCGGGCCTCTGTCCCCCAGACCAGGCACTTCCACCTGGGTGTCAGGGTCGGCCAGCAATTGCTTGGCACAGCCGTTTTCAACCTTGATGTCCTCGGCGTCCTTGGTCGGCGTGCGCAACGCCATGGCGATGTCGCTGGTGATCAGGTCGCCTGCAATCGGTATGACCGCGGTATGCCGGATGGCACCGCCGGTGAAAATGGCGACGTCGGTGGTGCCGGCGCCAATGTCGACCAGCGCCACGCCGAGTTCGCGCTCATCCTGCGTCAGTACCGACAAGCTGGAAGCCAGCGGGTTAAGCATCAGCTGGTCCACCTCCAGCCCGCATCGCCGCACGCACTTGATGATGTTTTCAGCGGCACTTTGCGCACCGGTCACGATGTGCACCTTGGCCTCCAGGCGGATGCCGCTCATGCCGATGGGTTCCCGCACATCCTGGCCATCAATCACAAACTCCTGCGGCTCGACCAGCAGCAAGCGCTGGTCGGTCGAGATATTGATGGCCTTGGCCGTTTCAATCACGCGCGCCACATCGGCCTGCGTGACCTCCTTGTCTTTTACGGCCACCATGCCGCTGGAGTTGATGCCGCGAATATGGCTACCCGTGATGCCGGTATACACGCGGGCGATCTTGCAGTCAGCCATCAGTTCGGCTTCCTTGAGCGCCTGCTGAATGCTCTGGACCGTGGCGTCGATATTGACCACGACGCCGCGCTTGAGTCCGTTGCTGTAGGCAATGCCCAGGCCGGCGAGCTTGAGCTCGCCGCCCGGCATGACCTCGGCTACCACAGCCATCACTTTGCTCGTTCCGATGTCCAGCCCGACCACCAGCTCTTTGTATTCTTTGGCCATGTATTTACCTTTTCTTCTTTCCGTCGTTCTGGTCACCGGGATCCAGCGTGGTGACGCCCCTGAGCTTGATTGCATAACCATTGCCATAGCGCAGGTCGGCGGATTCCAGATTTCTTTCAAACCGCGCTGAAACCTGCTTCAGCGTGGCGATAAAGCGGCGTGTGCGGGCCGTGATCTCCTGCGTTGAACCATGCCCCAGTTCAATCGTGGCGCCGCTGTCGAGCTGTGCGTGCCAGTTTCCCTGGCCACTGAGCTGCAGTTGCTCCAGCACCGCACCCATCTCCTTGAACATCGGGAACAGCGCCTGATAGGTCTGCAGGACCCGTAGCGCCTGGCCCTGCGGTCCACCGAGCAGCGGCAGCCCCTCGGCCTGCGCGTCACCCTGGTTGACTTCAAACACTTCACCAAAATCGTTGACCAGGCGAACATCTTCCTCAGGACCCCAGTAGGCAACGGCGTTGTGTTCCTGAAGCACCACCTTCAGACGGTTGGGGAACTCGCGCTGTACGACTGCGCGGCGAACCCAGGGCACATGTTCGAAGGCGGCACGCGTGTGCTCCATATCCACCGTCAGGAAATTGCCGGCCAGCTTGGGGGCCACATTGGCACGCAAGGTGAACGCATTGTTGTGGGTCAGATCACCCTGTACATGAATGGCGCTCAGGTTAAACAGCGACTGGCGCATCAACCAGGCCACGGCCAGCGCCAGCACCATGGCCGCAAACACCAGACCCAAAAACACCGACAAGGCGTTCATGAGCCTGACGTCGGGCGGCAAGGGCATGGCATTTTGCAGTGGCATGGTACGACTCACCTGGTAGCCCCTCCAGGCAGTGGATAGTCGAGCGTGGCGGTCTTGAGAACTTCAATGCAGAGGTCTTCATAGCCAATGCCCGCAGCCCGTGCCGACATAGGCACCAGCGAGTGACCGGTCATGCCAGGTGACGTGTTGATCTCCAGCAGGTAGGGCTTGCGCGTGGCCTTGTCAATCATCACGTCGGCGCGCGCCCAGCCGCGGCAGTTGAGGGTACGGTAAGCCTTCAGCACCAGTTGCTGAATGGCGGCCTCTTCCCCCTCCGGCAGGCCGCAGGGCACCAGATACTGCGTGGTGTCGGTGAAATATTTGTTCTGGTAGTCGTAGTTGCCTTCTGGCGCCACGATGCGAATGACCGGCAGGGCGCGGGCTGCAGCGCCGGTTCCGAGCACCGGGCAGGTCACCTCGTCGCCGCTGATGAACTGCTCGCACAGGATGTCGGCATCGAGCTGGGCTGCCTGCGCCACGGCCTGGGCCATGCCGGCCCGCTCGCTGACCTTGGTCAGGCCAATGGAAGAACCCTCGCGTGCGGGCTTGACGATGAGCGGCAGCCCCAGGTCGTCCGGGATGGCATCGATGTCGGCAAGCTGGTAGTTCCCCTGGCGAAGCAGCACATACCGGGGGGTAGGCAGGCCTTCGGAGAGCAGCACGCGCTTGGTCATGACCTTGTCGATCGCCATGCTCGACGCCATGACGCCGGAGCCGGTATAGGGAATGCCCAGCAGTTCCAGCGCGCCCTGCACGGTGCCGTCTTCACCGAAGCGGCCATGCAGCGCGATAAAGCAGCGGGAAAATCCTTCTGTTTTGAGCGCACCGATGTCGCGCTCCGCCGGGTCAAACGCGTGGGCGTCGATGCCGCGCGCGCGCAGCGCCTGCAGCACGCCCTGGCCCGACATCAGGGAAATTTCACGTTCGGCAGACAGCCCGCCCATGAGCACGGCGACCTTGCCAAAATTGGGGGTGTGCTGGTTCATGGTCAATGCCCCGCAGACGCAGTCAGCGTGGTTGTTTGCAGCATGTCCACGACTTTTCCGGGAACCAGCCCGATGGATCCCGCGCCCATGCACATGACGACATCGCCATCCCGGGCGTTATCCACAATGGCTTGCGGCATCGCCTCGATTTCGTCCACGAATACCGGCTCCACCTTGCCCGCCACCCGCAAGGCCCGCGCCAGCGCCCGGCCGTCGGCGGCCACAATCGGCGCCTCGCCCGCCGCATAGACTTCGGCCAGCCATACGGCATCCGCATGGCCCAGCACTTTGACAAAATCCTCGAAGCAGTCGCGCGTGCGGGTGTAGCGATGGGGCTGGAATGCCAGGACCAGACGCCGTCCGGGAAAAGCCCCGCGCGCAGCAGCCAGCGTGGCGGCCACTTCGACGGGGTGATGACCGTAATCCTCGATCACGGTGAAATGGCCCCCGCCTGCTGCAGGCAGATCGCCGTAGCTCTGGAAACGCCGGCCCACGCCTCTGAATTCGGCCAGGGCTTTTTGCACGGCGGCATCAGGCACATTGAGCTCCACCGCGATCGCAATCGCCGACAAGGCATTGAGCACGTTGTGCTCGCCCGCCAGGTTGAGCACAACGTCGAGGTCGGGCAGCGTGACGCCGTTGCGCCGCTGCGCGGTGAAATGCATTTGGGGCCCCACGGCCCGCACGTTGACCGCGCGCACCTGCGCGTCCGCACCAAAACCATAGCTTGTGATGGGGCAGGACACCTCGGGCAGGATATCCCGCACGGCGGGGTCATCGGTGCACAAAATCGCCGTGCCATAAAAAGGCATGCGGTGCAGAAAATCGACAAACGCCTTTTTCAGGTTGCCAAAATCATGCCCATAGGTTTCCATGTGGTCGGCATCGATATTGGTGACCACCGCCATCACCGGCAGCAGGTTCAAAAAGGAAGCGTCCGACTCGTCGGCCTCGACCACGATGTAGTCGCCCAAGCCAAGTTTGGCGTTGGCGCCCGCGCTGTTGAGCCGCCCGCCAATGACAAAGGTCGGGTCCATGCCGCCTTCGGCCAGCACGCTCGCGACCAGGCTGGTGGTGGTGGTTTTGCCGTGGGTGCCGGCAATCGCAATGCCTTGCTTGAGGCGCATCAGCTCGGCCAGCATCAGGGCGCGCGGCACCACGGGAATGTGCTTTTCACGCGCCGCAAGCACTTCGGGGTTGTCTGCCTGCACAGCGGTAGAAGTGACCACCGCATCGACGGCGACCAGATTGGCGGCAGCATGGCCCACAAACGTCTGGATACCCAGCCCGGACAGGCGGCGCAGGGTCGCGCTGTCGGAGAGGTCTGAGCCAGAAATGACATAGCCGAGGTTGTGCAGCACTTCGGCAATGCCGGACATGCCGGAACCACCGATCCCGATGAAGTGAATATGTTTGATCGCGTGCTTCATGCCGCCAGCTCCTCGCAAGCGGCCACGACACGGACGGTAGCTTCAGTTTTTTGCATATTTTTTGCGTTTAACCCAAATTTCAAAAGGGAAGTTCGCTCTGTTTTTTGTAGCATATCTGCCAATATAGGGATGGTCAGGTCGCGTTGCTGCACCAGCCAGCCGCCGCCGCGCTCCACCAGGAACCGGGCATTGGTGGTCTGGTGGTCATCCACCGCTGACGGGAAAGGCACAAACAGCGCCGCAGCGCCCACGGCTGCAATCTCGGTCACGGTGCTGGCGCCAGCGCGGCAAATAATCAGGTCGGCGTCGGCAAAGGCCTGGGCGGTGTCGTCAATGAAGGGCGTCAGTTCAGCCTGCACGCCGGCCGCTTTGTAATGGGCGCGGAGTTCCTCAATCTGGCGTGCGCCGCTTTGATGCGTGACCTGCGGACGATTGATCTCGGGAATCAGTGCAAGGGCCTGTGGCACGAGCTCATTCAGGGCCTTGGCGCCCAGGCTGCCGCCCACCACCAGCAGCTTGAGCGGCCCGCTGCGCCCGGCAAAACGGGCCTCGGGGCCGGGCTGGCCGAGAAAGGCGGGACGCAAGGGGTTGCCGACCCACTCGGCCTTTTTCAGCACGTCAGGGAAGGCCGTGAACACACGGTCGGCCACACCCGCCAGCACCTTGTTGGCCATGCCCGCCACGGAATTTTGCTCGTGCAGGACCAGCGGCTTGCCCAGCAGCACGCTCATCATGCCGGCCGGAAAGCTGATGTAGCCCCCAAGGCCCACCACCACATCAGGCTTGACGCGGCGGATCACGCGCACGCTCTGCCAGAAGGCCTTGAGCAGCCGCAGGGGCAACAGCACCAGGCTGGCAGGGCCTTTGCCGCGCACACCGGAAAATTCAATGGATTCGAAGGCAAAGCCGCGTGGCGGCACCAGCTGGCTTTCCATGCTGGGCTGGCTTGGGCTACCGCGCCCACCCAGCCAGTGCACGCGCCAGCCGCGCTCGCGCAAGGCTTCGGCCACGGCCAAACCCGGAAAAATATGCCCTCCGGTGCCACCGGCCATGATGAGGGCGCAAGGCTGGCGGCTCATGGACGGCCTCCCCGCATCAGGATACGGTTCTCGTAATCAATCCTCAGCACGACTGCCAGCGAAATCAGGTTCATCACAATGGCAGAGCCGCCGTAACTCATCAAGGGCAGGGTCAAGCCCTTGGTGGGCAATGCGCCCAGGTTCACGCCGATGTTGATAAAGGTCTGAAAACCCAACCAGATCCCCACGCCTTGCGCCACCAGTCCGGCAAACAACCGGTCCAGCGCAATCGACTGGCGGCCTATGTTCATGATGCGGCGGGTCATCCAGAGGAACAAGGCAATCACCAGCAGCACGCCCACCAGGCCGAACTCCTCCCCGATGACGGCCATCAGGAAGTCGGTGTGCGCTTCGGGCAACCAGTGAAGTTTTTCAATGCTGCCGCCCAGGCCCACGCCAAAAATTTCCCCACGCCCGAACGCGATCAGGGAGTGCGACAGCTGGTAGCCCTTGCCAAGGGCGTACTTCTCGCTCCAGGGGTCCAGGTAGGCAAAAATCCGCTCGCGCCGCCATTCGCTGAGCATCACCATCAGGGTGAAAGCGACCACCACCACGGTAGCAATGACAAAGAACATGCGGGCATTGACGCCGCCCAGAAAGAGAATGCCCATGGCGATGACCGAGATCACCATGAAAGCCCCCATGTCGGGTTCTGCCAGCAGCAACACGCCCACCAGCGCAACCGCTGTTGCCATGGGCAGCACGGCGCGAAAGAAGCGCTCCTTCACTTCCATTTTGCGCACCATGTAATCAGAGGCATACAGCAGCACCGCGAATTTGGCGAGTTCTGAAGGCTGAAAATTCATGAGCCCCAGCGAAATCCAGCGACGCGCGCCATTGACGCCCTTGCCAATGAAGGGAACCAACACCAGCACGAGCAGCACCAGCGAGCCGACAAACAGCCAGGGCGCCAGTTTCTCCCAGGTCGCCACAGGCACCTGAAACGCCAGCACCGCCATGACGAAGGCCACCGCCAGCGAGAAAAAATGGCGCGTCACGAAATGGGTTTGCGCATAACGCGCAAATTTGGGGTTGTCGGGCATGGCGATCGTGGCCGAATACACCATGATCAGCCCCCACATCATCAGCGCCACGGTGACCCAGACCAGGGCTTTGTCAAAACCCGCCATGCCCACGGGCTTTGCCAGCGTTCCGGGCAGGCTCTGGCCCCCCAGCCGCACGGGCAGCGCGTCCGAGGCGACCTTGCCCAAACCGGAAAACCAGCCAGAAAGGCGTGCAGCAGCCGTCACAGCAGCGCTCCCTGTTCGTGGGCCAGCGACTGCACGGCGTCACAAAAGGCCTGGGCCCGGTGCTCGTAGTTGTCAAACATGTCAAAACTGGCGCAGGCGGGCGACAGCACCACAGCATCGCCGCTTCTTGCCTGCTGCGCGGCAATGCGCACGGCGTCAGACATGGTCGGGGCATCGAGCAGCGGCACCTGGCTGGCCTGCAGCGCAGAACGGATCAGGGGCGCATCGCGTCCGATCAGCACCACGGCGCGCGCGTAGCGTGACACGGGCTCCAGCAGCGGTGAGAAATCCTGCCCTTTGCCCTCGCCCCCCAGAATGACGACCAGCTTGCGGTCAACCCCCAAGCCCGCCAAGGCGGCGACCGTGGCCCCCACGTTGGTACCCTTGCTGTCATCAAAATATTCAATCTCGTTGAGGACAGCCACGGACTCCAGCCGATGCGGCTCGCCCCGGTATTCGCGCAGGCCGTGCAGCATGGGCGCAAGGTTGCAGCCCACCGCCGCCGCCAGCCCCAGCGCCGCCAAGGCATTGGTAGCGTTGTGGCGGCCCCGGATGCGAAGGGCATCCAGAGGCATGAGGCGCTGGACATACAACACCACTTCTTCCTGCTTGCGGCGCTTGACAGTTTCATCGGCCTCCACCGCGCGCACCAGCCAGGTCATGCCGTTGACAGTTTCAATGCCGTAGTCACCGGGCCGCCGGGGCTCGTCGCCGCCGAAGGTCAGGTAGTTGCGCAGTTGCTTGCCCTTGACCAGCGGCGGCAAAGCCGCCATCACCAGGGGATCGTCGCGGTTGAGCAACATTACGCCGCTACGGCCATAGACATGCGCCTTGGCGGCGACGTAAGCGGGCAAGGTTTCGTGCCAGTCGAGGTGGTCCTGCGTGATGTTGAGCACTGCAGCCACCGTGGGCTCGAAGTTGTCGATGCCATCCAGCTGGAAGCTGGACAGCTCCAGCACCCAGACCTCGGGCAGGGCCTGGCCGCCCAGGCTTTCATCTATTTTTTCTGCCAGCGTGTCGAGCAAGGTGGGGCCAATATTACCGGCCACCGCCACTGATTTTCCCGCGCACTGAACCAGCAGTGCGGTGAGCGTCGTCACGGTGGTTTTCCCGTTGGTGCCGGTGATGCCAATCACTTGCGGCGCATAGGCCTGGTCTACCTTCAAGTCAGCCAGCGCGTGGGCAAACAGGCTCAACTCGTTGCCGCAGGCCATGCCGCGGGCAGCCGCTGCGTTGATGACGCCAGCCACCGACGCAGGCGACAGGCCCGGGCTTTTCAGGACCAGGTCAAACGCCGCTGTTGCCAGCAGCGCTTCGCCCATTTCAGCCTGCATGAACCTGGCCGCAGGCACATTCGAGCGCAGCGCCTCCAGCTGCGGCGGCGCAGCCCGGGTGTCGGCCACCGTGACCTGCGCACCCGAGCGCGCGCACCAGCGCGCCAGCGCCAGGCCCGAAGCGCCCAGCCCCAGTACAAGAATGTTTTTACCGGCCAGTTGTTTCATCTGAGCTTGAGCGTGGAAAGACCAACCAGGCACAGCAGCATGGTGATGATCCAGAAACGAACCACCACTTGGGGTTCCTTCCAGCCGCTTTTCTCGAAGTGGTGGTGCAGCGGCGCCATCTTGAGGATGCGTCGCCCCTGGCCAAAGCGCTTTTTGGTGTACTTGAAGTAAACCACCTGCATCATCACCGAGAGGGCCTCGACCACGAAGATGCCGCCCATGATGGCCAGCACGATCTCCTGGCGCACGATGACCGCGATGGTGCCCAGCGCGGCGCCCAGGGCCAATGCCCCGACGTCACCCATGAACACCTGGGCCGGATGCGTGTTGAACCACAGGAACGCCAGCCCCGCACCCGCCATGGCTGCACAAAATATGAGCAGTTCGCCCGAGCCGGGGATGTGCGGGAAAAGAAGGTATTTGGAATAGACCGAACTGCCGGTCACATAGGCGAACACGCCCAGCGCCGAGCCCACCATGACCACAGGCATGATGGCCAGCCCATCGAGCCCATCCGTCAGGTTGACGGCATTGCTGGAACCCACGATCACCAGATAGGTCAGGATCACAAAGCCAAACACGCCCAGCGGATAGCTCACTTCCTTCATGAATGGGACTGAGAGTCCGGCCTTGGGCGGCAAATTCACATCAAACCCCGACTGCACCCAGCTGACGAACAGTTCCAGCACGCGCATGTTGGAGCTTTCCGAGATGCTGAACACCAGGTAGAGCGCCGCCAGGAGCCCGATCAGCGACTGCCACATGTATTTTTCGCGCGAACGCATGCCTTCCGGGTCCTTGAGCACGACTTTGCGCCAGTCGTCTGCCCAGCCGATCGCGCCGAAACCCAGGGTCACGATCAGCACAATCCAGACAAAACGGTTGGACAGGTCAAACCACAGCAGCGTCGAAATTCCGATGGACAGCAGGATCAGCACGCCCCCCATGGTGGGCGTACCGCTTTTGCTCAGGTGCGTTTCCATGGCATATTCACGGATCGGCTGGCCTATCTTGAGTGAAATGAGCCGGCGAATCACGAAAGGGCCGGCGATCAGGCCGATCAGCAATGCGGTCAGCGCAGCCATGACGGCGCGAAATGTCAGGTACTGAAATACCCTGAATGATGCAAACTCAGGGGATAAGGTCTGGAGCCACTGGGCCAGGCTAAGCAGCATGAGGCGCTTTCTTCTGTGGTGAAATTTGATCGGCGGCCAGCGCTGAAATGGCCTGCACCACCTGCTCCATCTTCATGAAGCGGGAGCCCTTGACCAACACGCTGCCCGAATGGGGCAGCTCGGCCAGCACGGCCGCGACCAGCGCGTTCATGTCGCTGAAATGGTGCCCCGGGCCAAATGCGCGGCTCGCCCGTTGCGCCTGCTCGCCCAGGGTGAAGAGATTTTCGATGCCCATCGCCCGGGCATGCTGGCCGGCCTCGTCGTGGAACTGCGGACCCTGGTCGCCCACCTCGCCCATGTCGCCCATCACCAGCAGGCGCGGCGCGGGCAGCTCGGCCAGCACCTCAATGGCAGCGCGCATGGAGTCGGGATTGGCGTTGTAGGTGTCGTCCACCAGCGTGACGACCCGATCCTGCAGCCGCACGGCAACAGCACGAGATCGCCCCTTGACGGGCGAAAAAGAGGACAAGCCCGCTGAAATGGAATGCAATGGCACGCCCGCAGCAAGCGCGCAGGCCACAGCGGCCAAGGCGTTTTTGACGTTGTGCCGCCCGGCAATATGCAAGGCGAAGGCCAGTGGGCCCACGGGGGTGTTTGCCTTGACTTGCCAGCACGCGCCGTCCCAGTGCGCCTGGGCAGTGACGTCGGCCGGACCCGAAAGCGCAAATGTCATCACCCGGCGCGCACCCGCCAGCGCGCGCCAGACCGGGGTGTAGTCATCATCGGCAGGAAACACCGCTGTTCCATCAGCCTGCAACGATTCAATCACTGCGCCGTTTTCCCGGGCCACCGCGTCCACCGTGGCCATGAATTCGAGGTGTTCCCGCTGCGCGTTATTGACCAGTGCAACGTTGGGCTTGGCGATTGCCGCCAGATAGGCAATTTCGCCCGGATGGTTCATGCCCAGTTCAACCACACCGACCTGGTGCGATGCCCGCAGGCGCAGCAGCGTCAATGGAACGCCAATATCGTTGTTGAGGTTGCCTTCGGTGGAGAATGCCGCATCCGACTTCCAGGCGCGCAGCACCTCGGCAATCATCTGCGTCACGGTGGTCTTGCCGTTGCTTCCGGTCACGGCAATCAGCGGCAAGTCAAACTGCGATCGCCAGCCAGCGGCCAGCTGACCCAGCGCCAACCGGGTATCGGCCACCTCCAGGCCAGGCAGGCCAGCCTCCAGCAGTCCATGCTGCGCGATTGCGGCAACAGCACCTTGCGCCGCGGCATGGGGCAAGAATTCGTGGGCATCAAACCGTTCACCGCGCAGGGCGACAAACAGGTCGCCCGCCTGCAGGCTGCGGGTATCGGTGTGCACACGCGAAACGCGCACCTGGCCATCGCCCACCAGCCGGGCTGATGGCAACCAGCCCAAGGCTTGCTGCAAGCTCATCATGCCGAACCTCCGCCGGCCTGACGTGCAGCCAGAGCAGCCTGGGCATGCGCGCGGTCAGAAAACGGAATCATCACGCCTGCCACTTCCTGGAAATTTTCATGGCCTTTGCCTGCCAGCAAGACCACATCCCCGGGCTGCGCCAGGCGCAGCGCATGGGCAATCGCGGCAGCGCGGTCGACCTGTACATGCACGGCATCCCGGTGACTCAGGCCCAGCAGGACCTGGCTGACAATGGCCAGCGGATTTTCACTGCGCGGGTTGTCACTGGTCACGACGATCTGATCCGCATTTTTTTCTGCCATGACGGCCATCAGCGGACGCTTGCTGGCATCACGATCCCCGCCGCAGCCAAAAACGCACCAAAGCTGGCCGCCGCGCGACAAGGCCACCGGCTTGAGCGCGACAAGCACTTTCTCAAGCGCATCAGGGGTGTGTGCATAGTCGATGACAACCAGCGGCAGGCCTTCCATGGCAATCATCTCGGTACGCCCGGGTACCGGCAAAAGCCCGGCGCAGGCGCCCACCGCATCAGCCAGCGGCACGCCCATGGCACGCAGGGCCGCCATGACGCCCAGCAGATTGGACACGTTGTACTGGCCGACCAGTCGGGTTGAAATGCTGTGGCGTTCCGCACCTTCCACCACCACGAAACGCAGGTCTTGCGTCCCATGATGAATATCGCGCGCTTGCAGGCGTGCCGGCCCGGCACATGAAAAGGTCCAGACGTCCAGAGCGCTGCCCGCCAGTGCGGCGCTCAACTCCATGCCCTTGATATCGTCCGTATTGATGATCGCAGCCTTCAGGCCTGGCCAGCTAAACAGCAATTCCTTGGCGCGCCAATAGTCCTGCATGGAGGCGTGGTAATCGAGATGGTCTTGCGTGAAGTTGGTGAAAACAGCCACCTGGATTAATGTCGCCTCCAGGCGCCGCTCCTCGATGCCAATGGAAGACGCTTCAAGGGCGCACGCGGTAAAACCGTCATTCACAAAGCGCCGAAGCTGCTGCTGCAGCAGCACCGGGTCAGGCGTGGTCATGCCATTGGAGACCATGGCGCCGGGTTCACCGATGCCCAAGGTGCCCACAACGCCGCATTTGCGCCCCAACCTGCCCAGCGCCTGCGCCAGCCACCAGGCCGTAGAGGTCTTTCCGTTGGTTCCTGTGATCGCCACGACCTGCAAATGCCGGCTCGGTGCTTCAAAATAAGCGTCGGCAATGGGCCCTGTCGCAGCCTTCAGCCCTGCATAAGTCGCCACCCGTTCATCACTGAAACCGTACGCCTCAGCACCCTCGTGCTCAACCAGGCAGGCACGCGCACCCGCAGCAAGCGCAGCGCTTACAAATTTGCGTGCATCCGTTGCCGCGCCAGGCCAGGCGATAAAGCCGTCGCCGTCGGCCAGTTTGCGGCTGTCAGCAGACAGTGTGCCGGTGACGCGCTCTTGCAGCCAGCGGGCGGCCTGCTCGGGGGTGTGGAGTTGCACAGTCAAAACGATTCCTCCACGGCCTGCGTGACGATGTTTGGCTTGACGCTGATATCCGGCTGCACACCCATCATGCGCAGCGTCTGCTGCACCACCTCGCTAAATACCGGGGCAGCCACAAGGCCGCCGAAATATTTGCCAGCGCTCGGCTCGTCGATCATCACCGCGACGATGATGCGCGGCGACTCGATCGGCGCCATGCCGGTAAACCAGGCACGGTATTTATTGCTGGCATAGCCTTTGCCGACCTGCTTGTGTGCAGTGCCTGACTTGCCGCCGACCGAATAGCCAATCGTCTGCGCGAGCGGACCCGTGCCCCCCGGCGCCGCAGCCATCTGAAGCATCCGGCGTACCGCGCGTGCGTTCTCGGCAGAAAACACTTTGGCACCGACAGCGGGCTCGGCGCTCTTGAGCATCGTGACCGGAATGATTTGTCCATCGTGCGCAAAAGAGGTGTACGAGTGGGCCATCTGAAACAGCGAGGCAGACAGCCCATAGCCATAGGACATGGTCGCTTGCTCGACCGGCCGCCAGGTTTTCCAGGGGCGCAGCCGCCCCGTCACCGCACCTGGAAACTGGATTTGTGGCTTCTGGCCGTAACCGAGCGCGACGTAGGTGTCCCACATCTCGTGAGGCGTCATTTTTTGCGCAATCTTGAGCGCGCCGACATTGCTGGACTTCTGAATGACGCCCTCGACGGTCAGCGAGCCATAGTTATGGGTATCGCTGATGGTGAAGCCGCCCATGCTGAAGCGGCCCGGGCCGGTTTCTATGAGCGTCTGGGGCTTGACGCGTCCTGCTTCCAGCGCCATCGCTACCGTGATCGGCTTCATCGTCGAGCCGGGCTCGAAGGTGTCGGTAATGGCGCGGTTACGCAGTTGTTCGCCGGTGAGGTTCTGACGCTTGTCAGGCACATAGCTTGGGTAGTTGGCAAGCGCCAGCACTTCGCCCGTGATCGTATCCAGCACGACCACACTGCCGGCCTTGGCCTTGTTCGCAATGACGGCATCGCGCAGCTTCTGGTAGGCGAAGAACTGCACCTTGCTATCGACGCTCAACTGGATGTCCTGACCCTCGACCGGCGGCACCTGCTCACCGACGTTTTCAACCACGCGACCAAGCCGGTCCTTGATCACGCGCCGGGAACCGGCCTTGCCGGCCAGCGCCTGGTTAAAAGTCAGCTCGATGCCTTCCTGGCCCTTGTCTTCCACATCGGTGAACCCAACGACGTGCGCAATGGTTTCACCCTCGGGATACTTGCGCTTGTATTCCTTGCGCTGATAAACACCCTTGATGCCCAGTGCATGAATTTTTTGGGCCACGGGCTCATCAAGCTGGCGCTTGACCCATACAAAATTTTTGTCATCATCCAGCTTCTTTTTCAGTTCAGCCTGGGGCATTTCCAGCAAGCTGGCCAATTCGGCGAGTTGGGCAGGCGTCGCTTCAACGTCTTCGGGAATAGCCCAGATGCTGGACGCCGGCACGCTGGAGGCCAGAATCAGACCATTGCGATCCAGAATACGGCCACGGTTGGCCGGCAGCTCCAGCGTCCGGGCAAAGCGAACCTCGCCCTGGCGCTGAAAGAATTCATTTCCGACCACCTGAATGTAGGCCGCCCGACCAGCCAGCCCGATGAAAGCCAGCGCAAAGCTGGCGACAATGAATTTACTGCGCCAGACGGGTGTTTTGCTGGCAAGCAGGGGACTGGACGTGTAGCGGACGCTTCTACTCATGGCGCGTGCCCCCCGTCCGCCACCGCAGCATCCTTGTAGTGCACGTACTGCGTGATGGCAGGCGTTGCCGTGCGCATCCGCAAACGCTCCTTGGCAAGCTTCTCGATCCGCAGCGGCGTCGCCTGCGCGCGCTTTTCCACCTGCAGGCGTTCGCTCTCCGTTTCCAGCTTACGACTCTGTGAGGCCGCTTTTTCCAGCTCGACATAGAGACGGCGTGACTCGTACTGGGTATGCACCAGATACAGCGCACTGGCCAGCACCGCCACCAGGAGGAGCAAATTCAGACGCGCCATCCGCCGCCCTTTGTGCCGGAACACTGCAGCCGGAAGGCGTTCATGCCTCCACCTCCGTGCGCTCTGCCACCCGCATCACGGCGCTGCGCGAACGCGGATTGCCAGCCACCTCTTCTTCGCTGGGCTTGATGCGCCCCAAGGCCTTGAGCTTCATGGCTTTAGGCGCTGCAAATGGGGCGCGGCGGTCATACACCTCGCGCGAATGCCCGGCAATGAATTGCTTGACGATGCGGTCTTCCAGCGAATGGAAGCTGATCACCACCAGGCGCCCGCCCGGCTGCAGCACTTTCAATGACGCTTCCAGCGCCTGCTGCAACTCCTCAAGCTCGGCATTGATGAAAATCCGAAGAGCCTGAAAGGTGCGGGTTGCGGGGTCCTTGCCAGGCTCACGGGTTTTGACCGCACCTGCCACGACTTCGGCCAGCTCAGCGGTGGTTTGAAGAGGTCCCTGTTCCTGCCGGCGACGATCAATCGCCTTTGCAATCTGCCCAGCAAACCGTTCTTCGCCATAGTCACGAATCACCTCCGTCATGGTTTCTATGGAGGCGTCGGCCAACCAGTCGGCCACACTCTGACCGCGCGTGGTGTCCATGCGCATGTCGAGCGGACCTTCTTGCCGGAAAGAAAAACCGCGCGCCGGATTGTCGATCTGGGGCGAGCTCACCCCCAGGTCCATCAGTACGCCCGCGGCACTCGCCGCAGGCATTTGGCCCAGGTGCATGAATCCCTCGTGGCGGATTGAGAAGCGGGCGTCGGCGATGGTTTTCGCCTCCGCAATCGCATCCAGATCCTTGTCGATGGCCGTCAAACGCCCTTGCGCAGAGAGTTGCGACAAAATCAGGCGGGAGTGTCCTCCGCGTCCAAAAGTCGCGTCGATGTAGTGACCATCCGGGTTGAGATGAAGCGCTTCGATGGCTTCATTCAACAAGACGGTTCGATGTGTCCATGCGCTGTTCACCGTCGTCTCTCAGAAAGAAAAGTCTTTAAAGACATCAGGCATTTCAAGCTTCATTTGCTCAGCCTCCTGAGCCGTATAAATGGCAGCATCCCAAAGCTCAAAGTAACTGCCCATGCCCAGCAGCATGGTGTCTTTGCTGATGCCGGCGGCAGCACGCAACTCAGGCGACACCAATACCCTGCCGCTCGCATCCATATCCACATCCATGGCATTGCCCAAAAAAATTCGCTTCCACCATTGCGCCTGCATCGGCAGCGAAGCGATGCGTTCGCGAAATTTCTCCCATTCATTACGTGGAAAAATCATGAGGCAGCCATGCGGATGTTTGGTGATGGTGAGTTGGCTTGAAGCGGTTGCGCTCAGCACGTCACGGTACCGGGTTGGCACAGAAAGCCGACCCTTGGTATCGAGAATTAATGATGACGCACCTTGAAACACCGTCTGAGACCTTTGAAAAACACTTTTCACCACTAAATTGCACTTTCTCCCACTTTATCAGGAAGTTTTTCGCAAGCAAGAGATATGAACAAATTTTTTCAATGAAATCAAGGACTTATAACTGTCCCTAAAAATTGAATTTGAAATGAAATTCGTTCAGAATTAAGTACTTAGAGCAAGCAATGAAGGTAGTGCTTTAAGCTGCAACACTCAAGACCGCCGTCAGTTCGTAAGGCCTGCCGAGATTTGAAGGGCGTCGCACCTTGCCCGGCTATAGCGGAGCTTTTGTCTCTCCACCAGACGCCTGCGAATTTTTAAAAATCGCAGAAAACCCGGCAATGCAGACCCACAAGCTATAAATATTATAGCATCCAGGTCTTACCAGAGGCCGCTGCGCGCAGCCATCATTGTTTGAAGATTGTGCCCCGCGAGGGCTGCGCCCAAGGAGACTACACGATCAGGACTGCGGCAAAAATCCCGCAGACATCATCAGTCGGATCGAACCAGCACTCTTGCATGATCTGAAATCCCGATCACGTTAAAGAAAGCAGCCACCAGCCGGTTGACGCCCACGAACTGCACCGGTCGCATTTCTGCCTCGCAAGCGGACACCCAGTTCAAAAGCATCCCTGCCGCAGAAAAATCAACGCGAATCAGCTTGGCGCAGGAAATAAGCATCTTGTCGGCCCCCGCGAGACTTTCTTCCAGCATGTTCAGCACGACGACCGCGTCGCCCTCAATCTGCCCAGACAACTCGACAGAAGAACGACTACTTAGCTGGGCGCTCTGGGTATCAAGGTAACTCCCTCCGTCCACCACACCAAAGCTCGAGTACACCGAGTCACCATGAAGGTCACCAATGGTGGTTTGCCCTCCTATGACGTCGCCCTGCGCATCAAGCGGCTTGTACACGCAGCGTCCACGACTCCAGGCAGGCGGAGACACTTCGTAGGTGACGCAGAAATCGAGCGCGACCAGTTCAAACTCTTCGGGCAGATTCGTGACACGTAGCGCTTCCATGCGCAGTTTCCACCAACTGGGTGCAGTTTCGCGCAGGCCAGAAGGCGTAGCGCTTTGCAGCACTTTTTGCAGTTGTGCATCGCCCATGAATTGCAGTTGAACCGGCTGGGACGCCCAACTGCTGAACACCATGGCCAAAGGTTCAACAGCTGCCGCTTCGATAGTTTTAAGGCGACTCCAGTCCAGACGCCATGGGATGGGCGCTTTGGCCATCGCCGCCGTGAGCGCTGCGACGGTCTGGGTCCCGATCACAGGCGGACTCACCCAATCAACAGTAGGCCCATTGCCAAGCTTGCGCGCAGGTTCGTCGTACATTTTCGCCGCGTCCAGCATGGAAAGCCACTGCGGCGCGGAGCGGTCAAAACGCCCCACGAACTCAATAGCAGCCGACTCAAATTTTTCCTGCGCCCCAATCGCACGGTACAAATCAAACAGCATCAGCCAGGGTTCGGCATGCCCTGAGCGCACGCCGGCCGGCCCCAGGAGTTCAAGCAGCCCGGCTTCTGCGCCAGCCGAGTCACCGTTGGCAAAGAGAATGGCCACCTCTTCAAGATCAGCGTCGTGCACCACGACCTCCCGAAAGTCAACGGCCACGGCACGGGAAGCCGCGAAGCCCGATAACGTGCTGTCGAAGCTGTTCGCCTGGTCAGCCGAAGCAAGGTTGGCACGAACTTTCGCCGGAACCGGCTTCAAGGCAACTGCAGCCCCGGCCAAACTACCTGTCGCCAACCCTGATGGAGTGGCGAGCCCATCAGCCACGGGAAGCGCGTTTTCCAGGAGCGGAGCCAGGACCTCGGCCACCTCGCCTTGAGATGGCAGCAGCGAATCAGGTGCGCTGCCCGATGGCTCGAAAGTCTTGGTTTTCCACCATTGCATGGACATCTGCGCCTCAATCTCGTCGATCTTCTTGATCGTGCCCGCGCGATCATCGGGCTTGGAGTGCATGCTGCTCTGAAAAAAAGAAGGTCTGCCGGCGGGATCCTGGCCTACGCCCACCATGGCATCGCGCTTTCTTAGCTTGCGCAACATATCGAACTCACGCTTGCGCACAGAATCGTTGCGGCGCTTGCGTTCAATCATCTCCTTGAGCAGCTGTTTGTCAACCGAATCATCCCCATCCGCTTGCACAGCGTCCGGGTCCGACCATTTCGCTGCCGGGTTGCGCACGAACTTGACCATCTTGAACAGGAGGCCTGAAACTGTATCGTCTTTGGACATGGCAGCGTAGGAAATAAGCTCAGGTTAGACGGCTATCCGTCAATCACCAAACATTTTTTGTTTGATCTCGCGGCGCTGTTGCGCTTCCAGGGACAAATTGGCAGTCGGGCGGGCAATCAGGCGGCCTACACCGATGGGTTCGCCGGTTTCATCACAGTATCCATAGTCACCAGAATCAATGCGGGCAATCGACTGCTCAATCTTCTTGAGCAACTTGCGTTCGCGGTCGCGGGTACGCAGTTCAAGGGCGTGCTCTTCTTCAATGGTGGCGCGGTCTGCCGGGTCAGGCACCACGGCCGCGTCTTCCCGCAGATGTTCAGTGGTGGCACCGGCGCTGGCATGGATCTCCTGCTTGAGCACCGAGAGCTTGTGGCGAAAAAATGCCAACTGTTTGTCGTTCATGTACTCGGAATCAGGCATGGCCCTGATTTCGTCGTCGGTCAACTGGTCACCGGGCTTGGTCTTCCAGTTATTGGCAAGTTTGGGATCTTTTTTGGCAGCCGCCTGAATTGGCGGAGCGATCAAACGTTCGGTCATTGTGGAGTAGCTGGCTTTAGCTGCGTCTGGCGCATGGGTTGGCACCATCGGTGCGTTCGGGGGTGATGGAATAGCAACCCGGGCCGAACTCCTTCGCCCGGGCTTCAGTGGCATCGGGGTCTTGAGTCCCGATGCCTTGGCTGGCGCAACGGAAGGCGGCGCCTTCGGGCTGACCGCCGCCTTGCTGAGGGGGGCCGCCGGTTTGGCAGGCACCGCTTTTTTGGGCGCCGCAAGCGCTGATGTTTTCTGGGACTCGCCCTGGCTGGCTGGCTGGCTGGATTTGGCTGCTGTTTTCACGGTATTGATGGCGGCTTTGGACGCTGGTTGGACTTTTACGGCGGGTTTGGCAGTAGCCTGGGCTGGCGCCTGGGTCTTCTTCGGTTGAGCGTTCACAAGTTGTCTCCTTCGGGAAGCCGCCGAAAAATGGCCCTCGGGCTCCTTCGGCAACTCCTTGACCAAACTGCGGTCAAGCAATTCGATCCTAGCTGAGGCCAGATTTCCTGGTCGGTCTGCCGCCTGCCATCGCCCAAGCCCAATTCAGTCGCTGTGACGCAGCGCATGAATTTGTGGACCTGCTCCTGGATTGCAAGCACTCCCGAATCGGCTTTCCGGGTATTGTGGTTGGCGCGCGATTGTAGCGGCTTGCCATTCCTGCGCAACGGACTGACCGCAATCCGCTGGAGAATCGGAATACCCATGAAATCTCCCCCTTTTTATGTTTAGGCGCACAGCCTACCTCAAACCAGACACTGCTCCAGACCCTGCACAAAAATATCTTTGGGCAAGTCAATGCCGATAAAGACCATCTTGCTGGTTTTTTCCTCGCCTGCGGCCCAGGCCGGACCCAGGTCGCTGCCCATGAGTTGATGCACGCCCTGGAAAATCACCTTGCGATCGGTGCCTTCCATGTTCAGCACGCCCTTGTAGCGCAGCATGCGCGGGCCGTAAATATTCACCACCGCGCCCAGAAAGTCCTCAAGCTTGGCCGGACTGAAGGGCTTGTCCGAGCGAAATACAAAGCTCTTGACGTCGTCATCGTGGTGATGGTGGTGGCCCGGGCCGGCGGCATGGGACGGATGGTCGCACTGCTCGCCATGCACGTGATCATGGTCGTGGTGGTCATGGGACTCAGGCGCGTCGGCCTTGAGAAACTCGGGGTCGATGTCGAGCTTGGCGTTGAGGTTGAAGCCGCGCAGATCAAACACATCGGCAATCGCCACTTCGCCAAAATGCACTGCTTTTTGCGGCGCGCGCGGGTTCATGTGCTTCAAGCGGTGCATCAGCGCCTGGACTTCATCTTCGGCTACCAGGTCGGTCTTGCTGATGAAGATCTGGTCGGCAAAACCGACTTGACGGCGCGCTTCCTGGCGCTCGTTGAGCTGGGTTTCGGCGTGCTTGGCATCCACCAGCGTCAGGATCGAGTCCAGCAAATACTGCTCGGCAATTTCTTCATCCATGAAAAAGGTCTGCGCCACCGGGCCAGGGTCGGCCAGCCCGGTGGTTTCAATCACCACGCGGTCAAAGTCCAGCAGCCCCTTGCGCTTCTTGGCGGCCAGCAACTGCAGCGTTTCGCGCAGATCTTCGCGGATCGAGCAGCAAATGCAGCCGTTGTTCATCTGGATGATGGTTTCCTCGGTGTCATTGACGAGGATTTCGTTGTCGATGTTTTCCTCGCCAAACTCGTTTTCAATGACGGCAATCTTCTGGCCGTGGGCCTCGGTCAGCACGCGCTTGAGCAGCGTGGTTTTGCCTGAGCCGAGAAAGCCCGTGAGGATGGTGACAGGAATCAAGCTCATGGTGTTTTCCTAAAAAACGGAGTGGCAAGTTTAGCGGTGCGCTCAAGTCCTTGGGCCGGCATGGGCAAGCGCAGCCTGCGTTTTTAAAACGGCTAGCCCGCCGGGCGTTTGACCAGCACCAGGCCCTTGAGGTATTCGCCTTCCGGAAATGCAATCGTCATGGGGTGATCGGGGGCGCCGCCCATGCGCTCGGTGATGAAGGCGTCCACGCCCGCATCGGTGCCGGCCGAAGCCACGATTTTGTGAAACAGGTCGGCGCTGATGCCGCCCGAGCACGAGTAGGTGAACAGCACGCCGCCCGGCGCCAAAATGGCCAGCGCCAGCCGGTTGATGTCCTTATAGGCGCGGGCCGCGCGCTCGGCGTGCTTGACGGTGGGCGCGAACTTGGGCGGGTCCAGCACGATGGCGTCAAAGGTTTTGCCTTCGCGCTGGTACTGGCGCAGCATGGCGTTGACGTCGGCGTCCAGCATGGTGGTGCGGCTGGCGTCAAAGCCGTTCAGCGCCACATTGGCTTTAGCGCGCTCAATCGCCGGGCCGGACGAGTCGATCGAGGTGACATGCCCGGCACCACCCGCCAGTGCGGCCACGGTAAAGCCGCCGGTGTAGCAGTAGCAGTTCAGCACGTTCTCAAACTGCAGGCGGCGCGTGGCGGCGGCGAACTTGTGGCGGCTGTCGCGCTGGTCCAGGTAAAAGCCGGTTTTGTGGCCTTCGGCCACGTCCAGGCTCAGCATCCAGTCGTGCTCGGCAATGGTGATGCCGGTCTCGCCGGCGCCGGCCAACCAGCCGGTGGCTTCGGGCAAGCCCTCCAGCGAGCGCACGCTGGCGTCGGAGCGCTCGTACAGCCGCGTCAAGCCGGTTTGTTCCAGCAGCGACTGAACGATCACGTTTTTCCATTTTTCGGTGCCGCAGCTTGAAAACTGTGCCACCAGCGTGTCGGCATAGCGGTCGACCACCAAGCCGGGCAGCCCATCAGACTCGCCGTGAATCAGTCGCAGGCCGTTGCTTTTTATATCAAAACGCCCCCTGGCCTTTATCGCCTGATCGATACGCGCTGCAAAAAAAGAAGCATCAATGCGCTGTGACGCGTCAAAGCTCCAGACCCGGGCCCGGATTTTGGAGCTGGGGCTGAAGGCGGCCCAACCCAGAAACTGGCCCGCGTGGCTTTCCACCCGCACCGTTTCACCGGCGTCAGCACCACCACTGGCAATGGCGCCATCAAAAATCCAGGGATGGCGGCGCAGCAAGGAACGCTCTTTACCGTCGCGAAGTCGAATTATTTTCATGCCGGTATTGTCGCGGCAGGATTGCGGGCGAAGCCGATGCAAGCAATGGTCACGAGATTTTTGTGACAATTCCTGGACACCACGAGCCAGCCGGTGGCCTTGCAGGACTGGGGCGACTACTCGATAGGCGCGGTCGGCCAGCTCACGCCCGAACAGGTGGCCAGCACCGCTGATATAGCCTGGGCACCGACGCATGCCGCCGCGATGTACCCGGTGACGACAGGGGATTCGCTGCGGTTGCACTGGACAGCGCAGGTTGGTGTTGGGCATGGGCGCTAATGGGAATTGTGATGAGCGCTGGCGCTGGCTTGGCCTGGCCTGGCCTGCACATTCCCATCGTGCGAGCGGAACTGATGCCGCGCTGCTTCATGCCCTGCAAAGGCATGTCCATGGACTGCATGGCCCAGGTCCATGTGGCTTGTGCGATGGTCCCGTTCCAGGACTCGGACGCTCAGGGTCTGCTGACAAAGCTCGAACAACTCCTGGCCGCCGTGCCGGTGCGGAGCAAGCGCGCGGTGTTCAAGCTGGGAGAAAGCCCCAAAGCCGCCTGGCCCCCTGAACCCGCGAACTCAGCCTTTTGAGGTGTCGCTGGCCCCGGGCTTGCGGGGCAAGCCTGCTGCGGCAGACGATGCGCGCGCCGACAGGGCGCGCGGATGGGCGGCGTCGTAGACCTTGGCCAAATGCTGAAAATCAAGCCGCGTATAGACCTGGGTGCTGGTGATGTTGGCGTGTCCCAGCAGCTCCTGCACCGCGCGCAGGTTGCCGCTGGATTGGAGCACATGGCTGGCAAACGAGTGGCGCAGCATATGCGGGTGCACCGGGGTAGCCAGCCCCGCCTTCAGGGACCGCTGCTTCAGTCGCACCCGAATGTGCTGCGGCGTGAGCCGGGTGCCGCGCTGGTTGATGAACAGCGCGTCCCCGCCCTCGCCCCCCGGGCCGTCGCCGTTCAGGGTCCAGTTGCTGCGCGCCGCCAGCCAGGCCTGCAAGGCTTGAAGCGCCGGACGGCCGACCGGCACGCTGCGTCGCTTGCCGCCCTTGCCCAGCACATGCGCCTCCGCAGCGTCCATGTCGACCCAGCCCAGCGCCGTGGCGCTGGCCCGCACATCGAGCCCGACCAGTTCGCCAATGCGCAGCCCGCAGCCGTAAAGCAGTTCGGTGATGCACTGGTCTCTGGCCTCCAGCTGAGGCGCATCGGTGCCGGCTTTGGCCTGGAAGCTGGCAAGTTGGACCGCCTCGTCCACGCTCAAGGCCTTGGGCAGCGGCTTGGGGGCCTTGGGCGCGCGCACGTTTTGCACCGGGTTGCCGCTGACCAAGCCTTCCCGGCCCAGCCAGGTGTAGAAGCCGCGCCAGCCCGACAAAATCAGCGCAATCCCGCGGCCGCTGCGCCCGGCGCCATGCATCTGCGCCACCCATCGCCGGATCTGCATGTGGCCCACGTCGGTCAGCGCCACGCTGGCGCGCTGGGCCTGCGCCTGCAGTTTTTCCAGGTCCAGCGTGTACAGCGCCACGGTGCGCGGCGCCAGGCGCTTTTCAACCCGCACATGCGTGAGGTAGCGCACCACCAGCGGATGCAACTCAGGCCCGGACGCGGGCAATGGCGGCGTCATGCGCGCGTTTACGCAGTAGGCTGGGGCCGCAGCCGCGACAGCGCCGCGCCCGCCAGTTCGCCCAGACGCGCCAGGAAGTCGGTACCCATGTCGCTGTGAAAACGCTCGGGCTCGGGCGAGGCCAGCACCAGCAGCCCCACCACCGGCGCACCAGCGGATGCGCGCAGCGGAATCAGGGCCACCGACAGCGCCAGCGCAGGCTCGGCCAGCCAGTTGACCGCTTCAAACCCCGAGTTGACACCGCAATAAGGCGCGCTCAGCGAAGCGGCAAAGGTCTGCACGTCGCTGCTGATGCCCGATGCAAAACGCTCGCCTGAAAAAATGCCGTTCACGCCCCAGACCTTGATCGCTGCCTGCGGGATCTGGAACTCGGTGACGATGCCCTCAGCCGCCGCTGCCGGCAGGTCGCGGGCCTGCGCCGTCTGCAGCAGCTTGCAGGTCCAGCGCTGCAGCTTGTCGGCAATGCCCACGTTGTCCTGCCCGTGACGGATCATGTCGACCACCCGGGTCTCCAGCCCCTTGATTTTTTCGCGCAGCATGCCGGCCTGGCGCTCCTGCAGGCTGACCGCGCGGTTGCCGTGGCCGCTGGAGAGCTGCACCGAGGAAAGCAACTCGGCGTGGCGCTCAAAAAAGTCAGGCGTGTTGGCCAGGAAGTTGGCGATGTCGTCTTCGGTGATGGGATGTTCAGTTGGAATCATGCTGGCATTGTCGCCAGTTTTTTGGGCCGCCACCCACCCCGCTGCCGGTCAAGGCAGGTCGGGAACGTCGATCTCTGCGCTGAACACCGTGGTGGCCGGGCCCGTCATCATGACCGGCGCGTCAGGCTGGCCCGACCATTCGATCGTGAGCGGACCGCCGCGCGTCAGCACCTCGACCCGCGCATCCAGCAGGCCCCAGCGTATGCCCGCCACCACGGCCGCACAGGCGCCCGTGCCGCAGGCCAGCGTTTCGCCGGCGCCGCGCTCGTAGACGCGCAAGCGGATCTGGCTGCGCGACACCACCTCCATGAAGCCGGCGTTGACGCGCTTCGGGAAACACGCGTGGCGCTCGATCAGCGGGCCAATTTCAGCGACCCGCGCGGACTCGACATCGTCCACCAGCTGCACCGCATGGGGGTTTCCCATCGACAGAACCGCTACCAAAACAGGAGCTGATTGTTCCCGTCCATCAAGGGCCAGAGGCCATTTTTGACATGAACCCGCGGCCTGCGGCGTCAAACCGGCCGCATCAAACGGAATGCGCTCAAGTTCAAACACCGGCGCGCCCATGTCCACCGTCACCTGGCCGTCGGCCTGCATGCGCAGTGTGATCACGCCGTTCATGGTTTTGACGCGCACGGTGTCCTTGGCCGTGAGCCCCTGCTCGCGCACAAAACGCACAAAGCAGCGCGCGCCGTTGCCGCACTGCTCCACCTCGCCGCCGTCGGCGTTGTGGATCACATATTCAAAGTCGATGCCTTCTGCCGGTGAAGGCCGCACCGTCAGAATCTGGTCGGCACCCACGCCAAAGTGGCGGTCGGCCAGGAAACGGTATTGCGCGGGGGTCAGCCCCAGGGCGCCGCGGGTTTCGTCGAGCACCACGAAATC
>NZ_JADMJK010000175.1 GCF_018780625.1 Polaromonas sp. | reverse complement strand
GGCCGCGCGTGTTGTAGTTGCTGGCCATGCTCATGCAGTAAGCGCCCGCTGACAGTACCGCCAAATGCTCGCCCGCTGCCACCTGCAGAACGCGGTCACGGCCAATCCAGTCACCGCTTTCACAGACCGGACCCACCACGTCGTACGTGGCCTCCGCAGCCTGCCTGGCTTTCAGGTCGACTGGCACGATGGCATGGAACGCCTGATACAGCGACGGGCGTGGCAAGTCGTTCATGGCGGCATCAATGATGCAAAAACTCTTTTGCTCGCCCGGCTTGAGATAGAGCACCTCGGTCAGGCAGACGCCGGCATTGCCGACCAGCGAGCGGCCGGGCTCGATCATCAGCTTTTTGCCGCCGTAGCCGCGCGCATCCAGTTTGGCGAGAAGTTGCCGCCACAGATCGTCGGCTGCGGGCGGCGTGTCGTCGTTGTAATTGATGCCCAGCCCGCCACCAAAATCAATGTGCGCGAGCGGGATGCCTGCCGCTTCAATGGCAGCCACCAGATCCAGCACCCGGTCCATGGCATCCAGGTAGGGCGTGGACTCGGTGATTTGCGAGCCGATATGGCAGTCGATGCCGACGACCTGCAGACCCTGGAGCGACGCGGCGTGCTGGTAGAGGCGCAGGGCGTCTTCGTGGGCGACACCGAACTTGTTGCCCTTCAGGCCCGTGGAAATATAGGGATGGGTCTTGGGGTCGACGTTCGGATTGACGCGGATGCTGACTGGTGCGCGCAAGTTCATCGCGCTGGCCACGCCGGAGAGTACGTCCAGCTCCGCTTCGCTTTCGACATTGAAACAGCCAATCCCGGCGGTGAGCGCCTGGCGCATCTCGGCTCGCGTCTTGCCGACGCCGGAGAAAATTATTTTCCGGGCATCGCCGCCAGCCGCCAGCACGCGCGCCAGTTCGCCGCCAGAAACGATGTCAAAGCCGCAACCGGCCTGGGCAAATACCTGCAGCACGCCGAGCGAGGAGTTGGCCTTCATGGCGTAGCAGATCTGCGCATCGCGACCCGCAAATCCGCGCTGGTAAGCCGCCAGGGCCGACAGCATGGCCGCTTTGGAATACACAAAAAGCGGTGTGCCATGCGTCTGGGCGAGCGCAGAGAGCGCCACATCTTCAACGTGAAGCGCGTCATCACGATAGGCTACAAAAGGATGACCGGGAAGTTCGGCTGATGCCACGGGGTTCACAGGAGGGTTCATGGAGGTGCAGAGGCAGGGGAGGCCGGTGTTGGGGCCGGATTTGCAGGGGTGGTAACAGGCGTAGCCGTAGCCGTAGCCGCAGCCGGAACGACAGGCGGCACCGGCAGAAAAAGGGGGCCTTTCTGTCCGCATCCAGCCAGCGTTGCCGCACCTGCCACCAGCACAACAAGGCCATGCCGCCGGGTCAGCGCGTGAAGGCGGCCTAAAATTTGGATTGAAAAAACCATAACAGGATTGTAATGACGGACCTTGAATACCAGGACTTGGCTGAGCGCGCGCTCAAGGCCATAGAGAGCGCGTGCGACCGGATCAACGATGAGACCGATGCGGATGTCGACAACCAGCGCACGGGTGGCATGATCACGCTGACATTTTCAAACCGCAGCCAGATCATCATCAATCTGCAAAAACCGCTGCAGGAAATCTGGATGGCCGCCAAAGCGGGCGGATTTCACTACAAATTCAACAACGCCCAGTGGCAAGATACCAAGGACGCCAGCGAGTTTTTTGCCAATTTGTCGCGTTACGCCAGCGAACAGGCTGGTCAGACGCTGGTGTTCAAGGCGACAGACTGAGGTCCCGCACGGCTCAGTTCTTGAACAGATCAAGTATCCGTTTCTTTTCATCAGAAGGCGGCAGTACATCGATGGCGCCACCTGATTTGGCTGGCTGACTTGGGCTGGCCGCCGCTGCATCTTGTGAACCCACACTGCTGACACCCGTCGCCTTGGCGTATTCGTTGTAATACCACTCACCATTGACGTTCACCACGCCTTCGGGGGCTGGGTACTCGGTGACGGGCACGTCCTTGAGCGCGTAGTCCATGAAGTTGATCCAGATCGGAAGACTCAAGCCGCCACCTGTCTCGCGGTCTCCGAGCTTCTTGGGGGTGTCGTAGCCCATCCAGACCGCTGCCGCGAGCGTGGGCTGAAATCCCACAAACCAGGTGTCTATCGAGTCGTTGGTCGTGCCGGTTTTGCCAAAAATATCAGGACGCTTGAGCATCGCTTGCGCCTTCGCGGCCGTGCCTGAGCGTGCAACCTCCTGCAGCAGGCTGTCCATGATGAAGGCGTTGCGCGCATCAATCGTTCTGGCCGACTCGTCCAGCGCGGGCGCCTGGGTCTCCAGTAAAACATGGCCACGGTGATCGGTGATTTTGGTGATCAGGCGAGGGTTGACGCGGTAGCCGCCGTTGGCAAACACCGAATACCCGGTCACCATCTGCATCGGCGTGACCGAACCGGCGCCCAGCGCCATGGTCAGGTAGGCCGGGTGCTTGTCTGCGTCGAAGCCAAAACGCGTGATCCAGTTTTGTGCGTAGGGTGCGCCAATGGCCTGGAGGATGCGGATGGAAACCATGTTTTTTGATTTTTTCAGGCCGGTTCGCAAGCTCATGGGCCCTGCGAATTCGCCGTCATAGTTCTTCGGCTCCCAGGGTTGGCCGCCCGTCACGCCGGCGTCGAAAAACAGCGGCGCGTCATTCACCACCGTGGCCGGGGTAAAACCCTTTTCCAGCGCTGCCGAGTAGATGAAAGGCTTGAAGCTGGAGCCCGGCTGACGCCAGGCCTGGGTGACGTGGTTGAATTTGTTTTTCTGAAAATCAAAGCCGCCGACCAGCGCACGGATGGCACCGTCGCGTGGGTCCAAGGCCACAAAGGCCCCCTCAACTTCAGGCAGTTGGGTAATTTCCCAGGTGTTCTTCGGTGTTTTGGCTACCCGTATCAGGGCGCCGCGGCGAATTTTGATGTTGGGGCCGGCTTTGGCCGCCAGCCCGGACTGTGCGGGTTTGAGGCCGTCACCCGTGATTTCAATGGCTTCGCTGTTTCGGCGCATGGCAAGAATCTGCTTCGGGTTTGCCTCCAGCACCACGGCAGACATCACGTCGCCGTTGTCGGGGTTGTCGGCCAGCGCGTCGTCAATCGCATCTTCCATTTCCTGCGGATTGCTGGGCAGATCGATGAATTTTTCAGGCCCCCGATAAATTTGCCGGCGCTCGTAGTCCATGATGCCTTTGCGCAAGGCCTTGTAGGCCACCGTCTGGTCGGTGGCGCGCAAGGTCGTCGTGACATTGAGTCCGCGCGTATAGGTTTCGTCGCCATACTGGTTGTAGACCAGTTGGCGCACGGTTTCCGCCACGTATTCGGCATGCACACGTCCTGCGTCCGTACCGCTGCGTATCTTGAGTTCCTCCTCTTTGGCGGCCAGTGCCTGCGCGTGTGTGATGAACCCGTTTTCTTCCATGCGGTCAATGACGTACAACTGGCGGGCTTTGGCGCGTTTCGGGTTAACGATGGGGTTGTAAGCGGAAGGCGCTTTCGGCAACCCGGCCAGCATGGCTGCTTCGGCGATTGAAATGTCCTTGAGCGGCTTGCCGAAGTAGCCCTCCGATGCGGCCGCAAAGCCGTAAGCCCGGTTCCCCAGAAAAATCTGGTTCATGTAGATCTCCAGAATCTGGTTCTTGGTCAGCAAGTGTTCCAGCTTGAAGGTCAGCAGGATTTCATAAATTTTTCGGGTGTAGCTTTTTTCGGCGGAAAGATAGACGTTGCGGGCGACCTGCATGGTGATGGTGGAGGCGCCCTGGCTTTTGGCGCGGCCCACATTGGCCAGGCCGGCACGTATGACACCGATGTAGTCAACGCCCCCATGCGAGAAGAAACGGGCGTCCTCAATCGCCAGCACCGCGTCTTTCATGACCTTGGGAATATCCTGGATCGGGGTGAGTCTGCGGCGCTCTTCGCCGAACTCGCCAATCATCACGCCGTCTTCCGAGAAAACGCGCAGCGGAAGTTTGGGCCGATAGTCTGACAAGTCCGATATATCCGGAAGATTGGGGTAGGCGACTGACAGCGCCACGGTCAGAAAAAGAACCCCGGCGACCACGCCCGCAAGCGTGAGTCCCATGCCCCACAAAAAGATTCTGGCAAGCCAACGCTGCCACGAAAGCGGCTTTGCATGGCTGGGGCTTGAGTCGGACGGCTTGGATGCAGAAGGCTTGTAGGACATGGAGCCTATCTTAAAGGCCTGCCAGCGTTGCAGAAAATCGGTGCATCCGGACGTATCAGGTCGCGCCGGAAAGAGCATATTTTTACACTTGTTGGCCCGGGTTTACACTAATTTAGGGGTGTCAGACGGATTTGTATCGTCTTATTTTGACAACATTCAGGGTGCTGGAAGCTGGAAAAAGCCATACAACACAATAAGCTTGCTGCTACCATTCAAGCGATTTCTTAAGTATGCAGGGCTACAAATTAGCCATCTTTTGGGGGCCGCCTTGATCTCTTTGGGATCGTTATTCAACCGTCAACAGCCAGCCTTGCTGGGGATTGACATCAGTTCGTCCAGCGTCAAGCTGGTGGAGTTGAGCCGTGACAAGGCTGGCAATCTGGTGCTTGACCGGTGCGCGATTGAGCCGCTTGCGCATGGCTGGATCACGGATGGCAATGTCGAGAAATTCGATGAAGTTGCCGAGGCCGTGCGCCGCCTGGTTAAAAAGAGCGGAACGCGCACGCGAAACGTCGCCATGGCGCTGCCCGCCTCGGCAGTTATTACCAAAAAAATCATCTTGCCCGGTGGCATGAGTGATGCCGAGCTGGAAATTCAGGTTGAGTCGGAGGCGAATCAATACATTCCCTTCTCACTCGACGAAGTCAGCCTGGATTTTTGTGTGCTCGGGCCTAGTGCCACATCGAATGGCGACGTGGAAGTGCTGATCGCCGCTTCACGCAAGGAAAAAGTGCAGGACAGGCAAGATCTTGCGGAAGCGGCGGGGCTCAAGCCCATCGTGGTCGATGTCGAGTCTTACGCTTCGCGGCTGGCAACTTCAAGGTTGATCGAGCATCTGCCCAACAAGGGCCTCGATACCCTGGTGGCCCTGTTTGAGGTTGGCGCCCTGACCACCAGCATGCAGGTACTCCGCAATGATGAAGTCTTGTATGAGCGAGATCAGGCCTTTGGCGGCGCGCAATTGACGCAACTGATCGTTCGTCAGTATGGCTTTTCGCCCGAGGAGGCCGAGAACAAAAAGCGCAGCGGCGATTTGCCGGATGACTACGGTTCAGCCGTGCTCAAGCCTTTTGTCGACAGCCTGACGCAGGAGATTGGCAGGGCACTCCAGTTTTTCTTCACCAGTACACCGCATAACAAGGTGGACTATGTGATGCTGGCGGGCGGTTCATCCGCACTGTCCGGTCTGACGGACTCCGTTACCCTGCAAACGTCGTTTACATGTCTGCTTGCCGATCCGTTCGAGAGCATGGAGATAGGCGAAAAAGTGAGGGAAAGCAAAATGCGGCGTGAAGCATCTTCTTATTTGACCTCTTGCGGCTTGGCGTTGCGGAGGTTCATGCAGTGATTTTAATTAATCTGCTCCCGCACCGGGAGGCTGCGCGCAAACACCGGCGCGAGGTGTTTTTTGCGACGCTGGGCATGGCCGTACTGGTTGGCGGACTGATTTCCGGCGCTGTGTATTCCTGGTATGCGGCTCAGATTGAAAATCAGCAGGCCAGGAACGCCTTTCTAAAAACAGAGATTACCAACCTGGAAACGCAAATCAAGGACATCGCGACCTTGCAGGCAGAAATTGCCGCGCTCAAGGCACGGCAAATGGCGGTGGAAGATTTGCAGGGCAACAGGAATATGCCGGTGTACCTGCTGAGCGAGTTGGTCAAGCAACTGCCCGACGGCGTGTACATCAACAGCATGAAGCAGGACGATCAGGCCGTGCTGATCACTGGCGTGGCCCAGTCCAATGAGCGGGTCTCCGAACTTTTGCGTAATTTGGCCAACAACAGCCCTTGGCTCACCAAGCCCGAATTGGTCGAAATCACTGCCGGCACAGTAGCCGTCAGTCAGCGTGACCAGCGAAGGGTGTCGAATTTTTCCATGCGGGTGACGCTGAAGCGGGCCAGTGACCGGAAACCTGCGAGTCCTGCGGCATTGAGTTCCATGGCAGCGCCTGCCGCAACCATGGCCCGCGTTGACGCGCTCACCCCGGCGCCGACCAGCGTGGCCCCGGTTTGAACAAGACGGATCATGGCAAATATTCCAAAACCCTCTATTGGCTTCGCCGATATCAAGAGCAAGCTGCAGGCCCAGTTCAGCGGCCTGGATCCGAATGATCCTCCTTCATGGCCCGCGTTGCCGCGCTATCTTCTGTGCCTTGCCGTCACGGCCTTTGTTGTCGTGGCCCTTTGGTTTTCCTGGCTGAACACTTCTGATGCAGAGTTGACCGCAGCAAAAGCAGATGAGGTTCAACTTAAGGAAGATTACAAGAAAAAGCTGAAGCAGGCGGTGAACCTGGAGGCGCTGAAGAGGCAGCGCGAGCAGGTCCAGCAGTACGTTGTTCAGCTGGAAAAGCAACTGCCCAGCAAGGCTGAAATGGACGCATTACTTTCGGATATCAACCAGGCCGGCCTCGGTCGCAGCCTGCAGTTTGAGTTGTTTCGGCCGGGGCAGGTCAGCGTGAAGGATTACTACGCGGAGCTGCCCATCGCCGTTCGGGTGACGGGGCGCTACCACGACATGGGTGCTTTTGCGGCCGATATTGCCAATCTTTCCCGGATCGTCACGCTTAACAACATGCGTATTGATGCGGGCAAGGACGGTAATCTGGTCATGGATACCACCGCCAAGACCTTTCGCTACCTGGACGAGGAAGAGATTGCCTTGCAGCGCAAGAGCGCGCCCGCCAAAGGAGCAAAAAAATGAGGCCCACACCTTACCGCCTGGTGGCCGGTCTCGCTCTGGTCCTGTTTTCAATGGCCGGCTGCGGCGTATCGGGACAGGAGGAGCTGCAGCAGTGGATGACGGAACAGCGGAACTCGACGCGTCCCAAGGTGGAGCCCTTGCAGGAACCCGGCAAATTTTCGCCCCAAGCCTATGGTCAGGACAGCCAGATAGAGCCGTTCAGCAAACAAAAACTGGTTCAAGCCCTAAAGCGCGACGCCAACCAGTTGACCTCCAACGAGGGCTTGATAGCGCCGGAGCTCAACCGACGCAAAGAACCGCTGGAGTCGTCCCCTCTGGATGCTGTTGCCATGGTTGGCAGTCTGACCAAAGCCGGCCAGCCAATAGCACTGGTTCGGGTAGATAACCTGGTTTATCAGGTTCGTGCCGGAAATTATCTTGGCCAAAACTATGGGCGGGTCACCAAGGTGACCGAAACCAGCATTGCCTTGCGTGAAATCGTCCAGGACGCCGCAGGCGAATGGATAGAGCGCACGGCCACATTACAGCTTACAGAGGGATCAAAATGAACCAGCAAACAGAAACCACCAAGTTGGAGGCGGCGCACGGCGGCTTCCTTCGGTTGATTGGAAAGCTGTTGCGCGGCACGTCGCTTGGCTTTGCCATCCTTGTCGGCTCCATTCCCCTGGTTGCGCAGGCACAAAACGCCATCCAGTCGGTTTCCGGCTCGGTTCAGGGCGGCTCCGAAGTGATCCGCATCGATCTGGCAGAGGCGTTGCCGGCGCTCCCCGCCGGGTTTAGCATACAAACGCCAGCGCGCATCGCGCTCGACTTTCCGGGGGTCAGCAACGCCATGGGGCGGTCGGCCGTTGATCTCAATCTCGGCAACCTTCGTTCGGTGAACGTGGTCCAGTCCGGCGATCGAACCCGGGTGGTACTCAACCTGAAGTCGGCCGCGACCTATAAGGCCGAGATTCAGGGGAAGTCCTTGTTGATCATCCTGGACTTGCCCGCCCTGGCGGCCCCGTCCGTTGCCGCGGCGCCGGTATTTGCGGAGAGCCGCAACCGCGACACGCTGCCGCTCAAGGATATCGACTTTCGCCGCGGCACTGACAGTTCGGGTCGTATCGTGGTTGGGCTCGCCAATAACCAGGTTGGCGTCGATATCCGCCAGCAAGGCCAGACGCTGGTGGTCGAGTTTCTGAAAACCGCGTTGCCTGAAGGGCTGCGCCGCCGCCTGGATGTGTCGGATTTTGGCACCCCGGTTCAAACCGTTACCACCTTTCAAACCGGCGACAAGGTACGCATGGTGATTGAGCCCAGAGGTCAGTGGGAACACAGCGCCTACCAGAGCGATAACCAGTTGGTACTTGAAGTGCGTGCGCAGAAGAACGACGAGAGCAAATTGACGAAAGGCTCGGGCTTCAATGGTGAGAAGCTGTCGCTGAACTTTCAGAACATTGAAATTCGCTCGCTTTTGCAGGTCATCGCTGATTTCACCAACTTTAACGTGGTGACCTCGGACACGGTCACAGGCGCAGTAACTTTGCGCTTGAAAGACGTGCCCTGGGACCAGGCGCTGGATATTATTTTGCAGGCCAAAGGCTTGGGTATGCGCAAAGCGGGCAACGTCCTGCTGATCGCACCCAAGGACGAACTCGCAGCCAAAGACAAGCAAGACCTGGAATCGCGAAATGCCTTGCAGGGCCTCGAAGCCGTTCGCACGCAATCTTTCCAGGTCAATTACGCAAAAGCCGCCGATATCGGGGTGCAACTGACTGCGGCCGGCAGCGGTCCTGCCAGCGCCCGTATTTTGTCCAGCCGCGGCAGCGTGATTTCCGAGCCGCGGACCAACCAGCTGTTTGTCACGGATATTCCTTCCAAGCTGGAGCAGGTGCAGCAGCTGATTGCCAAACTTGACATCGCCGTTCGGCAGGTGCTGATAGAAGCCCGCATCGTGGAAGCCACGGACACCTTCGGAAAATCTTTGGGCGTCAGGCTAGGCGGCAGACCCTTCAGTGTGAACGGAAACCGCAATTCCATGTTTGGAAGCAGCTATATCGCCCCAGATATCACGGCTGATAATCCAGCTGTCCGGGGCAGTAATTTTGGCACCAGCGCCGGAGATTTTGTAAATTTGCCAGGCGTAGGTCAAAACGGCTACGGGGCTGCCACTTTTGCCGTGTCGCTCTTCAGTTCTTCGGTAACCCGGCTGTTGAACCTTGAAATTTCAGCTGCGGAAGCGGACGGTAAAGGAAAAATCGTCTCCAGCCCCCGCATCGTGACGGCCGATCAGGTCAAGGCTTTGATTGAGCAGGGCACGGAACTCCCTTACCAGCAAGCCACCTCAAGCGGTGCCACTTCGATTGCTTTCCGTAAAGCTAACCTGAAGCTGGAGGTGACGCCGCAGATTACGCCTGAGGGAAATATCATCCTTAACGTGGATGTCAACAAGGACAGCGTTGGCCGCTCTACGGCCAATGGTTTTGCCATCGACACCAAACACATCCAGACCCAGGTATTGGTCGAAAATGGTGGAACGGTTGTGATTGGTGGCATCTTTGAGCAGAATGACAGGGAGGACGTGACCAAGGTGCCACTGCTGGGTGACTTGCCTGGCATCGGCAATTTGTTCAAAACCAAGACCCGGACGGCCACGAAGTCTGAATTGCTGGTTTTCATTACGCCCAGAGTGCTTACGAGCGGAGCGGCACTTCGCTAAGCAAAGTTTGGCGGGACTGCATGCCGATCGCGCATGCAGGCGCTAGACTCAGGGTTAAGTCTTCCGCCGCCATTCGTTCCGCCACGCCGTTCTCGGTGGTGTTGTTTTGCTTCGCTGATGACCGAAGTCCACCTAGACCCTAACTTCAAGTGAATTCGAACCCGTTGAAAATCGCGTGCGTGGGGTTGCCGGGATCCGGTAAATCCACCGTAGGTCGGCAACTCGCCCGGCGCCTGCAGCTGCCTTTCGTGGACTCCGATCACGCGATCGAAGAGCGGCTGGGCTGTTCCATCCGCCAGTACTTCGAGCGTGAGGGGGAGGAGCGTTTTCGCGACGTCGAGGAGTCGGTGCTGGATGCGTTGACGCGTCAGCCTGGCGGCGTGCTGTCTACCGGTGGTGGCGCCGTGTTGCGCCAGGCCAACCGTGAGCATCTGCATGCGCGGGAGCAGGTGATTTACCTGCATTCCTCCCCGGAAGAGGTGTTTCGCCGCTTGCGCCACGACCAGAGCCGGCCGCTGCTGCAGGTGGCGGATCCACTGGCCCGCTTGCGTGATCTTTACCAGGCACGTGACCCGCTGTACCGGGAGACCGCGCACTTTGTAATTGAAACCGGCCGCCCTTCGGTGGCGACCCTGGTCAACATGATCATCATGCAATTGGAGCTGGCAGGCGTGATTCCTGCTCCGCCGTAGCCGGTGCCTGGTGCGCGAGTGCCTCTACACTTGCCTGATGCCCGTAAATTCTTCTTCTTCCACCACGGCGCAGGTCCAGATTAATCTGGCCGAGCGCAGCTATTCCATCCTGATTGGCAGCCAGTTGCTGGGCCAGTCGCTCACGTACCAGCAGCTTCCGAAGGCGGCCACTGCGCTGGTGGTGTCCAATACCAAGGTGGCCCCGCTGTATGCGGCGCAGCTGACGCAAGCGCTGGAGGCACATTACGCCAAGGTGCTGCTGCTGACCTTGCCCGACGGCGAGGCCTACAAGGATTGGCAGACCCTTCAGCTGATTTTTGATGCGCTGCTGCAAAACGGCTGTGACCGCAAGACCGTGCTGTTTGCGCTGGGCGGTGGGGTGGTGGGCGACATGACCGGTTTTGCCGCCGCCAGCTACATGCGCGGCGTGCCGTTTGTGCAGGTGCCCACCACGCTGCTGGCGCAGGTGGATTCGTCCGTGGGCGGAAAAACCGCCATCAACCACCCGCTGGGCAAAAACATGATTGGGGCGTTCTATCAGCCCCTGCTGGTCATCTGCGACTTGGACGTGCTGGTTACGCTGCCAGCCCGTGAACTGCGTGCCGGGCTGGCCGAGGTCATCAAGTACGGGCCGATTGCCGACATGGCATTTCTTGACTGGATTGAAAGCAATCTTGATGCGCTGCTGGCCAAAGACTCTGCTGCGCTGGCGCATGCCATTCAGCGCAGTTGCGAGATCAAGGCCGCAGTGGTGGGCCAGGACGAGCGCGAGTCGGGTTTGCGGGCGATCCTGAATTTTGGCCACACCTTTGGCCACGCGATCGAGTCCGGGCTGGGCTATGGCGCTTGGCTGCACGGCGAGGGCGTTGGGTGCGGCATGGTGATGGCGGCGCATTTGTCGCAGCGTCTGGGCCTGGTCGACTTGTCGTTTGTGACGCGGCTGACGCGGCTGATTGAGCGGGCCGGGCTCCCGGTCAAGGGTCCGGTGCTGTCCGCCACCGACAACGCGGGCCGCTACCTCGACCTCATGCGCATTGATAAAAAATCCGAGGCTGGCGAAATTCGCTTTGTAGTGATTGATGGGCCGGGCCGGGCGGCGGTGCGCGCTGCGCCTGATGCGCTGGTGCGCGAAGTCATTGATGCCTGCTGCGCCTGAGCCGTAGACAGATTGAGTAGACTATGAATTTAATAGCTTCTACTCACCGTATTCATTGGGCTAGAGCCACATTTAATGCATAAATCATGACCTTGGCCGTTTATGCCTGCGACCCGGCCCGGTCGCGCGGCCGCCGCATCCCCGAACCGGTCGCGCCGACGCGCTCCGAGTTTCAGCGCGACCGTGACCGGATTGTGCATTCGACGGCGTTTCGCCGCCTGGTGTACAAGACCCAGGTGTTTTTGAACCATGAAGGGGACCTGTTCCGTACCCGGCTGACGCATTCGCTGGAGGTAGCGCAGCTGGGGCGTTCCATTGCCCGGACCTTGCAACTCAATGAAGACCTGGTCGAGGCCATCGCACTGGCGCACGACTTGGGCCACACGCCGTTTGGGCATGCCGGCCAGGACGCACTGAACGGTTGCCTTCAAACCCACCACCCGGACAGCGCCGGTTTTGAGCACAACCTGCAAAGCCTGCGCGTTGTCGACGCGCTGGAAGAGCGCTACCCGGCCTACAACGGCCTGAACCTGACGTTCGAGACGCGCGAAGGCATCCTCAAGCACTGCTCACGCCGAAATGCCCGGCACATTGAGGCGCGTGAACCCGGCGGCGTGGCGAGTCGCTTTCTCTCTGCGACGCCTGAGGGCAGCGGCGGTCAGCAGCCCAGCCTGGAAGCCCAACTGGCCAACCTCGCCGACGAAATTGCTTATAACGCCCACGATATTGACGATGGTGTCCGGTCAGGTCTGCTTGATATGGCGCAACTCGAGGGCGTGGCGCTGTTCAGCCAATACCGCCGCGAAACAATCGTGGCCTACCCGGCGCTACAGGGCCGGCGGCTGCTGTTTGAAACCATACGGCGCATGCTCAGTGCGCAGGTGTATGACGTGATAGCGGCCACGCAACAGGCCTTGCACGATGCAACACCGCCGGATGTTCAGGCTGTGCGGCAGCATTCGCCGCTGGTCTGTTTTTCTGCGGAGATGGCCTTGCAGTCCGCAGCGCTCAAACGCTTCCTGCTACAAAATCTATACCGTCACCCGCAAGTCGTCCAAACCACGCAAGCGGCCCGGCAGGTCGTGCGCGATCTGTTCGAGGCCTATATGAGTGACCCGGCCCAAATGCCTCAGGCCCATATTGACCGTTTTGACGGAATAGATACGCCGCACGCCGCTGGCGCCAAGCCTGAACGCGTGGTGGCTGACTACATCGCGGGCATGACCGACCGCTTTGCCGCGAAGGAGCATGAACGCTTGAAGGGCCGCGTGGTGTTTCCGGTCTGAAGGCCCTTGGCAGGGGTGATCCGCTTTCTGTCCGTACGCAGAGGTTTATTGATGAAATATGCCTATAGCTCAATAAAGTAGAGGGGATATTGCTATTAATTAAATAGCATTTTTCTGACCATCTACAACGGTGAGGGGATTGCAATTACCATCATCCAAACTTCAGGCACCGCACCCCATGGCCCGTCTTCCCCGCCTCACGCTTCCCGGTTATCCCCACCATGTCATCCAGCGCGGCAATAACCGGCAGTCCATTTTTCTGTCTGCCGCCGACTACCCGGTCATGCTGGGCCTGCTTGAAGAAAGCGCCCTGAAATTTGGCGTGGCCATGCATGCCTACGTGCTGATGGCCAATCACTTTCATTTGCTGGCCACCCCCACCAGCGATGGCGGTCTGCCGCAGATGATGCAAGCCGTCGGCCGCGGGTATGTGCGCTATTTCAATGACCGCCATGGCCGCTCTGGCACCTTGTGGGAAGGCCGTTATCGCTCTACCGTGCTGCAAGCAGATCGCTACCTGATGGCCTGCATGGCCTATATCGACCTCAACCCCGTGCGCGCCGGACTGGTGAAAGACGCACGCGACTACCCCTGGTCCAGCCATGGCCATTATGTGGGCATGCGCACCGACAAGTTGCTGACCCCGCATCCCCTGTTCTGGCAACTCGGCAATACCCCTTTCGCGCGCGAAGCGGCCTACGCCGAATTGGTGCGTGCCGGCATCACCCCCGCGCAGCAGGACGCGCTGACCCGCTCAAGCCTGGGGGGCTGGGCCCTGGGGAGCGATGAATTTGTGGCGGATCTGCAAAAAAGCACGGCGCGCCGGGTTAGCAAAGCGCAGCCCGGACGCCCCTTCAGCAAGCCTAAGATTTCGTTGTAATTGGTCGTGGCGCTCTTTTTGTATGAATTGAATGCTATTGTTTTTAATGTGTCCCTATTTAATTTTGAGTAATTTTTGTGAATAATTAACTTTACTCTGACCCCAATTAAAGTGCTTGGCATTATTGTTGCACTGCACTATGCTTGCCATCCCTGCGAAAAACTTATGACGAGGAATTGCCATGACCACGGCTGCTGAAATCAAGCATTTTGAACAACACGGTTTGTATGCCGGTGCCAATGAACATGACGCCTGCGGTGTCGGCTTTGTGGCGCACATCAAGGGCCACAAAAGCCACGCCATCGTTCAGCAAGGCCTGAAGATTCTTGAAAACCTCGATCACCGGGGTGCGGTGGGTGCCGACAAGCTGATGGGTGACGGCGCCGGTATTTTGATTCAGCTGCCCGATGCGCTGTACCGCGAAGAAATGGCCAAGCAGGGCGTCAGTCTGCCGCCACCCGGCGAATACGGCGTGGGCATGGTGTTTTTGCCCAAAGAGCATGCCTCGCGTCTGGCTTGCGAGCAGGTCCTTGAACGCGCCGTGAAGGCCGAAGGTCAGGTCTTGCTGGGCTGGCGCGATGTGCCCGTGAACCGCGACATGCCGATGTCGCCCACCGTGCGCGAAAAAGAACCCATCCTGCGCCAGATTTTCATTGGCCGCGGCAATGACGTGATCGTGCAGGACGCGCTGGAGCGCAAGCTCTACGTGATCCGCAAGACCGCCAGCGCCAACATCCAGGCGCTCAAGCTGACGCACAGCAAAGAGTATTACGTGCCCAGCATGTCCAGCCGCACCGTGGTCTACAAAGGCCTGCTGCTGGCCGACCAGGTTGGCACCTACTACCTGGACCTGACCGACACCCGTTGCGTATCCGCCCTGGGCCTGGTGCACCAGCGCTTTTCGACCAACACCTTCCCCGAGTGGCCGCTGGCCCACCCGTACCGCTATGTGGCGCACAACGGCGAGATCAACACCGTCAAGGGCAACTACAACTGGATGAAGGCGCGCGAAGGCGTGATGTCCTCGCCCGTGCTGGGCGCCGACCTGCAAAAGCTCTACCCGATCAGCTTTGCCGATCAGTCCGACACCGCCACCTTTGACAATTGCCTGGAACTGCTGACCATGGCGGGCTACCCCATCAGCCAAGCCGTGATGATGATGATTCCCGAGCCCTGGGAGCAGCACACCACCATGGATGAGC
>NZ_JADMJK010000185.1 GCF_018780625.1 Polaromonas sp. | reverse complement strand
AAACCTACAAGACCCTGGAAGCGATGCAGCGCGAAGGCCTGCTGCTGCTGGTGCATGGCGAAGTGACCTCGCCCGAGATTGACCTGTTTGACCGCGAAGCGGTGTTCATCGACACCCAGCTGATTCCGCTGCGCCGCGATTTTCCCGAACTGAAAATCGTGTTTGAGCACATCACCACCCAAGAAGCCGCGCAGTATGTGGCCGAGTCGGACCAGTTCCTGGGGGCCACGCTGACCGCCCACCACCTGCTGTACAACCGCAATGCCATTTTTACCGGCGGCATTCGCCCGCATTACTACTGCCTGCCCGTGCTCAAGCGCGAAACCCACCGGCTCGCGCTGGTCGAAGCCGCCACGTCGGGCAATGCCCGCTTCTTTCTTGGGACCGACAGCGCGCCGCATCCGGCGCATCTCAAGGAGCACGCAACGGGCTGCGCGGGCTGCTACACCGCCCACGCAGCCATCGAGATGTATGCTGAAGCCTTTGACGCTGCTGGCGCGCTCGACCAGCTCGAAGCCTTTGCCAGCTTCAACGGCGCTGATTTTTATGGCTTGCCGCGCAATCAGGGCAGCATCACGCTGAGCAAGGAAAGCTGGACGCCGCCCGTCAGTTTTGCGTTTGGCGAGGCTGAATTGAAGCCCTTGCGCTCGGGTGAAGCGCTGCCGTGGAAACTGATCCATTCGCCTTCGGAAAGCCGCTGATGGATCGCAAACCCCGTGTCGCCTTGCTGATTGATGCCGACAACTCACCGGCTTCGAAAATCGACCTGATCCTCAACGAACTCTCAACCTTCGGCGAAACCAATATCCGCCGCGCCTACGGCAACTGGAAAAAGAGCGAACTCAAGGGCTGGGAGGAAGCGCTGCATGAGCACGCCATCCGGCCTATGCAGCAGTTTGACTACACCAAGGGTAAAAACGCCAGCGACATGGCCATGGTGATTGATGCGCTGGAACTGCTCTATACCGACCAGCCCGATGCTTTTGGCATTGTCTCGTCCGATGCCGACTTCACGCCGCTGGTGATGCACCTGCGCGCCAAGGGCGCTGCCGTGTATGGCTTCGGCGCGCAGAAAACGCCCGAGCCTTTTGTCAACGCCTGTTCTCGTTTTTTGTATCTCGACAAGCTGCGGCCTATCGCAGCCATCGATGTGCCAGCAGGCGGGCGGGACGACACCGACGCCGTGGCTGCCGCGCCCTTGCGGGCCACGCCAGCCCAGCTCAAGCAGGACGCCAAGCTCGTCATGCTGCTGCGCAATGCCGTGCAGGCTGCAGCCGATGACGAGGGCTGGGCACGCGTCGGTGCGGTCGGTACCCAGATTGCCAATCAGGCCTCGTTTGATCATCGCAACTACGGCTACGCCACGCTCACCAAGCTGCTGGTGGCGACCCAGTTGTTCGACATCGTGGATGAAGGCAAATCGACGGTGATGGTGCGCGACAAAAGACTGTCCAGGCCGGCTCGGAGCTGATGACTGCCGATGCGCCTGCTTCGGCGTGCCTGCCGGCGCTGGAGGCCATTGACTGGGGCCGACCCTGGCTGGGCCGCTGGCGCGAGCCGGGCCAGCGGGTGACGCAATCTGTTGCCGCCGGAACTTCCTTGCCCGAAGCGCTGAACCGCGAGCGTAGCGCTGCTGTGCGCTTTGTCCGGCAAACCGACCTGCCGCCGGGCGAAGCCTACGAGCGCTATATTTTCAATAGCGGTAACTGCCCGACCCGTGAAGGCCTGCACGACTTCTTTAACGGTTTGTGCTGGATGCGCTTTCCGCAGACCAAGCAGCGGCTGAATCAATTGCAGGCCGCTGAAATCGCCGCCGCAGGCGTCGCGCCTTTGCGTGGCCCGGTGCGCGATGCGCTGACGGTGTTTGACGAGAATGCCGCTTTTTTGCTGGCGCCGCAGCCGCTGTGGGACGCCTTGATCGCCCGCGACTGGTGGCGCTTGTTTGTCGAACTGCGTCCGCTTTGGAAAGATGCGCAACTGGTGCTGTTTGGCCATGCGCTGCTTGAAAAGCTGGTGCATCCCAGAAAACCCATCACGGCGCACGTGTATCTTGCCCAGCCGGCGATCACCTCAATCGCAGAGCTGGACGCCTGGGTTGCGGCCGACCTGCGCGCAGCCAAGTTGGCCAGCAAGCCTTTTTCTCCCTTGCCGGTGCTGGGCGTGCCGGGCTGGTGGCCGGAAAACGAAGACTTTTCCTTTTATGATGACGCCACGGTTTTTCGTCCGCGCCGATGAAAAACCATAAGTTTCTGCGTGGGCCCTGGTTCAGAGTCCTTGCGGAAATCTTGATTTAGACCGTAAACCCCCCATTTCCTGCATGGAACTGCACAATGCGGGCGTGTAGCCCCTTATGCTCCCTCTGCCTGTTTAACGACCCCCCCGGAGAATCCATGAAACGCATTTTTCTGTTTATCCTGACCAATATCGCTGTCGTGGCGGTGTTGGGCATTGTTGCAAGCCTGCTGGGCGTGAACCGCTTTCTTACCGCCAATGGCTTGAATTTGCAGGCATTGCTCGGTTTTGCGCTGATCATGGGTTTTGGCGGCGCCATTATTTCGCTGCTGATCAGCAAGCCGGTGGCCAAGTGGAGTTCCGGCGTGCGCGTGATCAACGGTGCCGACGGTCCGCAAAATGCCGATGAGGCCTGGATTGTCGAGACCGTCCGCAAGCTGGCTGACAAGGCGCAGATCGGCATGCCCGAGGTCGGGATCTTTGAAAGCGCGCCCAACGCCTTTGCCACCGGCGCGTTTAAAAACTCTTCGTTGGTGGCAGTGTCCACCGGACTGCTCCAGGGCATGACCAAGGAAGAGATCGAAGCGGTGATCA
>NZ_JADMJK010000012.1 GCF_018780625.1 Polaromonas sp. | reverse complement strand
AGCGACGCTACATTTTCTCCCCTATGCATGAATTTGCCTTTATCTTTGCCGGATTTGCTGTGGGCCTTGTGGTGGGCCTGACGGGCGTGGGTGGCGGCTCGCTGATGACGCCGATCCTGATTTTTGTCTTTGGCATCAAGCCGCACCTGGCCATTGGCACCGATTTGCTGTTTGCCGCTTTCACCAAAATGGGCGGCACCGTGAGCCTGGCGCGCGCCCGCATCGTGGACTGGCGCATTGTGGGCCAGATGGCGGCGGGCAGCCTGCCGGCTTCGCTGGCCACGCTGTATATGCTGCACCTCGTCGGCCCGGCCAACCCGGCAACCCAGACCGTGATGACCACCACGCTGGGCCTGGCGCTGCTGCTGACGGCCGGCGCCACCCTCTACAAGGTGCTGCGCGGCAAGGCGGTGCCGCTGGCGATTGCCCCCGAACTGCTCAGCCAGGCCACGCGCCCGCAGCACTGGGCGCTGCCGGTGCTGTTTGGCGCCGTGATCGGCACGCTGGTCACCATCACGTCAGTGGGCGCCGGCGCCATCGGCGTGATTGTGCTGATGCTGCTGTACCCCGCCCTGCCGCTGCCGCGCATTGTGGCGGCTGACATTGCGCACGCCGTGCCGCTGACGCTGGTGGCCGGCCTGGGTCATGCCTCCATTGGCTCGGTCGACTGGCCTTTGCTGCTCAAGCTGCTGGCCGGCTCGCTGCCCGGCATCTGGCTGGGCACGCAGCTGATGCGCAAAACGCCAGACCGCGTCATCCGTTCGCTGCTGTCTGCGCTGCTGGCCTATGCCGGCGTCAAGCTGATCTCGATCTAGACCGCCCCCCTTTTTTCCTTCAGACTCTTTACTGCCACTTCCATGTACCAATACACCGAATTTGACCGCCAATTTGTCAAGGCCAGAGCCCACCAGTACCGTGACCAGCTGACGCGCTGGCAGGCTGGCCAGTTGCCTGAAGATGAATTCAGGCCGCTGCGCCTGCAAAACGGCTGGTATGTGCAGCGCTATGCGCCCATGCTGCGCGTGGCGGTGCCGTATGGCGAACTCTCAAGCGCCCAGTTGCGCGTGCTGGCCACCATTGCCCGCGACTACGACCAGCCCAACGCCGCATTGTTTGAAGGCGCGCAAGCGGCCCAGGACAAGCTGGGCGCCATTCCCCTGAAAAGCGGTGCGTCCGTCAACTCCCGGCTGACCAGCGGCTACGCCCACTTCACAACGCGCCAGAACATCCAGTACAACTGGATTCCGCTGGACAAGTCGGCCGACGTGATGGACCTGCTGGCCAGCGTCGACATGCACGGCATCCAGACCAGCGGCAACTGCATCCGCAACATCACCAGCGACGAGCGCGCCGGCATTGCCGTGGACGAGGTGGGTGACCCGCGCCCCTACGCGGAAATCATGCGCCAGTGGAGCACGCTGCACCCCGAGTTCGCGTTTTTGCCGCGCAAGTTCAAGATCGCCATCACCGGCGCAAGGGAAGACCGCGCCGCCACCGCCTGGCACGACGTGGGCCTGCACCTGATCCGGAACGAAGACGGCGCGCTGGGCTTCAAGGTGCTGGTGGGCGGCGGCATGGGCCGCACCCCGGTGCTGGCCACCACCATTCGCGAATTTTTGCCCGCCATGCAGATCCTGAATTACCTGGAAGCCGTGGTGCGGGCCTACAACCGCTTTGGCCGCCGCGACAACATCTACAAGGCGCGCATCAAGATTCTGGTCAAAGCCGAAGGCCAGAACTTCATCGACCAGGTGGAAGCCGAGTACCAGGACATCGTGGAACTCGACGGCGCACCGCACACCATCACCCAGGCCGAACTCGACCGCGTGTCTGCCTCGTTTGTGGCGCCCGCGCTGACCTGCAACCGCAGCGACGCCGAAACCAAGATCGCCAACGTGCTGCGCGCCGCCGCCGAGGACGACGTGGAGTTCTCGCGCTGGCTGCAGCAAAACGTGGCGCCGCACCAGAACCCCGACCTGCGCATCGTCACCCTGTCGTTCAAGCGCCTGGGCCAGGCGCCCGGCGACGCCACGGCGCAGCAACTCGGCGTGGCCGCTGATCTGGCCGACCAGTTCAGCGCTGGTGAAGCGCGCGTCACGCACGACCAGAACCTGGTGCTGCCGTGGGTGCGCTGCGACCAGCTGCCCGACCTCTGGAAAGCCGCCCGCAAGGCCGGCTTTGCCCGCCCCAACATTCGCCTGCTGACCGACATGATCGCCTGCCCCGGCGGCGATTTCTGCTCGCTGGCCAACGCCCGTTCGCTGCCCCTGACCGACGCCATTTCCCAGCGCTACCAGGACCTGGACGAGTTGCACGACCTGGGCGAGATTGACCTGCACATCAGCGGCTGCATCAACTCCTGCGGCCACCACCACAGCGGCCACATCGGCATTCTGGGCGTCGACAAGGACGGCAAGGAGTGGTACCAGATCACGCTGGGCGGCTCCGACGGCTCGGCGCTGTCAGGCGCGCCCGCCACCGGCAAAGTCGTTGGCCCGTCGTTTTCAGCCGCCGAAGTGCCCGAGGTGATTGAAGCCATTCTGGACGCCTACCGCGACCTGCGCCTGGACATTGGCGACAAGCACGAGACCTTCATTGCCACGCTGCGCCGGGTGGGTGCAGACCCCTTCAAGGCCGCCGCCAACGCTGTGCGCGTGGGCGCCGCCCAAGCCGTTTAAAGCCACCAAATACCATGAAAATAATAGCATCTCACGCCCAGCCTACGAGCGCCACAGGCCAAAATATCATTGAACTGGCGAACGACGCCGACCCGCGCGACCTGGCGCTGGCCGGGGTGGACCGCATCGACCTGAACTTTCCCAAGTTCTCCGACG
>NZ_JADMJK010000219.1 GCF_018780625.1 Polaromonas sp. | reverse complement strand
TGTCTGCGCTGAGGAGCGCAGCTTCAGGCGGATCAGGGCCGCGCGCTGTTTGAGCGAAGCGAGTTTGCGCGGACCCCGCCTGAAGCCAGCACCGCAGGGTGCCCCGTAGCGCAGCGAAGGGGTCGCAGACAGTAGGGTCGCCTTTCTTTGCTTACTTTCTTTGGCGAAGCAAAGAAAGTGAGTCGCATGCCGGGCGACTCCCGGCCAGCCCAACACCGCCAAGTCAGCAAGCGACCAATAATTCAGACCGACAGCGAAGTCAGACAACCATCACAATCCCATCACCAGCACCAAGGCAGCGCGGCCTGAGCCCCATTCCCCCTGCCGTTGCGGGGGTATTCCTGAATGGACAAGTCAGGGGGAGCTGGTTAGCCTGACGGACCGCGGTGCTTTGACGCTTTCCTTTGCAAGCTTTCCCCGTTCTCCTCAGGCCAAGACTCATGACGACGTCCCCTCCCCCAGCAGATTCCAGCCCAGCCCCGGCGTCCGCCGAGCAGACGGGTGACGCCCTCCCGGTCATGGCCGCCCCTTATGTACCGCCGCCGCCCACAGGCCCGCAGGCGCTGATGCGTCCGCTCGGTGCCGGCGAGCCTTTTCGCTGGCTGGCGGCGGGCTGGCGCGATGTGCGGGCGCACCCGGGCATTGGCCTGTTTTACGGCCTGTGCTTCTGGGCCATGGCCATCACGCTGGGTGCGGTGTTTCGCGCCAAGCCCGAATACACACTCTCGATAGCCTCCGGGTGCCTGCTGGTGGGGCCGTTTCTGGCCATGGGCCTGTATGAAGTCAGCCGCCGCCGTGAACAGGGCCTCCTGCCCGAGCTGGGCGCCTCGCTGACGTGCTGGGACGCGCACATCCGCAGCATGGGCATGCTGGTGCTGGTGCTCATCGTGCTGGAGCTGCTGTGGGGCCGCGCCTCGCTGGTGGTGTTTGCGGTGTTCTTCAACACCGGCATGCCGTCCACCACGGGGGTGATCAAGGCGGTGTTCAACCCCGAAAACTGGGAATTCCTGATGATTTACCTGGCCGTGGGCGGGCTGTTTGCCACGCTGGTTTTTTCCACCGCCGTGGTGTCGATTCCCATGATTCTGGACCGCGACACCGACGCCGTGTGGGCCGCCATCACCAGCATCCGCGTGGTGCTCGCCAACCCGGGCGTGATGCTGCTGTGGGGTGTGCTCATTGCATCACTGGTGACCGTGGCCCTGCTGCCCTGGGGCCTGGGGCTGGTACTGGTCGGCCCGCTGCTGGGGCATGCGAGCTGGCATGCTTACCGGGGTGCTGTGCAGTGGCAAGACGCGGCTGCGGATGCAGGCGCAGGCACGGCCTGAACGCCAGCCGCGAAGGCCTTGATCACGGACTCATTTCGCCCGCTTAAACCACTGCACCAAACAGCGCACCGACTGCGGCGGTGATCGCCATGGCCAGTGCGCCCCAGAAGGTGACGCGCCATGCGCCGGCCACCACGCCGGCGCCGCCGATGCGGGCCGACACGGCACCCAGCAGGGCCAGAAAAACCAGCGAGGTTCCAGAGACCCAGGGAATCAGGGCCTGCGCTGGCGCCAGCGCCGTAACGGCCAGCGGCAACACGGCGCCCACCGCAAAACTTGCGGCCGACGCCAGGGCGGCCTGCACCGGCCGCGCACTGAGTGCGTCTGAGATGCCGAGTTCGTCGCGGGCATGGGCACCCAGGGCATCGTGCGCCATCAGTTGTTCGGCGACCTGATTCGCCAGGTCGGCCTCCAGGCCACGGGCGACATAGATGGCGGCCAACTCGCGGTGTTCGGCCACGGGGTCCAGTTCCAGCTCGGCGCGCTCCCGCGACAGGTCAGCTTTCTCGGTATCGGCCTGCGAATGGACGGAGACATATTCGCCCGCCGCCATCGACATCGCCCCGGCCACCAGGCCGGCAACGCCCGCCACCAGGACACTGCCTTCGCCTGAATTGGCCGCCGCCACGCCGACCACCAGGCTGGCCGTGGAGACGATGCCGTCGTTGGCACCCAGCACCGCGGCGCGCAGCCAGCCGATGCGGTCTGTGCGGTGGCGTTCAGTGTGGCGGCTTGAGAATTTCATGGTCGGTAGCCTTTGCAGGGAGTCTGAAGCCGGCCTTCGCACAGAGCCCACGGGCATCTGTGCCAAGGCCGGGCACATGCCCATGATAGTGGCTACTTGCGTCAAAGTCAGGCCCGTCCGCGTCAGGTTCAGCGCGGGCCAAGTACCTTAAGCAGCATCTCTGCCGAAGGCGCCCCTTGCACCATCTGCAACTTGCCACTGGCATCCTTGTAGAAGGTGGTGGGCGTCGCTGAAGAACCGAGCTGCTGCATCAAGGCCTCATTGGCGTCGAGCTGGGCGCGCACTTTGACCGAAATCTGCGCCAGGGGTTTGACGCCACCGCTGGCGTGTTGCTGTTCGTGCTGCGCCAGCGCGGCTTGCGGATCTGCGGCAGAGAGCAGGGCCGCCGCCTTGCCCGCGCTGCTGTCCATGAGAATGCCGACCAGGACATGGCGCACCTGCACCTTGCCGGCCTTGACCCAGGGCTGTGCGTCATTCCAGAACTTGTTGCAGTAGGGGCAGTTGGGGTCGGTGAAGGTGTAGATGACACGCGGCGCGCTCTTGCTGCCATCGGCAATCCAGCTGCTCTTTTCAAGCTGATTCCAGGTTTTGAGGGTCATGGGTTTGCTGACCAGCCGGTCCAGGGGTTCCTGGCTCAGGCTGTCCCCTTTGGCGTCGACCATGGTGCCGACGATAGCCTGCTTGCCGTCGGCGGTCAGGTAGATGGCCAGCGGCCGCTGCTGGGCCATGGCGGCATAGCCCTTCAGCCCGCCGGGCGCATCAAACGTCCCCATCACCTCGACGCCCTGCGCTTCAAGCGCCTTGATGGGGGCCGGCCAGTTCTTGGCCGCCTGGGCCAGAACGATGCCGGGCGAGGCCAGAACAATGGCCAGTAAAAGTCGTGATTTCTTGATCATGGGTGGTTTCCGGTGAGGTTGATAATTTTTTAAGGCGTGCGCAGTTGCTGCAATTTACTGGCCAGCGAAGCGGCCGACAGCTCGCCCAGATGGGTATTGACCAGCTGTCCGCGCGCGTCGTAGAAGAGCGTGGTCGGCAAGGCCGTGGAGCCAACTACCTTGCCGAGCGCGGTGTCCGGGTCGAGCAGCACATTGGCAAGCGCCAGCTGACTGGCGGAAAGGTAGCGCAGGGCTGTCGCGCCGTCTTCGCCCTGGTTGGCAAAGACAAAGACCACGCCGGTTTCCTGTTGCTGCGCGGCGGCAAGCACCGGCATTTCGCGGCGGCAGGGCGGACACCAGCTGGCCCACAAATTGACCACCATGGGCCGGCCTGCAGCCAGGCCCGCCAGGTCTACCGGCAAGCCGGCAAGCGTCGTCAACTGCACCGTGGGCAGCGTCGGTTTTTCTTCTTCCATCATGCGCAGCGCACCCCACATGGCGCCCCAGACCAGTGCCCCGGCCGCCAGCCCCAGTATCAGCGGTTTGCGCAGCGCCGCACGGCGCCAGCCCTGCCAGATTGCCACCAGCAAGGCCGCTGCAACCCCGGCCCAGGGCGTGAAACCGCCGTCACGGATATCGAAAATGGACCACGGCGCCTGGCGGTAGGTGTCGAACCAGATCACGACGAAGGCGATGCGTGCCACCAGTAGCCCGACGAGCAGCATGTCGGACAGGCTATGGCCTATGCCGCCCGTTTGCTGACGACGCCCGACCAGGTGGCCGACCGCCAGCGCAGCCAGCAGCGCCACCATCAGCAGCAGCTGGCTGACCGGCACCGCGAGAGGCCCTAAATTGACTGTCAGCATGATCAAGCTCCCTGCCTTGCACGCAGCAAGCGTGCAAGGAATTCGTTGGCACTGAGTTCACCGATGACGCGCTCGGCCCGGCGCTCCTGGCCGTCCGGGCCAATCAGCAGCAGGGTCGGTGGCCCCAAAATTTGGTGGGCGCTCATCAGCGCGCGGTCATCCGCATTTTGGGCGCTGACATCCGGACGCAGCAACTGCATGTCAGCCAGCGCGCGCTGCACCCGCGGGTCGGCAAACACCTCGTGCTCGATCACTTTGCACGACACGCACCAGTCGGCGTAAAAATCAACCAGCGTCCACTGGCCGCGCTGCCCGGCCTCGGCAACACGTGCCTGGAGTGCCTGCTGCGTCTTGACCGGCTTGAAGCGGGTCATGACATCGTTCGCTCCAGCCGCCTGAGCGGGCGCGGCGCCTCCCGCCACGAAGACCAGTGGCTGCAAGGGGTTCTGTGCGCCACCGGCCGCCCCCATCACCATGGCCCCGCCCCACAGGCCCAGCAGCAACGCCCCATAGTGCGAGATCAAACGCCCGGCACCGGCATCCACCTTTTTGGCCAATGCCAGCAGGCTGAGGGCGACGGCCAGCAACCAGGCGCCCCACAGGCCCAGCGTCAAGGCGGGCGGCAGCACCCGCGCCACGAACACGATGGCGGTGCCGAGCAGGACAAAACCAAACAGCACCTTGACCCGGTTCATCCAGCAACCGGGACGCGGCAGCAACCGTGCGCCCAGCGTGCCCACCACCAGCAACGGCACGCCCATGCCCAGCCCCATGAACAAGAGCGCCAGGCCGCCGGTCAGCACATCACCGGTATTGCCGATATAGAGCAGCGCGCCGGCCAGCGGTGCGGTCATGCAGGGGCCCACCAGCAGCGCCGACAGGACGCCCATCGCAGCAGCCCCCGCCACGGTGCCGCCGCGCTGGCCCTGGCTGGCGCTGTTCAGGCGGTTGCGCAGCACGGCGGGCAATTGCAACTCGTACAAGCCGAACATGGCCAGCGCCAGCACGACAAACATCAGGCCGAAGGCGCCGAGCACCCAGGGGTTTTGCAGCATCGCCTGCAGATTGGCACCGGCCAGCGCGGCGCCAGCGCCCAGCACCGCGTAGGTCAGCGCCATCGGCAGCACGAAGGCCAGCGAGAGCACAAAACCGCGCCTGGGGCCCGCCCCGCTGCCCGCGATCAGGCTGGAGAGAATCGGCACCATGGGCAGCACGCAGGGGGTGAAGGTCATCAGCAGCCCCAGCCCGAAGAACACCAGCAGCATCCAGCCCGGATGGGCGCGCGACAGGCGCTCGGCCAGATCCTGATCTTCGCCGAGTGCGCCGGGGGCGGCCTGCTTCGCATCCACAGCGGACGCGCCCGCATCGGCCGTGGGCGCTGCGGCGATATCGGCCAGCTTCACCTGCAAAGTTTGCGGCGGGTAGCACAGGCCCGCATCGGCGCAGCCTTGCCAGACAATCTTCAGGGCCTGGGCGTCGGGCGCCTTGACCAGCACCGTCAGGCTGTCGTGGTAGACCTCGGTTTCGCCGAAGAACTCATCGGTCTTGAGTGTGCCGGCAGGCAGCGTCACCTGTTGCACGCTGCCGGGCGGGTCGCCTTCGATCCTGATCTGCTTGCGGTACAGGTAGTAGCCCTCGCTGATTTTCCAGTTCAGCCGCAACAGGCCGTCGCCTGCCTTGGTGACAGTCAGGTGAAACGCCTGATCCGCCGGCAAAAACTCCTGATTGCCTTCCTGGGCATGGGCCGGCAGTACCCACAGCAAGCTGAACACCACCATCGACCAGAACCAACGCACCATGAATAACTCCAAAGCAAGATAAGCTCGTATGCTGGCCTGGCCGGATTAAGGCAGCGTTAACAACCACAAAACAGGCGGAGTAGCGACTTTAAGCCATGGAGAATAGATGATGCGAGTCCTGCTGATTGAAGACGACGACCTGATTACCCACGGCATCCTGGCCGGCCTGAGGGCGCACGGCCTGACGGTTGACAGTGTGGCGACCGCAGCGCAGGCCGAGGCCACGCTGTCGGCGATTCATTGCGATGTGGTGATTCTCGACCTGGGACTGCCCGATGAGGATGGCATGCGCCTGCTGCAGCGCCTGCGGGCGAGCGGCATGGCGCTACCGGTGCTGATACTGACCGCGCGCGACGCGGTCGAGGACCGCATTGCCGGACTGCGTGCCGGTGCCGACGACTACCTGCTCAAACCCTTTGACCTCGACGAACTGGCCGCCAGGCTGCACGCCCTGCTGCGCCGCGCGGCCGGGCGCAGCGTCGATGTGATTGCGCATGGCCCCTTGCGGCTGAATCCGGCGAGCGGGGAAGTCTTTCTGCATGAACGGGCAGTGGTCTTGTCCCGGCGCGAATTGGCGCTGCTGGCGGCACTGCTGCATGCGCGCGGGCGCATCCTGAGCGCCGACCAGCTCAAGGACAGCCTCTACGATTTCAGCGAGGAGATTGAAAGCAATGCCCTCAATGTGCATATCCACCACCTGCGGCGCAAGCTGGGCGCCGACATCATAGAGACCGTGCGCGGCATGGGCTACCGACTCGGCATGGTGAACGCATGAGCCTGCGACTGCGTTTGCTGCTGATGATTGGCGTGTCGCTGAGCCTGCTGTGGGGCGGCGTGGCGCTGTGGCTGCTGCGTGACCTGGACCATGAAATGCGGCGCACGCTGGACCAGCGCCTGGTCATGTCCGCCAGAATGGTGGCCGGGCTGATGTCGCAAAACCCTGCGGCATGGGACGGCAGTACCGGGAAAGCCGGCCTGTCCACCCTGACCCTGCCTGCGGCAGAAAAAGGACTGACCTGCCAGGTCAGTTCTTTGCACGGCGAGGTGCTTGCAAGCACCCCGGGCACAACGTCCGAGGTCATTGCGGCGGCAGCGCCCGGTTTTGCCGACGCTGAAATCAACGGCGAACGCTGGCGCAGCTACACCGTTGAAGCGCACGGCCTGCGCGTCACCACCGCCGACCGCATGGCTGAGCGAAACATGCTGCAGCGCGATGTACTGGTGGCCGCCGCCCTGCCCTTTGTCGTCGCGCTGATCGGCAGCCTGATGGTGCTGTGGCTGGGCGTGAAAAGCGGCTTGTTGCCGCTCGAACGCCTGCGGCAGGCGCTGGCCAGCCGGGCGCCAGATGCACTGACGCCGATTCCCGAGGCCCCCATGTCACGCGACTTGCTGCCACTGGTCCATAGCCTGAACCAGCTGCTGGAGCGAACCAGCACGACCCTGCGCCGCGAGCGCCGCTTTACCAGCGACGCAGCGCACGAACTGCGCACACCGCTGACCGCCATCAAGATCCACCTGCAGGTCGCGCGCATCACCCACGGACCAGAGGCCCAAGCGTCGCTGGACTACGCCGACGAGGCGGTGGCGCGGCTTCAGCACACGCTGACGCAGCTACTGACGCTGTCGCAAGTGGAAGGCCCTTTTTCCTGGAATGACGGGCGCATCGCCCAGGCCGACGACGTGGCCCACCTGGCGATGCGCGATGCGGCGCCAGATGCGTCCGGGCGCATTGCGCTGAAAACTGACGGCGATCAGACCGAGCTGGCGCTGCCCCAGGCGCTGGCCGTCACGGCGCTGCGCAACCTGCTGGACAATGCGCTGCGCCACTCCCCGGCAGCGCACAGCGTCAGCCTGGAACTGCAAACCTCCCAGGACAGCGTCTGTTTTCGCGTCTGCGACCGTGGGCCCGGCCTGAGCAGCGAGGAACTGGCGCTGGTGACGCAGCGCTTCTGGCGGCGCGGCTCCGGCCGGGGCAGCGGACTGGGGCTGTCCGTCGTGGCCGCCATTACCGAGCGCTTCGGCGGATCGCTCGAACTGGCGCCGCGCCGGGGCGGCGGGCTGGCGGCAAGCTTGACGCTGCCCCGAATGACGCGAACCCACTGAATCCGGCCCGGCAACAAAAATACAGAAAGACTGAAAGACCCGGTCAGGCCTTGGGCAGCGTCACCCCGACCTGGCCCTGGTACTTGCCGCCGCGGTCCTTGTAGCTGACTTCGCAGACGTCGTCCTTGTCGCTCTCGAAAAACAGCACCTGCGCGCAACCTTCGCCCGCGTAAATCTTGGCGGGCAAGGGCGTGGTATTGGAAAACTCCAGTGTCACATAGCCTTCCCATTCGGGCTCGAATGGCGTGACGTTGACGATGATGCCGCAGCGCGCATAGGTGCTTTTTCCCAGGCAGATGGTCAGCACGTTGCGCGGAATGCGAAAGTATTCCATGGTGCGGGCCAGCGCAAAGCTGTTGGGCGGAATGATGCAGCTGTCGCCGTAAAAATCGACAAAGCTCTTTTCGTCAAAATTCTTGGGGTCCACCACGGTGCTGTGGATGTTGGTGAACACCTTGAACTCGGGCGCGCAGCGGATGTCGTAGCCATAGCTGCTGGTGCCGTAGCTGATGATCTTTTTGCCGTCCTGCTCGCGGATCTGGCCAGGCTCGAAGGGCTCGATCATGCCGGTGGTTTCGGCCATGTGGCGTATCCATTTGTCGCTTTTGATGCTCATGTGGGAGGCTCCTTGGGTTGCCTGTGATTGTAGGCAGGCCGGCCGGGGCGAAAGCCGCCGGGGCTTACCATTAAATCAATAGCTAATCACGCTCGCGCTTATTGCGCCAGAGGCCGATTTGATTGCTGCGTTTTCTGGTTTCTGGTTTCTGGTTTCTGGTTTGGGGCTTTGGGGCTTTGGGGCTTTGGGTGGGTTCTTCTTTGGTTTGAGGGCTGAGCGCCTGCCCGGCGGGGGGTAACTTTCTTTTCTGGCAAAAAAGAAAGTAACCAAAGAAAGTTGCCTTGGGGCGGGAGCGGGTTAGAGCTGAACGCTCTGACGGGCCATTGCTTCGCTCGGCCCTTGGCACCTGGATCTGAGGGCTGTTAGCGATGCCGGTCGTTTGCTGGTTCTACCGCTCGTTCGCCAACAGCTTCACGGTCTGCTTGATCGTTTCTTTTGTGTTTCTAGCACTGTTGGCAGTTTCTTGCCCTTTTTTTCGGCCAAGACAGGTCGGCTGGGGGGCTGACAACGAACAGTGAAAAGGACAATCGTTGTTCAACAACCACTGACCCATCAGCCACACCCGGCAGGTAAGGGATAAAAAGGCGTAGCCGACAGCGCAGCGCAAGCCAGTCAGATCAAGCAGAGCGTGAAGCTGTTGGCGAACGAGCGGTAGAACCAGCCAGCCAATGGCATTAGCTACCGGCTGCCGATCAAGGAACCCAGGGCCGAGCGAAGCGATGGCCCGTCAGAGCGTTCAGCTCTAACCCGCTCCCAAGGCAACTTTCTTTGGTGACTTTCTTTTTTGCCAGAAAAGAAAGTTACCCCCGCCGGGCAGGCGCTCACCCCTCAATCCACAGAAGAACCCACCAAGCCAAAGGCCATCAACAAACGACGCAGCGATCAAACCGCAAGCAAAAGAGACCGCAACCCTGCACATCGCCAAGCAAGACCAACACCAGGGACCGATAAAGCCGTTGACCTGCAGCGCGGTAAGTAGTTACGAAATTTTCAGCTGCCGGCCTGCGAAATCACGGTTTTCTCGATCACCCGGTCGTCGCCGAGCACGATCAGCGCGAACAGCAGCTCATCCAGGCTGGCGGCCTGCGCGGTCTTGCGGGCCAGCAGCGGCGTGGCCTGGGGGTTCAGCACCACAAAGTCGGCCTCGCAGCCGGGCAGCAGGTTGCCGATCACGCCCGCCAGGCCCAGCGCCCGCGCCGCACCGGCGGTGTGCTGCCACCACAGGTGCTGCGGGCTCAGGGACACGCCGGTCTTGGTCTGCCCTTCGCGGCCCACGTAGTAGGCGGCCAGCATGGTGTGAAACGGGCTGAACGAGGTGCCGCCGCCGACGTCGCTGGCCAGTCCGTATTGAAAGCCGGCGCGGTCTGCGCCGACATAGTCAAAAAACCCGCTGCCCAGGAACAGGTTGCTGGTCGGGCTGACGGCGGCCGCCGCGCCGGTAGCGCGCATCAGCGCGCGGTCTTCGTCGCTGAAATGAATGCAGTGGGCATAGACGGCGCGCGGGCGCAGCAGGCCGAACTGCTCGTAGACGCTCAAATAACTGCGCGCCTCCGGGTAGAGCGCGCGCACCCAGGCAATTTCGTCCTTGTTTTCAGCCACATGCGACTGAATCCACACGTCGGGGTATTTGGCGGCCAGTTCGCCCGCGCCGCGCAGCTGGGCGGCGCTGCAGCTGGGCACAAAGCGCGGCGTGATGGCGTAGCCCAGCCGGTCCACGCCGTGCCAGCGCTGGATCAGCGCCTCCGTGTCGGCCAGGCTTTGCCCGGTGTCATCGCGCACGCCGTCGGGCGAATGCTGGTCCATCAGCACCTTGCCGGTGATCAGGCGCAGCTGGTTTTTTTGCGCCTCGGCAAACAGCGCGTGGACCGATTCGGGGTGCGAGGTGGCAAAGGCCAGCGCGGTGGTGACACCATTGCGCAGCAGTTCTGCTATGAAAAACGCAGCCACCTGCGAACTGTATTCAGGCGACGCAAAGCGTTTTTCATGCGGAAAGGTGTAGTTTTCCAGCCACGGCAGCAGCCCTTCGGCGGGCGAGCCAATCACGTCCAGCTGCGGGTAGTGGAGGTGCATGTCGACAAAGCCCGGCGCGATGATGCGGCCCGGAAAATGTTCAACCGGCACATCGGCAAAGCGCGGCGCCAGACCAGCGTAGCTGCCCACGGCCTGCACCACCTGCCGCCCCTGGGCGTTGGGGCCGACCACCAGCAGGCCGTCGGATTCAAGAACCGCTTGCGCGGGGCCGGAAAAGTAAAGAACAGAGGCGCGCAAGGCTTTCATGGCCGCAAGGTTACCGCAGGCCTGCCGCCCGGCCATAGCTCGAGCTGAATAGAGCTTATCTGCGCGCTTACCGGCTGAGCCGGCACGCATCGCCAATCGACACGCGCCAGACCCGCACCGACGACAGCGCCGGCAGGCGCGGCTGCAGTGCGCGAAAGATGAACCGGCACAGGTTTTCAAGCGTTGGCGGGCCCAGGCCCTCCACCTCGTCGAGCAGATGGTGGTCGAGCTGCTCGCGCAGCAGCGCCACTTCGCGGCGCACCAGGCCCAGGTCAATCACCATGCCGGTGTGCGGGTCGGGCTGGCCGGTCAAAAAGACTTCGGCGTTGTAGGTGTGGCCGTGAATGCGTCGACTGCTTTCGGTTTCAATGGCGCGTTCCAGCGTGTGGGCGGCGTCAAAAAAGAAGGTCTGGCTGATTTCGCAGGTGGTTGGAAGGCTGTTCATCGGATGCCCGTGATCTTGTGGGTTTGCAGGCTGAGCCGCCAGGCCGGCCGCGCCAGGCACAGTGCAATGCAGGCCTCGGTGTTGCGCTGGCGCTCGGGGTTGTCCATGGGCTGCAGGTAGCGGTGCGTGAAGCGGGCGGTTTCCAGTTCGGCCAGATCGAACGCGGGCTGGGGCCAGACCACCTTGAGTTCGTGGCCTTCGCGCTGCACCCAGGGCGCGCCGGCCTTGGGGCTGACGCAGATCCAGTCGATGCCTTGGGGCGCGGCGATCGTGCCGTTGGTTTCGACCGCAATTTTGAAGCCGCGCGCATGCAGCGCCTTGATCAGCGCGCTGTCGACCTGCAGCAGCGGCTCGCCGCCAGTCATCACCACCAGGCGGTGGTCACGGTCGGCGGCGGGCCACTGGGCCTCGACCTGCTGCGCCAGCGCGTCGGCGTCGGCAAACTTGCCGCCCAGGGTGCCGTCGGTGCCGACAAAGTCAGTGTCGCAAAAGCGGCAGATGGCGGTGGCGCGGTCCTGCTCGCGGCCTGACCAGAGGTTGCAGCCGGCAAAGCGGCAAAAAACCGCCGGATGACCGGCATTGGCGCCCTCGCCCTGCAGGGTGTAGAAAATTTCCTTGACCTGGTAGCTCATGGTGTTCCTGCCACGTAGCGGTTCAGCGCCAAAATTTGCGCAACGCTGCGCGTTACCGGCGCGGCGGATGGCAGCTGGGCACAAGCGGGGAAAGAAAAACAGGCGACCACACGCGTCGAAATGACGGGGGTCACGAGGTTTTTGTACATGGTGGTCCTCTACATGGCCCCGGAATCAAAAGCAAACATCACCCGAGCGCCGAGGCAGCACGCGGGTAGCCCGCTATTTTAGCGGCTTGCCACCGGATAGGCCCTGACCATCCACGCATACACCGCCGCCCCGAGCAGCAGCATGCTGGCGGCGATTTGCAGCGACAGCGTGAAACCCTGGACCTGACTGCCGGTGTGCCTGAGCAGCAAGGCCACCAGCAGCGGGCCCAGGATCTGCCCCACGCCGTAGGTGGCGGTGAGCAGGCCCATGAAGCTGGCGGCGGTGTGCGGGCGCAGGCGGCGCACTTCCTGCATCGCAAAAAAAGTCATCGCGGTGAATGGCAAACCCAGCATCAGGCTGCCGATGGCGAACCCGGCCAGGCTGGGGCTCCAGAGGCTGGCCGCAATGCCGAGCGCCTGCAGCCCATAGCAGCAAGCCAGCAACACCCGGAAATCGCGGCCCGGCCTGACCCGCGTCGCCAGCAGCGCGCCCACCATCACGCCCAGGCCAAAAATCGGCCAGAACAGGTCCAGCCAGGCCGAGCCGGGCAAGGCAGCGCGGGCAATCACGGGCAAGAAAGTGGCGGTGATGATGTAGCCGAACCCGGCCAGTCCGTAGGCCAGCGCTAGCGACGCCATCTCGGCATGGCCGTGCGGCGCTGGCGCGGTGCTGGCGGCGCCAGCGGGCGGCGTGCCCAGCGCGGCCAGCCGCTCGTTGCCGCCGCGCAGGGTGCGCCAGACAGCAGCAGTAAGCACAAACGCCAGCACCCCGAAGATCAGCCAGCCGGTGGCCGCCGTCCAGCGCCAGACCACCATGCCGCTGGCAAACAGGCCGCTGACCACAATGCCTGCGCCGGGGCCGGCAAAAATCACCCCGCCCATGGCGGGCACGCCCAGCCGCGCCAGTTGCGACAGGCACCAGCCCGACGTGAAGATGAACACCACCGCGCTGGTCACGCCAGCGGCAAAGCGCAGCGCGGGCCAGGCCGCAGGCCACTGCCAGGCCATGGCCAGCGTCAGGACCCCGGTGGCAAGCAGCCCGGCGCGCACCAGCGACGAATAGGCCAGCAGCGGCAGCCAGCGGAACCGCGCCCACAGCCACGGCTGCAGCGTGCAAGCCATGGCGCCCAGCATGTAGCCCAGGTAGTTGGCGCTGGCCAGCCAGCTGGCGGCAGGCAAATCAACGACGCCATCATGGAGCATCATGGGCAGCAGCGGCGTGAAGGCAAAGCGGCCCAGCCCCATGGCCACGGCCAGCGCCACCAGACCGGCCAGCGCGATGGGCCAGGCGGCCTCCGCTGCCTTTGGCCTGGGGCCACTGGGTGGCGGCGAGCCGTTCATTGAAACGCCTTGAAGGCTTTGCGCACCTGGCCGCAAAGCCTGCTCCCGCCTCAAGCTTGCGCCGCCCAGATGCGCTGGATCTGCGCGGAAATTTCCATGGGGTCAAAGGGCTTGGGAATCACTTCCAGCGCGCCCAGCCCCTTGTACTGCGCCACTTCAGCGGCCTGCACCTTGGCGGTCATGAAGATCACCGGCGTCTGGGCCGTGGCGGGCATTTCGCGCAGGGCCTTGAGCGTGCTGGGGCCGTCCATGCCGGGCATCATGACGTCCAGCAGCAGCAGATCGGCCCGGGCGTCAGGCGCAGCGCTCAGCGCTTCCTGGCCGGAGGCGCAGGCGATCACGGCAAAACCGCCCACGGCCTCCAGGGCCATCCTGGCCACGGCGCGGATGTCAGGCTCGTCTTCAACATAAAGAATGCGGCAAAGGGGTGGGGGCATGGTCAGCTCAGGGGTTGGGGACGGGTGGGACCAGGGTCTCCGGGAATCTGCAGGACACGCTGGATTGTATTTAACAGTTCGGTGTTGGAGGTGCGGGCCTTGACCAGGACCGCTTCGGCCTGCTTGCCGTTGGCCGGGTCCACGTCGCCGGCCGAAAACACAATCACCGGCGGCGGCGGATCGAGTGCATCGATATCCTCAAACAGGCTCCAGCCCGAGTCCTCGCCGAGTCCAAGGTCCAGCAGCACCAGGTCAAAGGGCTGCTCGCGCAGCCGGGCCCGGGCTTCGTTCAACGTGGCCGCAAATTCGAAGTCTGCAAACTCCTGGGCAATCGCGGCGACGATGCACTGGACATCGGGATCATCTTCCACATGCAAAATGCGCGGCTTGCCGCTCTCCAGGCCGGCCACGGCCCGGCGCACGTTGAGGATCAGCAGGTTTTCATCAATCGGTTTTTCAAGCCAGCCCGAGATCGCGAGCGGCTTGCGGTTGAACTGCAGCCGCCCATCCTCGACCATGGCCGAGATCACGATGACGGGAAGATTGCGCGTTCTTTCGTCGCCGCGCAGCGCACTGATGAAGGCTGCACCGCATTGGCCTGGCAGCTTCAGGTCTACCGTCACGGCATCGTAGCGATTGCGCGCAAGCCACGCCCAGGCCTGCGTCGCCTGATGCGCGATGTCGGCTTCGAAGCCGGCTTTTTCCAGCAGCATGCCGATGCGCCGGGCCGCTTCGACATCCCCCTCGCACACCAGGATACGCAGCCCGGAGAACACCGCCCGGGTCCGTGAAGGCGGGGAAAGCAGCGCCGGATCCCGCCATTCGGGCAATTCCAGGAAGAAAGTGGTGCCTGCAGCCACCTCGCTGCTAAAACCGATCTGGCCGCCCATTTTCTCGACAAGGCCTCTGGAAATGTTCAGCCCGAGGCCGGTCCCGCCTTTTTGCCGGGTATCGGAAGAATCGGCCTGCGAAAACTTCTGGAAGATCCTGCCGCGAAACTCTTCCGGGATGCCAGGTCCATGGTCCACGACTTCGACCCGCACCTGCCGGGCCACGCGCAACACATTCACGTCCACCGTGCTACCGGGGGGTGAAAACTTCACCGCGTTGGACAGCAAATTGGTCAGCACCTGGATCAGACGGTCGCTGTCAATGCGTGCCTCCAGCGCCGCATCGGGCGCCTGCAAGCGCAGCTTCACGCGGTGCTGGTCCGCGAAACCCTGATTGGCCGCCAGCGTCTGCTGGACCAGTTGCCTGATGTCCACGACCTGCAGTTCGAGGTGCATCTTCCCCGCCTCGATTTTTTCGCTGTCCAGAATGTCGTTGATCAGCCGGATCAGCCGCTCGCAGTTGTTCTTGGCAATGGCCACCAGGTTCTTCACGGCTTCGGGCACCTCACCGGCCACACCGCCAGCGATCAGCCCCAGCGAACCGCGGATCGACGTCAGCGGCGTGCGCAACTCGTGGCTGACCGTGGAGATGAATTCGGTTTTCATGCGGTCAATGC
>NZ_JADMJK010000126.1 GCF_018780625.1 Polaromonas sp. | reverse complement strand
GCCTGGCCAGGCGCCAGCAGGGCGTTGAACACCGGGTCGCCGTCAAAGCGTGGCAGGCAGCACCAGACGATGCGTCCGCGCGCATCGATCAAGGCGCTGAACGCGCAGTTGCCGATCACCCCCATGGCGAGTGATGGTTCGGCCGGGGGCGCAAAGCGCGAGGTGTCACTGGCAACCGTCATGGGGCGTCCTGTTCATCAGTTTTTGGGGTGTCTGGCGCCGGGCTGGCAGGCCAGGCGTAGCCATTGCCGCAGCGCGGCAGGCGACGGGCAGCGGTGCTGGGCCAGGGTGCGGCCTTCCCCCACCTTGATGCCCTGGCCGCCCAACCGCTGCACGGCTGAAAATCCGGCTTCGTCGGTCGTGTCGTCGCCCGCAAACAGCGGTAGACGTCCGGCAAAAGGCGCGGTGGCCATGAAGGCGTCTATCGCCGTGCCTTTGCTGATGCCGGCGGGCTTGACCTCAAACACCGATTTGCCGCGCAGCAACTCCAGCCCGGGCGTGCCCTGGGCCGCATCCTGCATCACCTGCAGGGCCAGTGTCTCCAGTGCGGGTGCATGGCGGTAGTGCAGGGCGACCGCGGCTGACTTGACTTCAACGCGCAGGCCGGCGTGGCGCGCCGCCAGCGCCGTGGCCAGGCGCACCACCGCCTGCAAATCGGGCGACGCCAGGCAGATCGCCTCGCCCCCAGCCGCGCGGTGCCGGGCGCCATGCTCGGCGGCAGACGGCAGCCGCAAGGGCGCCAGAAAGCCGTCCAGGTCGGCCAGCCTGCGCCCCGACACGATGGCCAGCGCGCCGTTCAGTTGCGCCGCCAGTTGCGCCAGCACGGGAATCAAATCAGCGGTGACTTGCACCGCTTCGGGCTGCGGCGCCAGGTCGGCCAGCGTGCCGTCAAAGTCCAGAAAAAGTGCGGTTTGCGGACCTATGCAGGGCAGGGGCGGTGAAGCGAAGGAAGGAAGCGGCAGTGGCAGTGGCATAGGCGACCCACCTTAACAAGCCTGCCCGGAAATGGCTGTAGGCCGGAGTCGATGATTGCCGGCCGATTCACCCCGCTTGCGCTGGCTCAAAGCAGCCGCTGTGCCGCACCGCCGCCACCCGCGCCTGGTGAATCGATTCGCCAATTTGCGGGCCTGTTTTCCCCGCCGCCATGACCTCGGCCGCAACCTGGTCGGTGGCCACGGCCTGGGCTGCGGCCAGCGCCTGCAGCAGCCACGGGCGCTGCGGGTAGGGCGACTGGTCCAGCCCGAGCCTGCCGCGTGCGTCGCATTCGCAGGCCAGCAAAATATCGGCAAAGCGCTGCGGCTTGCGGAACGCGTCGCAGCGCTCCAGCAGCCGCACCACGGCAGCCGGGCTGAAGTCGCTGCTGCGGTGAATGTTGCCGTGCTCGCGCGCCACCACGTCGGCGATTTCGCGGCAATCGGTGGGCACGCGCAGCCGCGCGCACAGGCCCTTTAACAGGCGTGCGCTGCGCTCCTCGTGGCCCACATGCCTGGGCAGCATGTCAGCCGGTGTCGTGCCTTTGCCCAGGTCGTGGCCCAGGCAGGCAAAGCGCACTGGCAAGGGGGCCTGCAGCTGCGCCGCCATGTCCAGCACCATCATCAGGTGAATGCCGGTGTCGACTTCGGGGTGGTAGTCGGCGCGCTGGGCTACACCCCACAGCCTGGCCACTTCAGGCAGCAGCTTGTGCAGGGCGCCGCATGTGCGCAGTACCTCGAACATGCGGGAAGGCGTGGCTTCCATCAGGCCGCGCGCCAGTTCCTGCCAGACGCGTTCGGGCACCAGCGCATCGACTTCGCCATCGGCCACCATCTCCTCCATCAGCGCCTCCGTTTCGGGGGCCACTGAAAAATCAGGAAACCGGGCTGCAAAGCGTGCCAGCCGCAGGATGCGCACCGGGTCTTCACGGAACGCATCGGTGACATGGCGGAGCACCTTGTGCTGAAGATCCTGCTGTCCGCCAAAGGGATCAATCAGCGCCGAAAAATCAGGCTCAAAAAGGTCATTGGCCCCATCGGTACGGGCAGGAGCTGCTATTGCATTCATCGTCAAGTCGCGCCGCGCCAGGTCTTGCTCCAGCGTCACGTCGGGCGCGGAATGCACGACAAAGCCGCGGTAGCCGCGCGCCGTGTTGCGCTCGGTGCGCGCCAGCGCGTATTCCTCATGGCTGTGCGGGTGCAAAAACACCGGAAAGTCCCGGCCCACTGGCAGATAGCCCTGGGCCATCAGTTCCTCGGGCGTGGCGCCCACCACCACCCAGTCGTGGTCCGCTACTTCCAGTCCCAGCAATTTGTCGCGCACCGCGCCGCCCACCATGTAAATTTCCATGCGGGCAGTTTAGCCAAACGCTGCTTCAGGCGGGTTTGAGCCGGTAAGGTTCTTCAAATTCGCGGAAGTCGTTTTCAGCCAGCGCGCCGGCTATCCAGGCTTTCACGCCTGGCAGGGCACACAGGCGCTCAATGTAGGCCGCAATGTCAGCGGGCACCGGCAGTGCATAGCTTTTCAAGCGCATGCAAACCGGTGCAAAAAATGCGTCGGCAATGCTGAAGTCACCAAACAGCATGGGCCCCTGGTGCGCCGAAAGCAATGCCCGCCACATGGCCACAAGACGCGCCACATCGGTGCGCACGGCGGGCTTGTCGCGCCAGATCAGCTGGCCCACCTCTACCAGGTCGGCTTCAATGTTCATGGGGCAGGCCGCGCGCAGGGCGCCAAAGCCGCTGTGCATTTCGGCGCACACGCTGCGCGCACGGGCCCGTGCAGGCACGCTGGCGGGCCACAGGTGCTTGTCGGGAAAGCGCTCGGCCAGGTACTCGGCAATCGCCAGCGAATCCCAGACCACCAGACCGTCGTCGTCCAGCGCGGGCACCTTGCC
>NZ_JADMJK010000203.1 GCF_018780625.1 Polaromonas sp. | reverse complement strand
TGAAAAAGTCCGGGTTCTGGTTCCACAGCTTCTGGTCGAGCAGGTTGACCACCGCGCACCGGCCCGCGTGCGCTGGTGCCGCGCCTGCGGCCTGGCGGGACGCCACATGCGCATGCAGCGCCTGGGCCAGCAAAATGGCGGCGCCAGTGTTGCTGTGCAGGTGCTTGTCCAGGCTGGCAAAGCCAAAACTGGCGGCGCTGTCGTGCTCAAAGGTCGAGGCGCTGTTGACCACCGCATGGACGCGGCCAAAATGCGCCACCACGCGCGCAAGCAGACCGCGCACCGCCGCTTCATCCGCCAGATCAGCGTCAAAAGCCGCTGCAGAGCCTGCCAGTCTGGCGCAGTCGGCGACGGTTTTGAGGGCTTCTTTGGCCGAACTGCGGTAATGCACGGCCACCTGCCAGCCGCCAGCGGCGAGCGCCAGCGCAATTTCGCGGCCCAGCCGCTTGGCGGCGCCGGTGACCAACACAACAGGGCGCGCAAGCGCATGAGACGGGGAGGGCTTCATCGGGTAGCTGTTAGGGGCGGGTGCGGCGGGATGGCCAAAGGTGAATCGCTGACAATCATGGCTGACAACGACGATGACCCAAATGATCAATCTTTCCATTTTAACGAGCAAGCTGACCGAGCACATCGCCGGGGCCATGAACGCGGCCGGCGGCTGGCTGGGCTTTGATGCGTTCATGGCGCTGGCGCTGTACGCGCCCGGCCTGGGCTACTACGCCCACGATTCCCGCAAGTTCGGCCTGATGCCCGAAGGTGTCAAGGGCGGCGGCAGCGATTTTGTGACCGCGCCCGAGCTGTCGCCTCACTTTGGCCGGGCGCTGGCACGCCAGGTGGCCCAGGCGCTGCAGGCCAGCGGCACGGCCGAGGTCTGGGAGTTTGGCGCCGGTTCCGGTGCGCTGGCGCTGCAACTGCTGGACGCGCTGGGGCCACAGGTCGAGCGCTACACGATTGTCGATCTGTCAGGCAGCCTGCGCGAACGCCAGCGCGAGCGGCTGGCCGCCCATGCCGGCAAGGTGCAGTGGGCCAGCGCGTTGCCGACCCGGATGCGCGGCGTGGTGCTGGGCAATGAGGTGCTGGACGCGATGCCGGTCAAATTGCTGGCGCGGCTGGCGGGCGTGTGGCACGAGCGCGGCGTGGTGCTGCATGAAGGTCGTTTTACCTACGCCGACCGTCCCACCGATTTGCGGCCGCCGCTGGACGTGGCCGGCCACCACGATTACGTCACCGAAATCCACCCGCAGGCTGAAGGCTTTGTCCGCACGCTGGCGGACCGGCTGGAAACCGGCGCCGTGTTTTTGCTCGACTACGGCTTTCCCGAGCACGAGTATTACCACCCCCAGCGCAGCATGGGCACGGTGATGTGCCACCGCGCGCACTTGCTTGACGCCGATCCGCTGGCCGACGTGGGCGAAAAAGACATCACCGCCCACGTCAACTTCACCGGCATTGCGCTGGCCGGGCAGGACGCCGGGCTGCCGGTGGCGGGCTACACCAGCCAAGGCCGGTTCTTGCTGAACTGCGGGCTGCTCGACGGCCTGGAAAACGCCAGCCTGGCCGAGCGCGCCATGGTACAAAAACTCGTCAACGAGCATGAAATGGGCGAGCTGTTCAAGGTCGTCGCCTTTGCCACCGACACGCTTCACCACCCCGACGGCACGGCCTGGCAGCCGCTGGGCTTTGCCGCCGGCGACCGCATGCACACGCTGTGAGCCGGCCAGCCTCTAAACTGGCCCGATGATTCGCTGGTTTATCGTCATTTTCCTGGCCCTGATGGTCATCAGCTGGTTCAGCCCGCTGCTGCAAAAACTCGGCTTTGGCAAATTGCCGGGCGACCTGCGCTTCCGGCTGTTTGGCCGCGAGTGGTTCATTCCGTTAACCACCACGATCTTGCTGAGCTTTGTGGCCAGCCTGATTTCCCACGTTCTCTGAACCGTAGAAAGACGCGCCGCATGAAAGCCTGTGTTGACCTCGGAGGCAGCAAAATCGCCGTCAGCCTGGCGGCCGATGGCTTGGGCGCGCCGGGCCAGCCGCCGGCGCTGCTGGCCTGGCGGGCCGAGCCCACCGCCAAAACTGGCGCGCCCGACGCCGTGGCGCAGCAAATCCTGCGCATGCTCGCGGCCGCCTGCGCCGAGGCTGGCGTGCCCGAGCAAGACCTTGAGGCGGTGGGCGTGTCGTCGTGCGGCCCGTTCGTGATGAACGCCGGCCTGATCGAGCTGGCCGCTCCCAATATCTGCGGTGGCCTGGCCGGACCGGCGCGCGGCTTGCCCAACGACTGGACCCGCGCGCCGCTGCAAGCGCCGCTGCGCGAGAGATTTGCAGACGTGCGGATCGCCAACGACGGCATAGGCGCGCTGCAGGCCGAGCGCCGCTGGGGCGCGCTGCAGGGCCTGGACCACTGCGCCTACGTGACCTGGAGTACCGGCATTGGCTGCGGCCTGTGTGTCGATGGCCATGTGCTGCGCGGCAAGCACGGCAACGCCGGCCACGCGGGCCACATGTTCGTCAGCGACAACGTTGACGCGCTGTGCGGCTGCGGCAACATCGGGGATCTGGAAGGGCTGGTGGCCGGCAACGCGGTGGCGCGGCGTTTTGCGGCGGGCGGCTATGCGGACACGGCCGGGGTTTTTTCGGCGGCCCGTGCCGGTGACGCGCAGGCCGTTGCCCTGGTGGACGAGTTGTGCCGGGTCATGGGACGTGCGTTGTACAACCTGGTCGTCACGCTGGACCTGGAGCGCATCAGCCTGGGCGGCGGGGTGTTCTGGCACCAGCGCGACTACCTGCTGCCGCGCCTGCAGTCCTTCATCAATGGCAAACTGCCGGCCCTGACGGCCGGCTTTTCGCTGGTGCCCGCCGGCTTGGGCGAGCG
>NZ_JADMJK010000033.1 GCF_018780625.1 Polaromonas sp. | reverse complement strand
TGGCGCTGGCCTTGGCGGAAGTGCATGCGGAGCTGATCCTGGTGCATCCATTTCGCGAAGGCAATGGCCGTCTGGCGCGTTTACTGGCTTTGTTGATGGCCTTGCAGGCGGGCCTGCCGCCGCTGGACTTCAGCCCCATGCTGGGGCGAGGGCGGCGCATCTACATTGGAGGAATCCATGCCGCAATGGGGCGGGACTATCTGCCTCTGGCGACCGTATTTGAAAAAATTATCGTGCGTTCGAAGCGGCGCGCTGCCGCCAATATGCAGTGAAGCTTTCCTGAGTGGCAGGTGCGTTGGTTTTGGCACTTGCAGCAAACGGGGCGCGAATGCCTTCAACCGCAGATGACGTTTTGGCAGAAATCCTAAGCGCCGCTTTGCGCGTGGCCTCGGTGCGGCTGTGCAGGTACGGGTTGGATTCTTTAAGGGTCATGGAGTAATGTTACTACGCACACGCTTGACAGGGTAGCTGTTCAAAACCCCGACATTACAGACTGTGGCATCAAGATGGGGCTGGCGGCGCATTCGGAATTCGCGAATACCGAATGTCGTTTCTCTGCAATATGCAAACAGCATATAAATATTAAAAGTTGATTGCCGTGCAATAATTATGCAAACTGCATATCGCATAAATAAAAAATGAGTTCATCAGGCATCAAATCCCGTCTGGGCCACGCGCAGTGGTCACTCAAGCCGCAAGACTTGGCCATGGCGTTCAAGCTGGTGTGTCTGGCGGGGAAAAAGCTGCCCTATGTGGCGCTGGCGCAGGCCATGCACATGTCTCAGTTTGAGGCCCACGCCTGCATGGCGCGCCTGAGTGGCGCACGGCTGTTGACCGAAGTGAGTGGTGCCCCTGCACTGGTAATGGCCGCGTTCCGGCCTATGGTGCTGCATGGGGCGGCTTACTTTTTCCCAGCGGTGCGCGGTGAGATCACTATGGGCTTTCCTACGGCCTATGGCGTGGAGCCTCTCAAGTCCAGGGTGTTGTTTGCCGATGAGATGCCGCCCGTGTGGCCGCATGCCGACGGCCCGGTGCGCGGTAGTGTGCTGTTGCCGCTGTACCCCAACTTGCCTTTGGCCGCTGTGAAGGACCCGGCCTTGTACGAGTTACTCGCCCTGTTTGACGCGCTACGCATCGGCCAGGCGCGTGAGCGCGAAATGGCCCGCAAGTTGCTGGAAGAAAGGTTGAGCTGATGGCCGCATTCAACAACCCCAATCTCGCCATTCTGGAGCTGGTGGCGCAGGCGCTGGGGCCCGTGTGTGAGCGCGTCATTTTTGTAGGTGGTTGTGCCACGGGCTTGCTGCTCACGCGAGAGCGACCAGACCGAATCCGTATTACCGAAGACGTGGACATCGTGGCCCAGGCGCTCACTGTGCACGACTTCCACGGCATAGAAAAGCAAGTCCGAGCCCAAGGCTTCAGCAATGATATGCGCCCCGACGCACCCATTTGCCGCTGGGTGTACAAGAGCATCACGCTTGATCTGATGCCGACGGTGAAAGACATTCTGGGCTTTGCAAACCGTTGGTATCCTCTGGCGCTGGCAACCGCAGAGACGGTTGTATTGCCTAGCGGAACAACCATCAGGCTCATCACCGCCCCCGTGTTCATTGGCACCAAGTTGGAAGCATTCAAAGACCGGGGCAAGCACGCCAACGGCAAACCCGACTACCTGGGAAGCCATGACCTGGAAGACATCATTACGGTTGCAGACAGGCGCCCAGAGTTGCTTGCCGAGTGTCGCGCCGCCTCGCCAGAGCTTCGCACCTACATGGCGGCGGAATTCACTGCGCTTTTCTCAGACCCCGAGTTCGAGCAAGCTTTATCCGGGCATTTGCCGGGCGACTCCTTCAGCCAGCAGCGTGCAAAGCCGCTGGCACTGACCTTACGCGAACTATCCAAACTAACCTCATGAACTCAGCCACCATCGTCCAGAAACTCTGGAACTACTGCAACGTGCTGCGCGACGACGGCATGAGCTACGGCGACTACGTCGAGCAGCTCACCTACCTGTTGTTCCTGAAAATGGCCGACGAGCGCAGCAAGCCGCCGTTCAATCTCACCGGCGAGGCACCCAGCCCCATCCTCAAGGGCTACGACTGGCCTTCGCTGCTGGCCAAAGACGGCGACGAGCTGTTTGACCACTACCGCCACACGCTGGAAAAGCTGGGTGCCGAGAAGGGCACCATCGGCCTGATTTTCGGCAAGGCGCAAAACAAGTTTCAGGACCCGGCCAAGCTGCGCCGCCTGGTGGTGGACCTGATCGATTGTGAAAACTGGTCGGCCATGGGCGCGGATGTGAAAGGCGACGCCTACGAGGGTTTGCTGGAGAAGAACGCGCAAGACACCAAGAGCGGAGCTGGGCAGTACTTCACGCCGCGACCGCTGATTCAGGCCATGGTGGACTGCATTGCGCCCAAGCCGGGCGAGACGGTGTGCGACCCGGCATGTGGCACCGGCGGCTTTTTGTTTGCCGCGCACAACCATGTGGCCGACCACAATCCCAATCTCACCCGCGAGCAGAAGAAGCACCTGAAAGAAAAAGCCTTCACTGGCTACGAACTGGTGCAAAGTACGGCGCGGCTGGCGGCCATGAACATGATGCTGCACGGCATTGGCTCCGACAAGTCGGTGCCGATCGTGGTGGCCGACGCACTCGCCGCCGACCCCGGCGAGCGCTTTGACGTGGTGCTGGCCAACCCGCCCTTTGGCAAGAAGAGCAGCACCATGATCACCGGCGCTGAAGGCAAGGTGACGACCGAGAAAGACGTGATCGAGCGCGACGATTTCTGGGCCACCACCAGCAACAAGCAGCTCAACTTTGTGCAGCACATCAAGACCCTGCTCAAGCAGCATGGGCGCGCGGCGGTGGTGCTGCCTGACAACGTGCTGTTTGAAGGCGGCGCGGGCGAGACCAT
>NZ_JADMJK010000232.1 GCF_018780625.1 Polaromonas sp. | reverse complement strand
TTCCGCTTCACGGGGATTACCTTCATTTTTTGAATCCAGCGCCGGGTCGGCACCGTATGGCTGGTACACATCTCATTACAGGCTGTGTCTAACCTCCCACCCCACCAGGACCGCTATGACCCCGAAATTTGCAACCCCTTTGATCGCCGCCTGCGCTGCGGTGTTTTGCGCCGGTGCGCAGGCCGACACCGGAAAACTGCTGCTGACCGGCGGTGTCAGCACCATTGAAGGCGCCGCCGGCGGGGGACTGACGCCATGGGCCGTGATTGGCAGCAACGCCACCGAGGGTGAAATCGGCGGCTCGGCCTACGCCACCCGTGTCAACACCAAGGACTACGGACTGAACGTCCATGGCGCAGCGCTCGGGATTCATGACCGCGTCGAGCTGTCGATAGCGCAGCAGGACTTCAACACCCGCGCCACCGGCACGGCGCTGGGCCTGCCGGGCCTGCACCTGAAGCAAACCGTGGTGGGCGCCAAGGTGCGCGTGCTGGGCGACGCCGTGCTCGACAGCGACACCTTGATGCCGCAAGTGGCGGTGGGCGTGCAGTACCGGGCGCTGGGCTCGACCGGGCTGGACGGCACGCTCAATGCGCTGGGCGCCAAGCGCCATGGCACTGATGTGTATGTCAGCGCCACCAAGCTGTTTCTGGGCCAGAGCCTGCTGCTGAACGGCACGCTGCGCGCCACCAAGGCCAACCAGAACGGCTTGCTGGGCTATGGCGCCACGCTGGGCGGGGACGAGAGCAAGTACAGCTTGCAGCCCGAGTTCTCGGTGGCCTACCTGGTCAGTAAAAACGTGGCGGTGGGGGCCGAATACCGCGTCATGCGCAACAAACTGCAAACCGCAGGCCAGGCGGCGGGCCTGGGCAACGGGCTGCGTGCCAGCGACTGGAAAGACATTTTCATTGCATGGGCGCCGACCAAAAACCTCTCTTTGACGCTGGCCTACGTGGACCTGGGCGTGATCGTTCCGGCCACCACGGCCAGCCGCAAGCAGACCGGCTACTACCTGTCGGCCCAGATCGCCTTTTAAATCCCGCCAACCACACCCATCAAGGAACGAACATGAAAAAATCCCTGCTCTCTTTTACCTTGGCCGCAGCCGGCCTTCTGATGACCAGCGCCGCGCTGGCGCAATCCGCCCCCGGCGACCAGCTCTATAAAGCCCTCGGCGAAAAAGCCGGTCTGGTGCTGCTGATGGACGACTTCATGACGCGGCTGCTGGCCGATCCGCGCACTGGCCCGCACTTCAAGCCCGCCAACCAGCAGCACATCAAGGCGCAGCTGGTGGACCAGCTGTGCGCGCTGGGCGGCGGCCCCTGCGTTTACAAAGGCGCTGACATGAAAACCTCGCACGCCGAGTTGGACATCAAAAAGTCAGACTTTCATGCGCTGGTCGAGGTGCTGCAGCTCAGCATGGAAGCCAAAGGCATTGCGTTTGCCACGCAAAACCAGATGCTGGCCCTGCTGGCACCGATGCACCGCGACATCATCACGCCCAAGTGAACGCTGCACGCGACAGCGCACCACACCACCAGACCGCCATGAAAAAAACACTGCTCACCCTCTTACTTTGCACCCTGGCCAGCTGGGCCTCAGCCGGGAACCTCACGGTCTCCGTGATCGACAAGGAAGGCAAGCCGGTGGCCGATGCGGTGGTGGTGGTCATCCCCGCCAACAAAACCGTGCTGCCCAAAATTGCGTTGCCGCCTGAAGCCAGCATCACCCAGGAAAAGATGCAGTTCCTGCCCGCCGTAACGCTGGTGCCGGTGGGCGCCAAGGTGCGCTTTATCAACAACGATGCATGGGACCACCATGTCCGCAGCTCGCCCGCGGGCATGGGCCAGTTCAACGCCAGCAACGCCGGGTTTGAACTGCGCCTGGAAGGAAAATCCGAAGGCAAACCCGCCAAACCCACCGACATCAGGCTCGACAAGGCCGGCGTCATGGGCGCCACGCTGATGGGCTGCTTCATTCACGGCTCCATGCGCGGCTATGTCTATGCCAGCGAGTCACCGTGGGCCAGCAAAACCAGCGCGGAGGGCCTGGCTATTTTTGAAGACCTGCCAGACGGTGCGGCACAGATCAGGGTCTGGCAGGCGGACCAGTTGCTGGACCTGGCGCCGCAGCAAGCCACCGTGGGCGCGACGCTGTCCAAGAGCGTCGTGCAGCTGTCGGTGGTGCCGCGGCGGCGCAGACTTTAAAAAGGGCCTGCAAAACATCTCGCCTGTGGCGTCCCAAGGGCGACTGCCGGGCGCGGCCCGCCGGGCTTACAGTGCGGGCATGAACCACCCACCCCTGACCTGCTTTAGCCTCACCACCACCGATCATGTAGCCCACCTGGTGCTCAATCGCCCCGAGGCGATGAACACCATGCACCCGACCTTCTGGCGCGAGCTGGGCCAGGCGCTGGCGCACATCCACAAGACTGGTGAAGCGCGCGTGCTGGTGATCTCCAGCACCGGCAAGCACTTCAGCGCGGGCATGGCGCTGGAAACCTTTGGCGGCGATATCGCCATGGACGACCAGAGCCCCGAAGGCCGCGCGGCCATCTTTGACCTGCTGGCCGGCATGCAGGCCACCTTCACCCAACTGGAGACGCTGCGCATTCCGGTGATTGCGGCGATCCAGGGCGCCTGCATTGGCGGCGCGGTCGACATGGTGAGCGCCTGCTGCATCCGCTATGCCAGCCCCGAGACGTTTTTTTGCATCCAGGAAATCAACATCGGCATGGTGGCCGACGTGGGCACGCTGCAGCGCCTGCCCAAGCTGATCCCGCTGGCGCTGGTGAAAGAGCTGGCCTACACCGGCCGCAAGCTGGGCGCGACCCGGGCGCTGGCGTGCGGCCTGGTCAACGAGGTGTTTGACTCGCCCGAGGCGATGCTGGCTGGTGCGCTGCAATGCGCCAAAGAGATTGCCGCCAA
>NZ_JADMJK010000237.1 GCF_018780625.1 Polaromonas sp. | reverse complement strand
CATAGCGCGGCAGCATGCCCACGCCATGCGAGTCGTGGCCGCTGAGGTTGGCCATGACGAGGTTGTCAGCCACTTTTTCAGCTTCTTCGGCCGAACTGCCGGCCGCCACCAAAATACGCGCGCACTGTGTTCGCAATACCTGGGCAGGAATGGTTTTTTGCATAAAAATCTCGTGTTTTACATGACCGCGCCGACTTGCCAGGGCACAAACTCGTTCTGCCCGTAACCGTGCTGCTCGCTCTTGCTCTGCTGACCGGACGCTGTGGCCAGCACCTGCTCAAAAATCCGCTGGCCCATTTCCTGGATGGACGCGCTGCCGTCGATGATTTCGCCGCAGTTGATGTCCATGTCTTCCTCCTGGCGCTGCCACAGCGCCGAGTTGGTGGCCAGCTTGAGCGACGGCGAGGGCGCGCAGCCATAGGCCGAGCCGCGCCCGGTGGTGAAGCAGATCAGGTTGGCGCCGCCCGCGACCTGGCCGGTGGCGCTGACCGGGTCGTAGCCCGGCGTGTCCATGTAGACAAAGCCGTGGGCATCGACGGGTTCGGCATATTCATAGACTGCTTCGAGGTTGCTGGTGCCGCCCTTGGCCACGGCGCCCAGCGATTTTTCAAGGATCGTGGTCAGGCCGCCGGCCTTGTTGCCGGGCGAGGGGTTGTTGTTCATCTCGCCTTCGTTGATCTGGGTGTAGTGCTCCCACCACTTGATGCGGGCAATCAGCTTTTCGGCAACGTCGGGGCGCACGGCGCGGCGCGTGAGCAAATGCTCGGCGCCGTAGATTTCGGGGGTTTCGCTCAGGATGGCCGTGCCGCCATGGGCCACCAGCAAATCTACCGCCGCGCCCAGCGCCGGATTCGCGCTGATGCCCGAGTAGCCGTCCGAGCCGCCGCATTGCAGGCCGATGGTGATGTGGGCGGCGCTGCACGGTTCGCGCTTGACGTCATTGGCGCGCGGCAGCATCTCCTTGACCAGCGCAATGCCTTTTTCGACGGTCTTGCGCGTGCCGCCGGTGTCCTGGATGTTGAAGACGCGAAAGTTGTCGCCTTCGCGCAGCGCGCTGTGCGCCAGCCAGGCATTGATCTGGTTGGCCTCGCAGCCCAGGCCGACGACCAGCACGCCGGCAAAGTTGGCATGCGTGGCATAGCCGGCCAGCGTGCGTTCCAGGATCTGCATACCCATGCCTTCGGTGTCCATGCCGCAGCCGGTGCCGTGGGTCAGCGCCACCACGCCATCGACGTTCGGGAAATCCTTCAGGGCCGAGGGGTTGGTTTGCCGCGAAAAATGGTCGGCAATGGCGCGCGCCGCCGTGGCCGAGCAGTTGACGCTGGACAAGATGCCGATGTAGTTGCGCGTTGCCACGCGGCCGTCGGCGCGCTTGATGCCCATAAAGGTTGCCTCGCGCCGCGGGGCTGCAGGCTTCACGTCGGCGCCAATGGCGTAGTCGCGCGCAAAGTCGCCCTTGTCGGGCCCCATGTCCAGGTTGTGCGTATGCACATGCTCGCCCGGTGCAATCGCCTTGCTGGCAAAACCGATGATCTGGTTGTAGCGCCGCACCGGCTCGCCGGCCGCCAGCGCGCGCGTGGCCACCTTGTGGCCGGGCGGAATCAGGCCGCGGACCGTGATGTTCTCTATGGGGCTGCCGCCCACGAGCTGGGCCCGGGCAATCAGCACATCGTCGGCGGGATGGAGGCGGATAAAAGGAATCATGGGGTGACCTTCAGGGCAATCAAAAATCAGTCAATAAAACATCTTCGGCAGCCAGAGCACGGCCTTGGGGAAGTAGGTGATGATGCCCAGACTCACCAGCAAGGGCAGCAGCCACGGCAGGATCGCCATGGTGGTTTGCTCCACCGACAGCTTGGCCACCCGCGCCAGCACGAACAGCACCATGCCCATGGGCGGGTGCAGCAGGCCGATCATCAAATTGAGCACCATCACCAGCCCGAAATGGACCGGGTCGATGCCGAGCTGCTGCGTGATGGGCAGCAAGATGGGCACCAGGATAGTGATGGCGGCGGTGGGCTCCAGGAAGCAGCCGACAAACAGCATCAAGAGGTTGGCCAGCAGCAAAAAGACCCAGGCCTCCTTTGTGAAACCCAGCACCCATTCGGCAATGCCGGCGGTCACGCCGGTCGCCGTCAGCATCCAGCCAAAGATGGACGCGGCGGCCACGATGAACAGCACGGTGGCGGTGGTCTCGACCGTGTCCAGGCAGACCTTGACGAACATCTTGAACTTCAGCGTGCGGTACCAGGCAAAGCCCAGCACCATGGACCAGACGCAGGCCGCAATCGCGCCTTCGGTGGGCGTGAACAGGCCGGTCGTCATGCCGCCTATCAGCAGCACGGGCGTCATGATGGGCAGCACGGCTTCAAAGCGAAAAAGCTTGTCGAGTACGAACAGCGCGACCAGCCCCAGAAAGACCGTGATCTGCGGCGGCGCGCCCAGGCTGATCAGGCCCCACAGCGCCAGCGGCCAGCCGGCCACCACGGCAAGTTCCACCAGCGCCTTGCCAAAGCGGCTGCCCGAGAAGCGGATGTCGCCGCCCCATTTGTTCTTGTGCGCAAAGTACGCGACGGTGAGCATCATCAGAAAAGCCATCAGCAGGCCCGGCAGCAGGCCGGCCAGGAACAGCGCGCCAATCGACACGTTGGCCATCATGCCGTAGATCACAAACGGCAAACTGGGCGGAATGATGGGGCCCAGCGTGGCGGACGCCGCCGTCACGCCGACGGCGAATTCGGACGAATAGCCGTGCTCCTTCATGGCCTTGATCTCGATCGTGCCCAGGCCGGCCGCATCGGCAATGGCGGTGCCGCTCATGCCGGCAAAAATGACCGAGCCGACCACGTTGACATGGCCCAGCCCGCCCTTGAGCCAGCCGACCAGCGCCAGCGCGAAGTTGTAGATGCGCGTCGTGATGCCGGCGTTGTTCATCAGGTTGCCGGCCAGAATGAAAAAGGGCACGGCCAGCAGCGGAAAGCTGTCGATGCCCGACACCATGCGGTGAATCACCACGAAAGGCGGCAGCGTGCCGCTGAACAGGATGTAGACGAGCGAAGCGCCCGCCATGGCGATGGCCACCGGAATGCCGGCGCCCATGAAGATCAGGAAGAATATTTTGAGCATGGGGTGACTTGTGTGACTCTGGTTGTACCGGGACTCAGCGGTCCTGCATCGTGGTGTCGGGCCGCTCCAGCACGCTGTAGCCGCGCCGGTAATGGATCACGGCGACCTGTATCGCGCGCAGCAGCATCACGGCAAAGCCGAGCAGGCACAGCGCATAGACCACGTTCATCGGCAGGTCCACCACCGTCATGCGGGTCTGGTTTCCAATCTTGAGCATCATCTGCACCGTCATGACCACGGCGGCGCCAAAAAACGCGATGCGCACCCCGTCCACGAAGCCCGACATCAGCCGGCCCATGCGCGCCGGCATGTGGCGGTAAAAAAAATCGACATGGATGTGGTTGTTCTTTGCCACGCCGATGGCCGCGCCTATGAACACCACCGCAATCAGCTGGTAGCGGGCGATTTCCTCGGTCCAGGCCGCCGAATCGTTCATCACATAGCGGGTGATGAACTGGTAGAACACCGTCAGGCCCAGCAGCCAGAAGAGCGCCAGCGCCAGCCACGCCTCGGGCGTGGTAGTGGACAGGTCCACCACCTCGTCCTCGGTGTGGAACTCGCCGTCGTCGCTGATGATTTTGTCGCTCATGGGCACTCCGCAAACAGTCAATTCGGTCAAAAAACTGGCCGCAATGCCCGGGGGCAGGGCGGCCAGCGGGCATCGCTTACTTGATGGCGGTGATGCGGTCGTAGTCCTGCTGGCGGTAGCCGTGGTCGGTCGGCTTGGTGTTTTTCAGCACCGCTTCGCGAAAGGCGTTCTTGTCGACCGTGATGACGTTGTTGCCCTTTTTCTTGAACTCCTCGGCCAGGCGCACTTCAGAGGCAATGATTTCGCGGCCGGTCTTTTCGGCGGCTTCCTGCATCACGTCCGAGAAGATCTTTTTCTCGTCGGCCGACAGCTTGGCCCACAGCTGACCGGAGGTGATGGTCAGCAGCGAGTCGACGATGTGGCCGGTCAGCGAAATGTTTTTCTGCACCTCGAAGAACTTCTTGGCCTCGATGGTCGGCAGCGGGTTTTCCTGCGCATCGACGGTGCCGTTCTGCAGCGCCAGGTAGACCTCGGCAAAGGCGATTGGCGTGGCATTGGCGCCGAGTGACTTGGGAAAGGCCAGGTAGGCCGGCGCGTCGGGCACGCGGATCTTCAGGCCCTTCATGTCCTCGGGCTTGGTGACCGGCTTGGCCGCGCTGGAGGTGACATGGCGCGCGCCGTAGTAGTTGAGCGCGGTGATGTGGTTGCCGCTCTTGTCGTCGTAGCCTTTGGCGAGTTCCTTGAACACATCGCTCTTGGCGTATTTCAGCAGGTGCTCGGCGTCCCGGAAGATGAAGGGAAAGTAGGTGACGGCCAGCGGCTTGTAGGTGTTGCCGGCAAAGCTGGCGCCGCTCAGGATGATGTCCACCGAGCCGAGCGTCAGGCCCTGGTTGATGTCGGATTCCTTGCCCAGCGTGGAGGCCGGAAACACCTGCACCTCGTACTTGCCGTTGGTGCGCTTCTTGATTTCGTCGCCGGCCCAGACCGACCATTTGTGAAACGGCTCGGAGGTCTCATAAACGTGCGCCCATTTCAGCTTGGTTTGCGCCGATGCAATGCCAGAAAGGCCTGTAGCGCCCGCCAGCACGGCACAACATGCGATGGTTTTAAGAGTCTTGCGTTTTGTTTTCAAGTCGTTCATGGTGTCTCCTCGGGGTGGATGATGTGCTGGCTTTGCGGGTCCGGTGCATGCGCCAGCCATGCACCGCAGTTCAGGTCTCCCTACACGGGATCCTTGAGCTTTTGCGCCTGCCGCCAGCTCACGCTGAAGCGGGTGTGCGAGTTGTCCATGTGCTGGTGCATGGCCAGGCGGGCGGCGGCCGGGTCATGGCTGCGGATGGCCTGCAGGATCGCTTCATGCTCGGTGATGGCAGCGCGCCAGGAGTGGGCGGTTTCAAAATAGCCGGTCAGCCGCTCAAACAGCGGGCTGCGCCGGGAGTCCCAGAAGCGTTGCACGGTTTCAATCAACACGACATTGCCGCAGGCTTCAACAATCGCGCTGTGAAAGTCCCGGTCGCCTTCGAGCGGCATGATGCCCTGGCCGGTATCGCCCTGCATGGCCGCCAGCGCCCGGCCCATGGCGGCAATGTGCTGGCGCTTGGCCTCGGTGGCGGCGATGGCGGCAGTTTCGCCTTCAACCACCCGGCGGGCGCGGATCAGCTCCAGCGGCCCCCATTCGTCGGCCGCAATCTGCGGGCGGCGGGCGGCGGCGTGACTGGCCTGGCTGCTGCGGTCCAGCACATAAACGCCCGAGCCGGTGCGCACCTCGACCCAGCCTTCGACTTCCAGCGCGATCAGCGCCTCGCGCACCGACGGCCGGCTCACGCCCAGTTGTTTCGCCAGGTCGCGCTCTGCCGGCAGACGGCTGCCGACGGCCAGTTCGCCCTGGCTGATCAGCGCGCGCAACTGCCCGGCAATCTGCCGGTACAGGCGCTGGGGTTCGACAACTTGAAGGAAGGACATGCGGGGGACGTTAACCATTCGAATTAAGGGTTAGCCAGAATTGGCCAAGTGGTAAGGCCAATTAATAATCCCATGAAACAGGCGCTTCACCCATCCGGCAAAACCCTGCCCCGTCGCCTGGCCGCTGTGCAGATCGACCGCATTCAAGGAACACGCATGACAAAGTTGAGACTGGAAGGAAAAACCGCGCTGGTGACCGCCGCCGGACAGGGCATCGGCAAGGCCAGCGCGCTGGCCATGGCGGCCGAAGGCGCGCAGGTCTGGGCCACCGATGTCAATCCGGCGCTGCTGGCCAGCTATGCCGGCATTCCAAACATCCAGACCGCCGTGCTGGATGTGCTCGACAGGCAGGCCATCGACAAGCTGGTCAACGCGTTGCCGCCGCTCAATGTGCTGTTCAACTGCGCCGGCTTCGTGCATGCCGGCTCGGTCCTGCAGGCCACCGATGCCGAATGGGACTTTGCCTTCAACCTCAATGTGCGCGCACAGTTCTGGCTGATCCAGGCGGCGCTGCCCAAGATGCTGGCGAACAAAGGCGGCAGCATCATCAACATGGCCAGCGTCTGCGGCTTCAAGGGCCTGCCGAACCGCTTCCTCTACGGCGCCTCCAAGGCGGCCGTCGTCGGACTGACCAAGAGCGTCGCCGCCGACCACGTGGCCCAGGGCGTGCGCTGCAATGCGGTCTGCCCCGGCACGGTCGACACGCCGTCGCTGCAGGAGCGCATCAATGTGTTTGAAGACCCGGTGGAGGCGCGCAAGGGCTTCGTCGCGCGCCAGCCTCTCGGCCGGCTGGCGCAGGCGCATGAAATTGCGCCGCTGGTGGTGTTCCTGGCCAGCGACGAATCAGCGTTTGTCACCGGGCAGGCCTACAACATCGATGGCGGCATCACGATCTGAGCACGACCTGGTTTGCAGGCCGGTGTCCCGCAGGCTTTAACAATCAATTGACGCACCCCAAGGAAAAAAGGAAACACCCATGAAACTCGTTCGCTACGGCCACCCAGGCCAGGAAAAACCCGGCCTCATCGACACGGCAGGCCAGTTGCGCGACCTCAGCGGCCTGATCGGCGACATCGGCCCCGACCAGCTTGGCGATGCCGCGCTAGAGGCACTGCGCCAGCACGACGCCAGCGCGCTGCCGGCGGTCGAAGGTTCGCCGCGCCTGGGCTGCCCGCTGACCGGCGTGCGCAAGTTCATCGCCATCGGCCTGAATTTTGCCGACCATGCGGCCGAGTCCAACCTGCCGATTCCGGCCGAACCGATCGTGTTCATGAAGGCCACCAGCTGCATCCAGGGACCCGACGATGCGGTCATGCTGCCCCGGGATTCGGTCAAGACCGACTGGGAGGTCGAGCTGGGCGTGGTCATCGGCACGCGCGCGCGCTATGTGGACGAAGATGAGGCGCTCAATCATGTCGCCGGCTACTGCACCATCAACGATGTCAGCGAGCGGGAATTCCAGATCGAGCGCGGCGGCACCTGGGACAAGGGCAAGGGCTGCGACACCTTCGGCCCGATCGGCCCATGGCTGGTCACGCGCGACGAGGTCGCTGACCCGCAAAACCTCGGCATGTGGCTGGACGTCAACGGCCGGCGCATGCAGACCGGATCGACCCGGACCATGATTTTCAGCGTGGCAAAAATCGTCAGCTATGTGAGCCAGTTCATGACGCTGGAGCCCGGCGATGTCATCACCACCGGCACGCCGCCCGGCGTCGGCATGGGCATGAAGCCGCCGGTCTACCTCAAGGCAGGCGACCAGATCGCGCTCGGCATCGACGGGCTGGGCGAGCAGCGGCAGCGGGTGGTCGCTTTCCAGCGCTAGGCAAGTACGGCCCCGAGCGCGGGCCGGGCCCATGGGTGTCGCGGGCGCAACACACGCAAAGGTGCGGGGCGTTGTAGGCTAGCCAGCCGCGCACCAAGCGCCCCACTGGACCCCTTCAGGACACACAGCATGAACATCCCTTCCCTTCAAAATGAAGTCAGCCCCGAAGAATGGCAGCTGCGCTGCGACCTGGCCGCCTGCTACCGGCTGGTGGCGCTGTATGGCTGGAGCGACCTGGTGTTCACCCACATCAGCGCCAAGCTGCCCGAGTCCGTCACGGGACCGGGCGCGCACCATTTCCTGATCAACCCCTACGGCCTGATGTTTGACGAGATCACGGCCTCCAGCCTGGTCAAGGTCGACGAACAATGCAACAAGGTGATTGATTCGCCGTTCCCGGTCAACCCGGCCGGCTTCGTGATCCACAGCGCCGTGCATGAGGCCAGGCGCGACGCCGGCTGCGTGCTGCACACCCACACGCGCGCCGGTGTCGGCGTGAGCGCGCAGGCCGGCGGCGTGCTGCCGATCAGCCAGCAGTCCACCTTTGTGCTGGCCTCGCTGGCCTACCATGCCTATGAAGGCGTGGCGTTCAGGGACGACGAAAAGCCGCGCCTGCAGGCCGACCTGGGCCGCGCCAACTTTCTGGTGCTGCGCAACCACGGCCTGCTGACCGTCGGCAAGACCATTGCCGACGCGTTTTTGAGCATGTACACCTTTGAAGCCACCTGCCGCATCCAGATTGACGCCCAGGCTGGCGGCGGCGCGCTGACGCCGGTCAACCCGCTGATCGTCCAGGGCGTGTCTGAAGCCATGCGCGTGCAGACCGGCGGCATGGGCGGCGCCTTTGTCTGGCCGGCACTGATTCGCAAGCTCGAACGCCTGGACGCCAGCTACCGCAGCTGAAAGCGTTACACAGGAGGAACCAGCGACAGCGCGGGGGCGGAGGCGGTATCGCCTTCCTGCACCGTCAGTTCCTTGCGCACCATCTGCACCTGGCCAAAAATAGTGGCAAAGGCCACATCCTTGGCGTCGCGGCCCGAGCCGATGCGCACCATCCGGTCTATGGGCGCCATGCCGGTCGGGTCAAACACCACCCACTGGCCGCCCAGCCAGGCTTCGAACACGGCATGGAAGTCTTCAGGCGGCTGGACAAAATGCACATAGCCCACCACCAGCCGCGCCGGAATATTAAGCGCCCGGCACAGCGTGATGCCCAGGTGGGCAAAGTCGCGGCAGACGCCGGCGCGCTGCACAAACACCTCCTGCGCACTGGTGGTTGAATTGCCAAAGCCGGGCAGGTACTCAATCGACTCGCGTATCCACCGCTCAATCGCGCGCACCCGGCCTATGCCGTGCGGCAGCTGACCAAACAGGTGCTGGGCGGCGCGGCTCATGATGTCCGACTCGCAGTAACGGCTGGGCATCAGAAAGCGCAGAACGTCGTCGGGCACCGCACTGACCGGCGTCTCGTCCAGATGCAGCGGCACCGGCGCAGGCATCAGTTCCACCCGGGCGTTGTAGTTCACGGTCAGCAGCCCCCTGGGCGCATCCAGCCGGATGAACCGGTTTCCGCTGCGCTCGTCGCAGAAATTGTGCACCTTCATGCTGGGCGTGATCGTCAGCCGCTCCTCCAGCACCCGGTGACCCTCGTGAAAAGCGGTCTCGATGTTGAACAAAAAATGGGCAGGACTGCTGACGTCGTACTCCAGCAAACAGTCAACTAAAGAGGTGTGCATGGGGAGAGAAGTTTCTGAATGGAAAAAAATGGCGATATTGCCACGAAACGCTTGGCGGTCAGGTGCGCATCGGAACACCGGCTTGGCGGGGCACTGCCGCATCAGGACGATGTCCATTTACTTCATTATTTTCTTGGCCGCACCCACGCCCAGCGCCGCCAGCACCACAAAAATGATGGCCACGATCAGGAACAGGCCGAACAAAATCTTGGCAATACCGGCCGCGCCTGCGGCCACACCGCCAAAGCCGAGTGCGCCGGCCACCAGTGCAATCAGCGCAAAAATAATCGCGTACTTGAGCATCGTGTTCTCCCGAACCGCAACGCACAACATGGGCGCTGCAAAACCCGATGTTAGGGGTGCCAGCGCCGCTGACAAATCAGCAGGGCGCGCGGGCCGTTGTAGGACGAAGCCACCGCCAGAAGGCCGCCAATTGCTATGCTATTTATAGCTATCAGGGCCGGAAATACAAGGGCGCCTGCAGGCTTTCGTCAAGCAAATTAAAAACCGGCCACGCGGGCCACTTTTGGCCTTTCGCATCACGCCGGCCGCCCGATGCGGCTAGCATCAGGGCCTTGGCGCCCTCCTCCCGCAACCCCATTCAAGGATCCCCGCATGAAGCTTTATTACTCGCCCGGCGCCTGCTCGCTGTCTGTCCACATCGCGCTGCACGAGTCGGGGCTGGCCTTTGAGCCTGTGCTGGCCTCCACCAAAACCCACCAGCTCAAGGACGGCACCGACTACTACACCATCAACCCGCTGGGCGCGGTTCCCCTGCTGGAACTCGACGATGGCACGCGCCTGACCGAAGGCCCGGCCATCGTGCAGTACATCGCCGACCTGGTGCCTGACAAACAGCTGGCGCCAGCCAGCGGCACGCTGGCGCGCGCGCAGCTGCAGTCGTGGCTGAACTTCATCAGCACCGAGCTGCACCAGGGTTTCAGCCCGCTGTTTAACCCGGCGACGCCCGCCGACTACAAACCGGTGGCCATCAACAAGCTGCTGTCGCGCCTGAAGTGGGTGGACGACGAACTCGCAGGCAAGTCCTTCCTGATGGGCGACGCCTACAGCGTGGCTGACCCCTACCTGTTCAACGTCACCAACTGGGCCCGCTTTGTGGGGCTGGATATTTCAGGCTTTGCCAACATCGCCGCCTTGCGCGAACGCATCGCGGCACGCCCTGCCGTGCAGGCGGCCATGAAGCAAGAAGGCCTGATCAAGCCCAGTTGACCTGACGCACGGTCCGGCCGGCTGGCGCCGCTTCGGCGGCCCGACATTTGCCAGACCCATCCGCAAGGGCGCACACTGGCGTCCTGTTTTGCTGTTTACCTTACGGATCCTTTTCAATGCCCACCTTATTTGACCCCGTCCAGGCAGGCGACCTCCGGCTCGCCAACCGCATCGTGATGGCGCCGCTGACGCGCAACCGCGCGCCCGACGCCATTCCCACCCCACTGATGACCGAGTACTACACCCAGCGCGCCACGGCGGGACTCATCATCACCGAAGCCACCGCCATCAGCCACCAGGCCCAGGGCTATGCCGATGTGCCCGGCCTGTACGGCACCGAGCAGCTCGACGGCTGGAAGCCCATCACCGAAGCCGTGCATGACGCGGGCGGCAAAATCGTGGTGCAGCTCTGGCATGTGGGCCGCGTGTCGCACACCGATTTGCAGCCAAACGGCGGCAAACCGGTGGCGCCTTCGGCGATCACCGCCAAGACCAAAACCGTGCTGATCAGGGACGGCGTGCCCACGTTTGTGGCCACCTCGGAGCCGCGCGCGCTGGACGCGGCAGAACTGCCCGACATCGTGCACACCTACCAGGCGGCTGCGCGCAATGCGGTGGAAACCGCCGGTTTTGACGGCGTCGAAATCCACGCAGCCAACGGCTATTTGCTCGACCAGTTCCTCAAAAGCGGCTCCAACCAGCGCACCGACGACTACGGCGGCAGCCTGAAGAACCGGGCGCGCCTGCTGCTTGAAGTGGTGCGCGCCGTCGCGGGCGCCATTGGCGGCGGCCGCACCGGCATTCGCCTGTCACCCGTCACGCTCTCCAACGACGCGTATGACGCCGACCCGCAGCCGCTGTTTGACTACGTGGTCAAGCAGCTCGCCAAACTGAACCTGGCGTATATCCACATCATTGAAGGCGCCACCGGCGGCGCGCGCGACTTGCCCGACCGTCCGTTTGACTACGCCGAGCTGAAAGCCGCCTACCGCGCTGCTGGCGGCAAGGGCGCCTGGATGGTCAACAACGGCTACAACCAAGAGTTGGCCGAGCAGGCCGTGAAAGACGGCAGCGCCGACCTGATCGCCTTTGGCAAACCGTTCATCGCCAACCCCGACCTGGTGGCACGCCTGCGCGGCAATGCGCCGCTCAACACGCCCGATCAAGCGACGTTTTACGGCGGTGGCGCCAAGGGCTACACCGACTATCCGTCGCTATACAAATAATAGCAATTAATGTCTGGCCGGGTTGCGCCAGCGGCCGATTTGATGCATGAAATTCGGTGCTTCAGCCGGCCGCCAGCCGCAGGCCGGCCAGCGCCGCCTGCTGCGGGTCGGCCGCCAGCGTCACCGCGCTGACCACCGCCACGCCGTCAACGCCGCAGGCCAGCACGCCCGGCATGCGTTCCAGCGAAATGCCGCCAATGGCGACCACCGGATACGGCGCGGCCAGCAGCGCCCAGTCCTTCAGCTGCGCCAGCCCGACCGGCTCGTAAGGCATGACCTTGAGCGTGGTCGGGTAGATCGGGCCTATCGCCAGGTAAGACGGTTGCACCGCATGGGCGCGCGCCAGTTCGGCCGGCGTGTGGGTGCTCAGGCCCAGTCGCAGGCCGGCGCGGCGCAGCGCCTCGATGTCGGCCGTGTCGAGGTCTTCCTGGCCCAGATGCACGCCGTAAGCGCCTGCGGCAAGGGCCAGCTGCCAGTGGTCGTTGATGAAGACCTGCGCGCCCGGCACCCGCTTGCCGGCCTCGACAGCGGCCTTCACTTCCCGTTCGATCTCGGCCGGCGTGTGGTCAGCGGCCTTGATGCGCAGCTGTATGGTACGCACGCCCCAGTCGAGCAGGCGCTGGACCCAGGCGGCGTCATGCACCACGGGGTAAAAGCCGATGGTGCCGGTCAGGGAAGCAAAAGGTGTGGAAGTCATGGCGGTCACCACGTTAAAGGATGAATTACGCCTTCCCCCAAAAGGGGAAGGAGGAAGAAAGAGAAGAGGCGGCAAGCATCAAGCGCCATGCCAGAACGGCACACCGACAGTCGGGGTCGAGGCCTGCGCGGCGGCGCGCTCGGGCATGGGGGTGGACTCATAGGCGGCCCGGCCGGCCGCCACGCCATCGGCAAAGGCCCGCGCCATGCGCACCGGGTCGCCCGCCTGCGCCACGGCGGTGTTGAGCAGCACGGCGTCAAAGCCCAGCTCCATCACCTGCGCGGCATGCGAGGGCCGGCCCAGCCCGGCGTCCACGATCAGCACCGCGTCGGGCAGGCGGCGCCGCATGGTTTCCAGCGCATACGGATTGAGCGGCCCGCGCCCGGTGCCAATCGGCGCGGCCCACGGCATCACGGCCGCGCAGCCCGCCGCGTGCAGACGCTGCGCCATCACCAGGTCGTCGGTGGTGTAGGCAAAGACCGCAAAACCGTCTTTGGCCAGCGCCGTGGCGGCTTCGAGCGTGGCCACGGTGTCGGGCTGCAGCGTGTAGTCGTCGCCAATCACTTCGAGCTTGATCCAGGTGGTGCCGAAAATCTCGCGCGCCATCTGCGCCAGCGTGATCGCCTCTACCGCGCTGTGGCAGCCCGCCGTGTTCGGCAAAATGTGGCAGCCCAGCGCCTGGATACGCTGCCAGAAGCTGCTGCCGCCGCCGGTTTCAGGCTGCAGCCGGCGCAGGCCCACCGTCAGCACCTCGGTGCCGCTGGCGCGCACCGCATCGCCCAGCACCTGCGGCGACGGGTAATGCGAGGTGCCCAGGAAAAAGCGGCTTGAAAGCGTGGTGCCCGCCACGGTCCACGGACTGCCGTGGGCAATGGATGTGTTCATGGCTAGCCTCCTGTGATCGGTGTCACGACGTCGATGCGGTCGCCACCTTGCAAACTGCGCTCGGGCCACTGCGGGCGCGGCACAAAGCCGCTGTTGATGGCGCAGGCAAACGCGCTTTTCAGATCGTAGCCGCGCTCCAGCAGCAGCGCCTGCAGCGTGGGCGCCCCGGTGGCAATGCGCTCGCCGTTCAGGGAAATTTCAAAACTTGTCATGTCTCCTCCTTGCGTTCAATGCCCAAGAGTTTATGGGCCAGTTCATCTACCAGCGCCGGCGCGCACAAATAGCCGTGCCGGTACAGGCCGTTGATATGCCAGACGCCATCCCGAAGCGCTACCGCCGGCCGGTGGTCGTCCAGCGCCGGGCGCAGCGCCGCAGACAGGCGCAGCACGCGGGCCTCGCCAAAGGCCGGGTGCAAGCTGTGCAGCGCGCTGGCCAGCTCCAGCGTGGAGCGCAGCGTGACCGGCCCGGTGTCTTCCGACTCCAGCTCGGTCGCGCCCACCACAAACTGGTGGTTGGGCCGGGGCGCCACATACAGCTGGTAGCGCGGATGCATCAGGCGCACCGGGCGCAACAGCGTCACGCCGGGGCATTCCACGCGCAGCACCTCGCCGCGCACGCCGCGCAAGGGGTTGTCTGCTGGCCACTGCGCCTTGCTGCCCACGCCGCGCGCATCGACCGCCACATCGACGGCATGCGACTGGTCCGCGCAGACGATGCGGCCTTCTTCCACTTTTTCAACCGCCTGGCCTTCATGCCACTGCACGCCCAGCCGCTCGATCTCGGTGGCCAGCCCCGCCATCCACTGGTCGTTGGCCAGCTGGCCTTCGCCCTCCAGCAGCAGGCCGCCGCCAAAGCGTCCGGCCAGCGTAGGCTCCACCGCGCCAAGCGCAGCGGCATCGAGCGTGCGTACCTGGGCGCGGCACGCTTCGGGCAGCTTGTGGTGCAGCAGGCGCGTGAAATGCTCGAGCGAAGTCTGGTCGGGCGCGTGCGCCACCACCAGCGTACCTTGCTGGCGAAAGTACACCGGGGCACCGCCGCCTTCGGCCAGCTCATCCATCCAGCGCGGCCAGAGCTGCATCGAGCGCTGGCCCAGCGCGAACACGGCGTCGTCCGACACCGCCAGTTCGGCCAGCGGCGACAGCATGGCCGCCGCCGTCATGCTGGCCGTGTCCAGCGCATCGCGTGACCGCGAATCAAACAGGCTGACGCGGCAGCCCGCGCGCAGCAGACGCCAGGCCAGCGTGCGGCCCGCCAGGCCGGCGCCGGCAATGCCAATGTGAAGGGAGTTCATGGTGTCTTTGGTATTAGCGCCATCCCCCTCTGGGGGAGGGCTGGGGTAGGGCCAGCGGCGGGCATAAAGGTAAAGAAGAAATCTGTCTCGGGAAAGAAACCCCGTTGAATTTTAATAAAAATGACTGTAACGCTCGTTCCACATAGGCATATCGCTATATTTTTAATAGCATTTTGAATTCGGATTCGGGCAGGCCCCCATCCCGGCCTTCCCCCAGCAGGGGAAGGAGAAAGACGGGCCGCGTCAGGAATAAATCTCGTTCCCGCCCTTGCGGAATTCCCCGGCTTTTTCTTCAAATCCGGCTTCCATCTCAACCGTGACCTGCTGAATCGGAATCACGCCCGGCCCCTTGGCCAGCGTGGTCGTGGAGGGGTTGAGCCGCGCAAATTCTCGCACCTCCTGCGAAATCTTCATCGAGCAGAACTTGGGCCCGCACATCGAGCAGAAATGCGCCACCTTGGCATTTTCCTTGGGCAGCGTTTCGTCGTGGTAGGCCATCGCCGTGTCCGGGTCTATCGCCAGGCGGAACTGGTCTTCCCAGCGAAACTCGAAGCGGGCTTTTGAAACAGCGTTGTCCCACATCTGCGCGCCGGGGTAACCCTTGGCCAGGTCGCCTGCATGCGCGGCAATCTTGTAGGCGATCAGGCCCTGCTTCACGTCGTCGCGGTTCGGCAGGCCCAGGTGCTCCTTGGGCGTCACGTAGCACAGCATCGCCGTGCCGTACCAGCCGATATTGGCCGCGCCCATAGCCGACGAGATGTGGTCGTAGCCGGGCGAGATGTCGGTGATCAGCGGGCCCAGCGTGTAGAACGGCGCTTCGAAGCAGGCCTCGAGCTGCTTGTCGACGTTTTCCTTCACCAGCTGCAGCGGCACATGGCCGGGGCCTTCGATCATCACCTGCACGTCGTGCTTCCAGGCAATCTGCGTGAGTTCGCCCAGCGTGTGCAGTTCGGCAAACTGCGCTTCGTCGTTGGCGTCGGCAATCGAGCCGGGGCGCAGGCCATCGCCGAGCGAGAAGCACACGTCATAGGCCTTCATGATGTCGCAGATGTCCTCGAAATGCTCGTACAAAAAGCT
>NZ_JADMJK010000095.1 GCF_018780625.1 Polaromonas sp. | reverse complement strand
TGCGCGTCAAGCCCAACACCGAAAGCCTGGGGCAGGGCACCACGGCCTCGGTGGTCACGTCGATCACCGTCGTGATTCTGGTGGATGCGCTGTTTGCCGTGCTGTTCAAGAACGTCGGCATCTGAACATGAGCGATGCCGTCGTTGACATCCGCAGGCTGTGGACCGTTTTCCGGAACGGCGACAAAAAATCCGTCGTTCACAAGGACCTGGATTTGACGGTGGAGCGCGGCGAGGTGATGTCGCTGGTGGGCGGCTCGGGCACCGGCAAGACCGTGCTGCTGCGCCAGATGCTGGGGCTGGAAACGCCGACCCGGGGCGAGATCATGGTACTGGGCAAACCCGCGGCCGAGTTGAGCAAGCGGGGCGCTGCCAGCCGCGTCGGCATGCTGTTTCAGCAAGGCGCGCTGTTTTCGGCCTTCACCGTGCTCGAAAACATTGCCTTTCCGCTGCGCGAACTGGGCACCCTGCCGGCCGCGCTGATCCGCGAGGCCGCCATGGTCAAGCTGCAAATGGTAGGACTGGGGCCGGAGGTGGCCGGCAAGATGCCAAGCGATTTGTCGGGCGGCATGGTCAAGCGGGTGGCGCTGGCGCGCGCCCTGATCATGGACCCGCCGCTGCTGCTGCTCGACGAGCCCACGGCCGGGCTGGACCCGGAAAGCGCCGACAGTTTTTGTGCCCTGCTGCGCACCCTGCACCAGGGCATGGGACTGACGGTGGTGATGGTCACGCACGACCTCGACACGATTTTCGAGCTCAGCACCCGGATTGCCGTGCTGGCCGACCAGAAGGTCATCATCAACGATCTGCCTGAAAAAGTGGTGGCGTTTGCGCACCCTTTTATCCAGACATTTTTCCTGGGCGAAAGGGGCCAGCGCGCGATGGCGCTGCTGCACCCCCCTGCGAACCCGAGCCCGAACTAGAAAGAGATTTCAACGATGGAAAACAAAGCCCATGCCCTGATCGCCGGCGCGTTTGTGCTGCTGGTCAGCGCCCTGCTGGCGCTGCTGGCGCTCTGGCTGACGCGCGACAACACCCAGCGCGACCTGTATGAAATGAGCACCAGCGAAATCATCTCCGGCCTGCAGCCGCAGGCGCTGGTGCGTTACCGCGGCGTGCCGGTCGGCAAGGTCGAGTTGATCGGCTTTGACACCAAGCAAAAGGGGAATGTCCTGATTCGCGTGTCCATAGACCGCAGCGCGCCCGTGACCACCTCGACCTTTGCCACCGTGGCGTCCCAGGGCGTGACCGGGCTGGGATTTATCCAGCTCGATGACGAGGGCGAATCCGCGGAGCGGCTGGTGCCCAACGACGAGGACCCGCCGCGCATTCCGCTCAAGCCCGGCTTGATCGACAAGCTGATCAAGCAGAGCGAAGTCATTTTCAACCAGGCAGAACAGGCCAGCATGCGGCTGAACAAACTGCTGTCCGACGAAAACCAGCAGGCCGTCAATGTGGCCGTGACGCAGCTCAGCGAAGCGGCGGGCAGCCTGAACCGCGTGGCCAAGGGCCTGGAGCCCACGGTGGCGACCCTGCCCGCGCTGTCGCGCGAGACCAGCGTGACGCTGCGCGCGGTCAAGGTCGCCAGCGACGAGGTGGCGGGCACGGCGCGGCGCCTGAATGAAAAGGGCGGGCCGATCGACAAGCTTGCGCAGGGCGGCGCGGCGCTGGCGGCGGGCGTGGAAACCTTCAGCGCCGCCACGCTGCCCAAGCTGGGCGAGGTGGCCGACGAAACGGCGCGCGCCATGCGCCAGCTTCGGCGTACCGTGAACGCGGTGGACGACAACCCGCAGTCGCTGATCTTTGGCAATGGTCCGCCGGTGCCTGGCCCGGGCGAGGCCGGCTTTTCCCCCAACGGAGCACAAGAATGACACCACGCTTTTTCACGCCGCAGCCAATTGCTATTAAATCGGTAGCATTTTATGCCCGTGTCTATTGGGCTACGGCTATTATTTCCTTGATGTTGATGGGTGCCATGCTGAGCGGCTGCGCGCTGCCCGACAAGCCCGCGCGCGCCACCATGTATGACTTTGGCCCCGGCCTGCTGGCCACCGCGGCTGACGCACGCCAGGCGCCGCTGCCGCCGCTGGCGATTGACGACATCACCACCGCGGGCGGCGCGCTGGACAACATGGCCGTGCTGTATCGCCTGGGCTACGCCGATGACCAGCAGCTGCGCCCCTACTCGAAAGCGCGCTGGAGCATGCCGGCCGCGCAGCTGGTGCGCCAGCGCCTGCGTGAGCAGCTCAGCCAGCGCCGCGCGGTGTTCAATGCGCGCGAAAGCGTTGCGCTCAACCGCAGCCAGAGCACCGCACTGCCGCTGCTGCTGCGCCTGCAGCTTGAAGAGTTCAGCCAGCTGTTCAGCACGCCCGAGGCCAGTGTCGGCCTGATCCGCCTGCGCGCCACGCTGGTGGAACTGACGCCCGCCGGTGAAAAACTGCTGGGTCAGCGCAGCGTGGTGGTGCAGCGGCCCGCCCCCAGCGCCGATGCGCCCGGCGGCGTGCGCGCCCTGACGGCGGCCACCGATGCCGCGATTGAAGAGTTGGACCAGTGGCTGCAGCAGGCGCCGGCGCGTTAGCCGCTAGCCGCGCAGCACCGGAAACAGCTTGGTCAGACCCCCGGCCATCACTTCCACGGCCAGCGCCGCCAAAATCAGCCCCATCAGGCGGGTCATCACGTTGATGCCGGTTTTTCCGAGCACGCGGGCAATCGGTTCGGCCAGCGCAAAGCACAGCGCGGTGGCCAGGCCAATGACCACGCCGTAGCCGACCAGTGTGCTGAGCTGGAAAAAAGTATTGGCTTTTTCAGCGTAGATGACCACGGTGGACATGGTGGCCGGCCCGGTGAGCAGCGGGATGGTCAGCGGCACCACGGCAATGCTGGCGCCCATGGCGGCTTTTTCCGCGCCGTCTTCCATCTCGTTCGTGAGCGGCTTGGCCTCGGCCGGCTGCGCGTTGAGCATGTTCATGGAACTGATCAGC
>NZ_JADMJK010000233.1:6063-15803 GCF_018780625.1 Polaromonas sp. | reverse complement strand
ACCACCAGCAGGCCGACTTCCGTCAGCAGCGACACCGTGGGCGTGAACAGCGACCAGGTCTTGTTGAGCTTGTCGTTGGCCGCCAGGTTGAGCTGGTTGACCTCGCGAAAACGCTGCGCCTCGCGCTTTTCCTGGGCAAAGGCCTTGACCACGCGAATGCCGGGGATGGTGTCGGCCAGCACGTTGGTCACATCCGACCAGACGCGGTCTATCTTTTCAAAGCCGGTGCGCAGCCGGTCGCGCACCACATGGATCATCCAGGCGATGAAAGGCAAAGGCAAAAAGGTCACCAGCGCCAGCCACGGGTTGACCGAAAACAAGATAGCCGCGGTCATCACGATCATCAGCACGTCAGTGGCAAAGTCCAGCGCGTGCAGGGACAGGAACACGCAAATCCGGTCGGTTTCCGAACCAATCCGCGACATCAGGTCGCCGGTGCGCTTGCCGCCAAAGTAGTCGAGCGACAAGTCCAGCAGGTGGTCGAACGTGGCGGTCCGCAAGTCGGCGCCTATGCGCTCGGACACCAGCGCCAGCACGTAGGTGCGGGCCCAGTTCAGCCCCCAGCCCAGCACGGCCGCCCCCAGCAGGCTGCCCAGAATCAGCCCGACCTTGCCGGATTCGATCTGCTGGCCGTTCTGAAACGGAATCAGGATTTCGTCCATCAGCGGAATGGTCAGGTACGGCGGCACCAGCGTGGCCGCCGTGGACGCCAGCGTCAGCAGGAAGCCGGTCAACAGCTGCCAGCGGTAAGGATGGGCAAAACGCCACAGCCGCAGCAGCACCCAGGTTGAAGGCGGCGTGTGCAACGCGCGGGCGCAGGCCGGACAGACTTCGCTGTCCGGCGGCAGCGGCAAATCGCACTCCGGGCACAGCGCCACCTCGTCGGCCAGCCCGGGCGCCGGAGCACCCGCGCCAGCTTGGGCCTGCTGCTGCACAAACAACCGGACCAGGCGCAGCGCCTGCACATTGCCCTTGAGGGTGAAGCGCCAGCTCGCGAGCCGCTGGGGTGCGCCCGCGTCCGGCGTAGCCACCAGCGCGATCGTTCCCACGCCAGCGTGGTCAAAATGGCGAAGTTCCAGGCCCGGCAGCGGGACACCTGCGTCGTCGCGTGTCGCCCAACTCATCCAGCGGCCATCGGGGCCGCGCGCCAGCAGGCGGCGATCGGTCAGGGCCAGCAGGCCCTGGGCAAAACGAAGTTGTGCATCCAGGTCAACCGACAGCGTGCACAAAACGTTCTCAGCAATTAAAAGTTGTGAACGAAGTTCTGCCAGCGCAGGGTCGGTATGGCGGGGGTCGCCCAACGGGTGCTTGTGTTGCATGGTGTGCTTATGAATTCCTGGAATCCGGTACTTGGCGCGGCGTGGTGGTGGCTTACAGGCCTGGCGCATGGGCTGACTCAGGCAGCGTGCGCGTTGAGCCGGAACGTCGATTTTCACCGAAGCCGGGCCTGCATATTTTTTGTTTACGCTTTTCCAATTTTTAAAACGGCGCAAGCGGCACAATCGAAGTTTCGCAAACTGTCGACACTTGGGTATACGAACTTATCAATGAATCGGCAGATTTTCTTCAAAACCTCCATTACCGGCATTGCCTGACACCCGCATTTCCGGCCCAGCATCGAAACGTTTCACCGGACGCGCCGGTTGACCCGAAAATTTTGCAAAACATGAGCAAACAGGACGACATCAAGCTACTGCGTATCAATTACCTGCGCGGACCCAACATCTGGACCTATCGGGCCGTGCTGGAGGTCTGGCTGGACCTGGGCAGTCTGGAAGACTGTCCCAGCCACCTGCTGCCCGGCTTCAACGACCGGCTGCTGGCCCTGCTGCCGGCCCTCGGTGAACACCACTGCGGCGTGGGCGAGCGCGGCGGCTTCTTGCAGCGTCTGCAAGAAGGCACCTGGGCCGGCCATGTGCTGGAGCATGTGGTGATCGAGCTGCTGAACCTGGCCGACATGCCCACGGGTTTTGGCCAGACGCGCAGCACTTCCCGGCGCGGCGTGTACCGCATGGTGTTCAGGGCCCGGGACGAGCAGGTGGCGCGCAGCGCGCTGGCCGAGGGCCACCGGCTGCTGATGGCGGCCATCCACCCCGCCCCCCTTCAGCCCTACGGCCAGGCCGAGGTCCAGGCCGCCGTCGCCACCATTCGCGCCCAGGTGGATGACTGTTACCTGGGGCCCAGCACGGCGTCCATTGTGGTGGCGGCCACCGCCCGGGGCATCCCCCACATTCGCCTGAACGACGGCAACCTGGTGCAACTGGGCTATGGCGCCAGCCAGCGCCGCATCTGGACCGCCGAAACCGACCTGACCAGCGCCATTGCAGAGGGCATTGCGCACGACAAGGACCTGACCAAAAGCCTGCTGGCCACCTGCGGCGTGCCGGTGCCAGAGGGGGTCATTGTCAGCAGCCCCGACGAGGCCTGGGATGCGGCGCAGGACATCGGCCTGCCGGTGGTGGTCAAGCCCTCGGACGGCAACCATGGACGGGGCGTGTCGCTGGACCTGAACACGCAGGAGGAAGTTCACGCGGCCTTCAAGGTGGCCGAGCCCGAGGGCACCGAAGTCATCGTCGAGCGCTATGTGCGCGGCCATGAACACCGCCTGCTGGTCGTGGGTGGCCGGGTGGTGGCCGCCGCGCGCGGCGAGGTGGCGCTGATCACCGGCGACGGGCAACACACGGTCAGGCAGCTGATTGACACGCAGCTCAACACCGACCCCCGGCGCGGCGCGGGCGAAGACTTTCCGCTCGGCCTGATCGACACGGCCCTTGATGCCGCCATCGTGCTCGAATTGCAGCGGCAGGGCTTCACCCCCGACGGCATTCCGGCCGCCGGGCGCGAGGTGGTGGTCCAGCGCAACGGCAATGTCGCCGTCGACTGCACCGATGAGGTTCACCCCGAGGTCGACTACATCGTCTCGCTGGCCGCGCGCATCGTGGGCCTGGACGTTGCCGGCATTGATGTGGTGGCGCAGGACATCTCGCGCCCGCTGCATGCGCAGGGCGGCGCGATTGTCGAAGTCAACGCCGGCCCCGGTCTGCTGATGCACCTCAAACCGGCTGAAGGCACGCCGCGCCCGGTGGGCCGCGCCATCTGCGAGCACCTGTTTCCACTCCCCACGGAAACCAACGAAGCCATTCACCACGGCCAGCCCAGCCTGAGCGGCCGCATTCCGGTGGTCGGCATTGCCGGGTCCACGGGCACCACGTGCGTGGCGCGCCTGGTGGCCTGGCTGCTTCACTTGTCGGGCCGCTACACCGGCCTGGCTTGCCGCGACGGACTTTTCCTGGATCAGCGCCACGTCGAGACCAGCGACTGCACGCACTGGGAAGCGGGCCAGCGCCTGCTGATCAACCGGGCCGTGCAGGCGGCCGTATGTGAGAACGGCGCAGACACTATTTTGCGTACCGGCCTGGCCTATGACCGCTGCCAGATCGGCGTGGTCACCGACCTCGGCGGCGCCTCTGGCCTGGCGGAATTCGACATCACCGAAGACGATCAGATGTTCAAGGTCATGCGCTCGCAAGTGGACGTGGTGCTGCCCGGGGGTGCCGCCGTGCTCAATGCCACGCATGCACGCGTGGCGGACATGGGCGCGCTGTGCGATGGCGAAGTCATTTTCTACAGCGCCAGCCCCGACGCGGCGGCCATGTCCGCGCACCGCAGCAAAAATGGGCGCGCCCTGTTTGTCCGCCAGGACCAGGTGGTGCTGGCCACCGGCGACACCGAATCCTTTTTGCCGGCGCTGGGCAAGCTGACGCCCTGGCGCAATCGCAACGCGTATCGAAAAATGACCGAAGAAACGCTGCTGGCCGCCGTGGGCGCCGCCTGGGCGCTGGGAATCCCGCTCGACCTGATTGGTGCGGGAATAGAAGCTTTTAATGTTAATGCTGCGCAAGCCTCAGAGTCCGCTAAAACACCTGCCGGGAGGGCAGATTGATGGAAGTTTCCCGTATCCGGGCCCTGCGCGGGCCCAATCTCTGGAGCCGTCACACGGCTCTTGAAGCCATCGTGACCTGCACGCCGCCCGAATGCGCGGCAAGCAGCCTGCCCGGTTTCGAGCAGCGCCTGCGCGCGCTGTTTCCCGGCATGGCGGCGCTGCGCCAGAACGGCCATGCGGGCACCTTGTCGCTGGCCCATGTGCTGGAAGCGGCCGCGCTTGAATTGCAGGCGGCCGCAGGCTGCCCGGTGACCTTCAGCCGCACTGCGGCCACTGTTGATACCGGCACCTACCAGGTCGTGGTCGAGTACAGCGAAGAGGCCGTCGGCCGGCTGGCGTTTGAACTGGCGCAGGCGCTGGTTCTCGCTGCGCTGCACGAGACCGCGTTTGACCTGGATGCAGCCATTGCCCGGCTGCGCGAGCTCGACGAAGACGAACGCATGGGGCCCAGCACCGCCGCGATTGTCGATGCGGCCGTGGCGCGCGGCATTCCGTTCCGGCGCCTGACCAAGGGCAGCATGGTGCAGTTTGGCTGGGGGGCGCGCCAGCGGCGGATCCAGGCGGCCGAGCTTGACGCCACCAGCGCCGTGGCCGAGGCGATTGCGCAGGACAAAGACCTGACCAAAAAGCTGTTGCGCGCTGCCGGCGTGCCGGTGCCGTTAGGCCGACCGGTCAGCGATGCGGGCGATGCCTGGGCCGCGGCCCTTGAGATTGGCCTGCCGGTGGTGGTCAAGCCGCAGGACGGGAACCAGGGCAAGGGCGTGACGGTCAATATCGCCAGCCGCGAACACCTTGAAATCGCTTACCGTGCAGCGGCCGACTACGGCCAGGTCATGGTGGAGACGTTTTTGCCCGGCAGCGACTTTCGGCTGCTGGTGGTGGGCGACAAGCTGGTCGCAGCGTCGCGGCGCGAGCCGCCGCAGGTGGTGGGTGACGGCCAGCACACGGTGCGCGAACTGGTCGACATCGTCAACCAGGACCCCCGGCGCGGCGAAGGCCATGCCACCTCGCTGACCAAAATCCGCTTTGACGAGATCGCCGTGGCGCGGCTGGACGTGCAGGGGCTCACGCCCGAATCGATTCCGCCCAAGGGCCAGCGCGTGGTGCTGCGCAACAATGCCAACCTGAGCACGGGCGGCACCGCGACCGATGTGACCGACGATGTGCACCCCGCCGTGGCGGCACGCGCCGTGGCGGCCGCACAAATGGTGGGCCTGCATATCTGCGGCGTCGACGTGGTCTGCGAAAGCATGCTGCGCCCGCTCGAAGAGCAAAGCGGCGGCGTGGTGGAAGTCAATGCCGCACCCGGCCTGCGCATGCATATTTCGCCGTCCTACGGCAAGGGCCGCGCGGTGGGGGTGGCCATGATCAACGAGCTGTACGCCGCTGGCGACAACGGCCGCGTGCCGGTGGTGGCCGTGACCGGCACCAACGGCAAAACCACCACAGCGCGCCTGATTGCCCATTTGCTGACCGCGCAGGGCCTGCGCACCGGCATGACCAACACCGACGGCGTGTATATCAATGGCCGGCAGACCGACAGCGGCGACTGCAGCGGACCCAAAAGCGCGCGCAACGTGCTGATGCATCCCGACGTGGATGCCGCCGTATTTGAAGTGGCGCGCGGTGGCGTGCTGCGCGAAGGCCTGGGCTTTGACCGCTGCGAAGTCGCTGTGGTGACCAACATGGGCACGGGCGACCACCTCGGGCTGAACTACATCACCACGGTGGAAGACCTGGCCGTGCTCAAGCGCGTGATCGTGCAAAACGTGTCCGACACCGGCCACGCCGTGCTCAACGCCGCCGACCCCATCGTGGCGCAGATGGCCGCAGGCTGTCCCGGCAAGGTGATCTTCTTTGCCGCCGACCGCCACCACCCGCTCATGGCCACGCACCGTGCGCAGGGCAAGCGGGTCGTCTTTGTCGACGGCGCGATGCTGGTCGCGGCCGAAGGCACCTGGGTGGAGCGCATTGCGCTGCAGGGCATTCCCGTCACGCGGGGCGGCAGCATCGCCTTCCAGGTAGAAAACGTCATGGCGGCCGTGGCGGCCGCCTGGGCCGTGGGGGTCAACTGGGAGACGATTAAAAGCGGACTGGCCAGCTTTGTGACCGACGCCCACAACGCGCCGGGCCGCTTCAACGTGATGGACTACCACGGCGCCACCGTGATTGCCGACTACGGCCACAACCCCGACGCCATGCGCGCGCTGGTGGCCGCCGTCAACGCCATGCCCGCCACACCCGCGCAGCGCCGAAGCGTGGTGATCAGTGGTGCCGGGGACCGGCGCGACAGCGACATCCGTGACCAGACGGTCATTCTGGGATCGGCGTTCGACGACGTCATTCTTTACCAGGATGCGGCCCAGCGCGGCCGGGCCGACGGCGAGGTGATGGCGCTGCTGCGCGAGGGACTGGAAGGCCCGCACAAGGCCAGCCGGACCCGGCGCATCGATGAAGTGCACGGCGAGTTTCTGGCGATTGACACGGCGCTGGCGCGCCTGCAGCCAGGCGACCTGTGCCTGATCCTGGTGGACCAGGTGCAGGAAGCGCTCGAGCATCTTGCGGCGCGCGTCAAGCAAGCCAGAGAAAAGGCAGCCGCCGCCTGATATCCACGGGAAAATAGTGGCTCCGGCCCTTATGCTTCGGGCCACTATGGCTATCGTATTTATAGCAGTTGAAGTGCATGGCCCGCGTTAAACTCGGGCCATGACCTGGAATGCATCACTAGCGCTCGACTACACCCGGCACGCCGACAAGACCGTGGCCCACTTTCGCCACGACGGCCCCTTGCGCATTTTGCAAAGCCTGTACCCCGAAGGCCAGGCCATCTGCCACAACGTCATCGTGCATCCGCCCGGCGGGCTGGTGGGCGGCGACACGCTGGACCTGACATTCACCGTGGGCGCTGGCGCCCACGGCCTGGTCACCACGCCCGGCGCCACGCGCTTTTACCGCTCCCAGGGCGAGCCCGCGCTGCAGCGCACCCGCATCACCCTGGACGCTGGCGCCCGCATGGAGTGGCTGCCGCTGGAAACCATTGCCTACAGCGGCTGCCTGGCTGAAAACCGGCTGACCCTGCAGTTAGCGCCCGGCGCCGAACTGATGGGCTGGGACGTCACCGCCTTCGGCCTGCCCGCCGCCCAGCAGCCGTTTGCACAAGGCCACTTCAGCCAGCACATCGAGGTGCCCGGCGTGTGGCTGGAACGCGCGCGCATCAAGGCCTCGGACACCCTGCTGCTGGACAGCCCGCTGGGCATGGCCGGCCATCGTTGCATCGCGTCGCTGTTTTTTGTGGCCGGCAGCAAGCTGGCACGCCAGCGCCGGGAGCAGGCACTGGACGCCGCGCGCCAAATCATTGATGCCCATGCCTTGTCAGGCGCGGCCGGTGCCACCAGCCCGGACGGGCAGATCGTGGTGGTGCGGGTGCTGGCGCCCATGGTGGAGCCGGCCATGGACCTGCTCAAGCAAGTCTGGAAAGTCTGGCGCGGCCATTTCTGGAACCAGGCGGCGCCCAGTCCGCGCATCTGGTCGGTTTGAAGGCCCTCCGAGGGCTACTGTCCTACACAGATACCCGCCGCTCGGCCCGCCGGCGCGAGGGCGTTGGACTTCATCGCCCGGGGCCCGTCGTTTCTAGACTGTAGTCATGGTCTCAACACAGGATATCGACATGACTTCAAGCCTTCACTCCGGAAAAACCGCATTCCTTCGCAAAGGCATGGCCCTGATCGGCCTGAGCGCCCTGCTCGCTGTCAGCGCTGCCTCGGCGCAAGTCGCTTCAGGCACCACGGGTATTGACGCCTCGGGCAACACCCAGCGCGAAAAAGCCGCCTGCCACAACGGCATGACCCAGCAGGATTTCGTGACCTGCATGCGCGAAGCCAACAACGCCGCCGCCGACAAGCGCAGCGGCAAGCTCGACAATGCCGGCGGCCAGTTTGAAGCCAATGCGCTCAAGCGCTGCGAAGTACTGAAAGGCGAGGACCAGATCGCCTGCGAAGCCCGCATCATGGGCTACGGCAGCACCAGCGGCAGCGTCGCAGGCGGCGGCGTGGTGCGCCAGGTCGAAACCGTGGTGCAGCCGTCCAGTAACGGCTCGATCACCATTGAACACAAGGCGCCCGCTGACACGACGCCGGCTCCAGCCGCCAAATAAACGCGGCGCAGCTGCTGCGGCGGCTCCACACAAGCGAAACGGGCTACACCACTGCATGTGGGGTAGCCCGTTTTTTATGTCTTGCACGCAAAGTCAAGGGGCCGCAAAGGCGGCCCGCACGTTCAGTCTTTCAGGTCAGCCGGCACCTTGCCGCCGTTGGCCGCCACCTTGTTCATGACCTGACGGTGCAGCCAGATGTTCATGGCAGCGCTGTCGCTGGTGTCACCGCTGTAGCCCAGTTCCTTGGCCAACTCCTTGCGCTCGCTCAGGCTGCTGTCCAGGCCCAGCAGTTTCATCAGGTCGACGATGGACGTCTTCCAGTTGAGCTTTTCGGGATTGGACCTGGCCATGTCGTTCAATACCGCCTCGACATCGACCATTGGCATGGCAGGCGCTGAGGCCGTGGTGCCCGCAGGGGTTCCGGCAGGTGCTGGCGCGGTGGTGGTGGCAGCTTCAGCAGAAGGGAAAATTTTGCGAAAGATATTACCGAGGATGCTCATGGTCAATCCAATCAAGGAAGTGTAGAAGCCCTCATCGTAGGGTCCCTGGCGCCTGTGACCCGGAAGAAACCGGCGCGTTGCCCTGTAGGAAAACCGGCTTTTTAAAGCCCGGAAAAATCCGCCGGGTTGCGTACGGCAGGGTTGCCCGTGCAAAGCCAGGTCAGTGGCTGATCATCCAGGGCCTCTTGGTGGGAAATGCCTTGGCGCCATTCGGTGCTGTCACGGTCGTGCTGTTGCGCCGCCCCGAGGAGCAGCAGCCGCAGCCCGACGGATGCCGCATCCTGCCGTAGCTGCCCTCGCTGGAAGAACGCGGCTCATGGCGCGCGCGCTCGTTGATGTCCATCGCCTTGCGCGTATCGGCAGGCAGATGCGCCAGGCCAGGCGCGCCCACAGCCAGCCGGCGGGCGCTGGCCCCGCAGGACGGACAGGCGCAGGCCGCGTCGCGCTCGGCAATGCGGCGCACGGCTTCAAATTGGCCGCAGGCGGCGCAGGCATAGTCGTAGGTAGGCATGGTTCAGCGGTCCTGTGAAATCGGCATGTTGATGCTGCCGTCAAGGTGGATGATCGGTCCGGCAGCGGACGGGTTGATGTCGAACTGGAAGATCTCGGTCGGCAGCCACAGCGTGGCGCAGGCGTTGGGAATGTCGACCACGCCGCTGATGTGGCCCTGGACCGGCGCCGTCCCCAGAATGGAGTAAGCCTGCGCGCGGCTGTAGCCGAACTTGGTCATGTACTCGATCGCGTTCAGGCAGGCCTGGCGGTAAGCGACGTTCACGTCCAGGTAATGCTGCTTGCCCTGCTCGTCCACCGAGATGCCTTCAAAGATCAGGTAGTCCTTGTAGTTGGGCGTGATGGTGCTGGGCTTGAAAATCGGGTTCTTGATGCCGTACTTCACCATGCCGCCCTTGATGAGACTGACGCGCATGTGCACCCAGCCGGCCATTTCAATGGCGCCGCAGAAAGTGATTTCACCATCGCCCTGGCTGAAATGGAGGTCGCCCACGCTCAGTCCGGCGCCGTCCACATACACGGGAAAGAAAACCTTGGAGCCGCGCGACAAATCCTTGATGTCGCAGTTGCCGCCGTGCTCGCGCGGCGGCACCGTGCGGGCGCCTTCGGCCGCCGCCTTGTCGCGTGCCGGCCC
>NZ_JADMJK010000233.1:0-5963 GCF_018780625.1 Polaromonas sp. | reverse complement strand
CGCGCGGCGGCACCGTGCGGGCGCCTTCGGCCGCCGCCTTGTCGCGTGCCGGCCCGGTGAGCTTGCCCATGTGCGCGGTCGGTGCAAACGGTGCATTGGCCAGCGGCGGCACGCGGTTGGGTTCGGTGGCGATGAAGTCAATCTCGCGCTCATTCCACAGGTCCAGCATCTTCTGGTCGGGCAGGCAGCCGATCAGGCCCGGATGAATCAGGCCGGCAAACTCGACGCCGGGGATATGGCGGCTCTTGGTGAACATGCCATTGAAATCCCAGATCGACTTTTGCGCCAGCGGAAAGTGATCGGTCAAAAAACCGCCGCCGTTTTGCTTGGAGAAAAATCCGTTGAAACCCCACATGCTTTCGGGCCTGGCACCAATGTCCAGCAGGTCCACCACCAGCAGGTCGCCGGGCTCGGCGCCTTTCACGCCGACCGGGCCGGACAAAAAATGGACGATGGACAGGTCGATGTCGCGGATGTCGTCAGCGCTGTCGTCGTTCTTGATGAAGCCGCCGGTCCAGTCGTAGGTCTCCAGGATGAAATCGTCGCCCGGGTTGACCCAGCAGGTCATAGGCACATCGGGGTGCCAGCGGTTGTGGATGTTTTCGTTGGCGTAGGGGGACTGGTTCAGGTCGACTTTGATCAGGGTTTCAGCCATGGTGCACCTCTTGAGTAAAACAAACAAAAAAATGGTTTTCAGACCGACAGGTATTGCCGGATGCGTGCCACATCGGTATCGGCGCGCGCGGTCTCGTGGACCAGCCGGCCGCCTTCGATCACAAAGAGCCGGTCGGCCACGTCAAGCGCAAACGAGAGCACCTGCTCCGAGACCACGATGGTGATGTCGCGCATCTTGCGGATCTCGTTCAGCGCCCTGGCGATGTCCTTGATGATGGAAGGCTGGATGCCCTCGGTCGGCTCATCCAGCAGCAGTACTTTCGGATTGGTGACCAGCGCGCGCGCAATGGCAAGCTGCTGCTGCTGCCCGCCGGAAAGGTTGCCGCCCTTGCGCTTTTTCATGTCGAACAGCACCGGAAACAAGGCATAGATTTCATCGGGTATCTGCTTGTGCCTGGCGTTCTCCAGGCCGGTCTGGATGTTTTCTTCCACCGTGAGGGTGGGGAAAATCATCCGGCCCTGCGGCACATAGGCAATGCCCTTGGCCACGCGCCGGTAGCTTTCGTCCCTGGTGACATCCTGGCCGCCCACCTCTACCTGGCCCGATTTGGTGGGCAGCACGCCCATCAGGCTTTTGAACAGCGTGGTCTTGCCCATGCCGTTGCGCCCCATGATGGCGATGGTTTCCTTGGACCGCGCCTCGAACGAGATGCCGTGCAGCGCCTCGCTCTGGCCGTAGGCGACAAACAGATCCTTGACTGCCAGCATGTTTGAGTCCTTTGCGTTCTTGAATTAAATAGGGTCCGGTGACCCGGCTCAATGGCCGAGGTAAACGTCGATGACCCGGGGGTCGTTCTGGACCTTGTCCATCGAGCCTTCGGCCAGAATTTTTCCCTGGTGCATCACCGTGACCTTGTGGGCAATGCGTTTCACGAACTCCATGTCGTGTTCGATCACGATGAGCGAACGGTTGCGGGCGATGCGCTGCAGCAGCTCGGCCGTCAGTTCGCGCTCGCGCACGCTCATGCCGGCAATCGGCTCGTCGAGCATCAGCAGCTCGGGGTCCTGCATCAGCAGCATGCCGATTTCCAGCCACTGCTTTTGCCCATGCGAGAGCAGGCCGGCCTCGGCGTTCAGTTGCTCGGCCAGGCCAATGTCTTCCACCACGGCCTGGATCCGTGCCCGGACCTCGTCGTCGCACTTGAAAGCCAGCGCGCCAAATACGCTGCGGCCTTTCGGGTAAGACACCTCCAGGTTCTTGAAGACACTGAGGTTTTCATAGATCGACGGCGTCTGGAACTTGCGGCCTATGCCGGCGCGCACGATGCGGTGCTCCTGCAGTCCGCTCATCTCCTGGTTCTTGAACTTGATGCTGCCACTGGAAGCCCGGGTCTTGCCGCAGATCAGGTCCAGCAAGGTGGTTTTTCCCGCGCCGTTGGGGCCAATGATCACGCGCAACTCGCCACGGTCCACATACAGCGTCAGCTTGTCGATGGCCTTGAAGCCGTCAAAGGACACGGTGAGGTCTTCCACCGCCAGAACGAAATCGGTATTGCTCATGAGAAAGTTTTCCTGTGCTTGGCGACCATGGGCTGATCAGCCGTGTTGCTTGCTGATGCCGGCGGGCAGCTCGCCTGCATCCGGTGCGATCACGTTCGGGAAGGCGGCATGCGCGGCAGCCAGACGCCGGGCTTGCCGGGCCCGCTGGGCCCGCCGCCTGGCCCACCAGGGCTTGAGCTTTTCCTCGTACAGGCCGGCCAGTCCGTTCGGGAAAGCCATCACCACGCCAATGAACAGCGCGGCCATCAGGAAGAGCCAGAGGTCGGGCGCGGTTTCCGAAAAATAGGTCTTTCCCGCATTGACGAGCAAGGTGCCGTAGACCGCACCCACCAGGCTCATGCGCCCACCGACCGCAGCGTAAATCACCATTTCGATGGAAGGCACGATGCCGACGAAAGACGGCGACATGAAACCGACCTGGAGCGTGAACATGGCCCCGCCGATGGCCGACATGGCCGCCGCCAGGCAAAAGGTGAACACCTTGAACATCGACACGTCGTAGCCCGAGAACCGCACCCGGTCTTCCTTGTCGCGCATGGCCAGCAGCAGCGTTCCGAGCTTGCTGGTCTGGACCCAGCGGCACAGCAGGATGCAGCCGATCAGCAAGCCGCCATTGACGAAGTAAAGGATGAGCTTGGCGCTGTCGGTGCGCGTGTCCCAGCCAAGCAGCGTCTTCAGGTCGGTCATGCCGTTGACGCCGCCCGTGTAGCCCTGCTGCCCAATGATCAGCACCGTCACGATCAGCGCCACGGCCTGCGTGATGATGGCAAAGTAAACCCCGCCCACGCGCCGCTTGAACATGGCGTAGCTGACGATGAAGGCCAGCAGCGTCGGCACGGCAATCACGAGGATCAGCGTCAGCGTCAGACTCTGGAAGGGCTTCCACAGCAGCGGCAGCGCGGTGATCTGGTTCCAGTCCATGAAGTCTGGAATGCCCGGCGTGGACTGGATCTTGGTCGAGATCGGATCGGACGCTTCGAGCTTGAGGAACATGGCCATGCAATAGCCGCCCAGGCCAAAGAACACGCCCTGCCCCAGGCTGAGCGTGCCGCCCCAGCCCCACAGCATCACCAGGCCGATGGCGACAAAACCGTAGGTCAGGTACTTGCCCACCAGGTTCAGCCGAAAGCTGTCCAGCGCGAGCGGAAACACGACAAGAATCACAAGGGCCAGCAGCAGCACGCTGCCCAGGCTTGAGGTTTTTATCCAGTGCAATAAGTTCTTCATGGTTCTTCTCGGGGTTGCTCGGGGTTGGATCGGTACGGGCTGGGACGGCTTAGCGGCGGACCTTGGAGGCGAACAGGCCTTGCGGACGGATCATCAGGATCAGCACGATCAGGGACAGCGTCAGCACCTTGGCCATGGAGCCGGTCAGGAAGAACTCGGCAATAGACTGCGTCTGTGCGATGCCGAAGGCCGACGCCACGGTGCCCAGCAGGCTGGCCGCGCCGCCGAAGGTCACGACCAGGAAGGCGTCCACGATGTAGAGCGACCCGGATGTCGGGCCGGTCGAGCCAATGGTGGTGAAAGCCGCACCGGCGATGCCGGCAATGCCACAGCCAATGGCGAAGGTCAGGCGGTCGGTCCGGCTGGTGTTGATGCCGATGGCATTGGCCATCATGCGGTTCGACACCGAGGCGCGCACCCGCAGGCCCCAGCGCGATTTGTAGAGCGCAAGCATCACGCAAACAGTCACCAGCAAGGTCAGGCCCATCACGAACATGCCGTTGATCGGGATGTCCAGGCCTTCCTGCGGCGACCACGATCCCAGCAGCCACTCGGGCAGCGCAGGGCTGACTTCCTTGGGGCCAATGAAGGTGCGAAAGCATTGCTGCATGCCCAGGCTCAGGCCCCAGGTGGCCAGCAGCGTGTCAAGGGGCCGTTTGTACAGATGCCGGATCAGCGCCCATTCGGCGAGCCAGCCCACGGCAAAGGCCAGCACGAAAGCGAGCAGGATCGCAAACGGAAAGTAATAGGCGACGAAGCCGGGAAAGCGGGCTTCGACGAAGGTGGACACCATGTAGATGGTGTAGGCGCCAATGGTCATGAACTCGCCGTGCGCGAGGTTGATCACGCCCATCTGGCCGAAGATGATGGCCAGGCCCAGCCCCATTAATAGCAGCACGGCAAACAGGCTCAGGCCGGCAAAGCCCTGCATCATGGTGATGTTGATGATTTCAGAAACGGTCATGGTGCGCTTTCCGCCGGAGTGAAACTTCTGGAGATTTAAAAGACCGCCCCTGGCGGAGCGGCCTTGCCTGCTAAACCCGGCTTATTGGTAGCCTTTTGGAAACGGATCCGGCTTGATCAGCTCGGCCGACTCGGCCACCACCTTGAAGCTGGCGTCGCGCTGGCCCTGGCCGATGCGTGCTTTGCTCCACAAGTGATGGTTGGCGTCGAGCTTCACGTAGCCTTCGGGCGCCGTTTTCAACTCAATGCCGGGCGAGGCCGCAACGACTTTGTCCACGTCAAAGCTGCCGGCTTTTTCAACCGCCGCTTTCCACAGCCAGGGGCCCAGGTAGCCGGCCTGCGTCACGTCGCCGATCACTGAATCCTTGCCGTACTTGGCCTTGAAGGCCGCAACAAACTTCTTGTTGTTGTCGTTGTCCAGAGACTGGAAGTACTTCATGGATGAATAGAAACCGGCGAAATTCTCACCGCCCACACCGGTCATTTCGTCTTCGGTCACCGACAGGGTCAGCAGGAATTGCTTGTCACCGGTGATGCCTGCCGCCTTGAGCTGCTTGTAGAAGGCTACGTTGGAGCCCCCCACCACGGCGCAGAAGATGCAGTCGGGCTTGGCAACCTTGATCTTGTTGATCAGCGAGTTGAAGTTGGTATTGCCCAGCGGGTAATACTCTTCGCCGACGACCTTGCCCTTTTGGTAGGCCTCGATGTGCTTGCGCGCAATTTTCATCGACGTGCGCGGCCAGATGTAGTCAGAGCCGACGAGGAAGAAGGTTTTGGCCTTCTTCTCTTTTGCGCCCCAATCCAGGCTCCAGATAATTTGCTGCGTGGCTTCCTGGCCGGTGTAGATCACATTCTTGGACTGCTCCAGGCCTTCATAGAAGGTCGGGTAGTAGAGCAGGCCGTTTTCTTTTTCAAAGATGGGCAACACCGCCTTGCGTGAGGCCGATGTCCAGCAGCCAAACACGGCGGCGCAGTGATCGTTGACCAGCAGTTTTTTGGATTTTTCGGCAAAGGTGGGCCAGTCGGACGCGCCGTCTTCCTTGATGACCTTGATCTTGCGGCCCAGTACGCCGCCCATGGCGTTGATCTGGTCAATCGCGAGTTGTTCGGCCTGAATGGAGCCGGTTTCGGAAATCGCCATGGTGCCGGTGGCCGAGTGCAACTGGCCTACGGTGACTTCCGTGTCCGTGATGGCCAGCTTGGTGGTGTTGACCTTGGCGCTCGGGAACTGCTGCGCCAGCACCAGCGACGGAACGCCGGCCAGCGGCGACATGGCCATCAACTGCAGCAACCTGCGGCGCGTGGCTGAATCAGGAATAGTGGAAAGCGGAGAAGACGAATCAGCTGACATATGGGCTCCTGGAAGGTGGGGGGGTTTCCGCATCCCGTTACCAGGTCTGCGTTGGAGTGAAATTTATCTGCTGCACCTGTATTCAGGAATACGTCAATTGACGTAGTGCGCTACGCACAGGGCGGCGCCACACTGGCAGGCCATCCACACGACAGGAGTACAAAGATGCGACATGGTGATATTTCAGGCAGTGCGGATTGCGTCGGCGTTGCCGTCGTGAACTACAAGATGCCGCGGCTGCACACGC
>NZ_JADMJK010000106.1 GCF_018780625.1 Polaromonas sp. | reverse complement strand
AATCGATCTCGGCCACCACCTCGGCCCTGGCAAAGGTCTCGTCCACGTCCCCCACGTTCAGGCTGCGGGTGAAACACAGGTTGTCGCCCAGCTCGGGGTGGATCAGTGGCGTGGCGGGGTCCAGCGCGGTGAGCATGTCGGTGGCGGCGGGCAGCTCTTCCCAGTCCACCTGCACGTAAGCCAGCGCGTCCTCGGCCTCGGCGCGGGTTTCAGCCACCACCGCCACTACCGGTTCGCCCTGCCAGCAGGCGCGGTCTAGCGCCAGCGGGTATTGCGGCGCCGATTTCATGCCCGCCAGGTGTTCCAGCGTTGCCACCCAGGGTTTGCAGACTTTGGCCAGGTCCTGCCCATCCGCCACCAGCAGCACGCCGGGCATGGCGCGGGCAAAGTCGGCGTTGACCGACTTGATGCGCATGTGCGCGATCGGGCTGCGCCAGAAGACCACATGGGCCATGCGCGGCAACTCGATGTCGTCTACGTACTGGCCCAGGCCCTGGGTCAGGCGCTCGATGCCGCCGCGCGGCACCGATGCGCCGATGTAGCGCTGGTCGTCGTTGACCGGGGTCAGCGGCTTGGCGTGGTCGATGCCGGGTTCGAGGTTGACAGTGTCGCGCTTCATGCGGTGGCCTCCTTGCGTTGTTGCAGCACGTCGCAGATCGCGTCCACGATGGCGTGGTAGCCGGTGCAGCGGCAGTAGTTGCCCGAAATCCAGTCGCGCACCTCGGCGCGGTTGGCACCAGGCATCTGCTCGACCAGCTCCTTGGCCGCCATCAACATGCCCGACGTGCAAAAGCCGCACTGCAGCGCGTTGCGCCGCACAAAGGCTTCCTGCAGGTCACGGATCACGCCGGACTGGCTCACTCCCTCGATGGTCTGCACGCTGCCGCCGTCGGCCTGCACGGCCAGGGTGAGGCAGCCGCGCACAATCTGGCCGTTGAGCTCGACGGTGCAGGCACCGCACACGCCGTGTTCGCAGCCGAGGTGGCTGCCTTTGAGGCCCAGGTCTTCACGCAGGAAATCCACCAGGTGGGTGCGGGGCTGCACGCTGCACTGGTGGGGCTTGCCGTTGACGGTGACTTTGATCGGGTACAGGTCTGCCATGAATGTTCCTTGGATGGGCTCAGGTGCTGGTGGGCAGCATGCGCTGCAGCAGCACACCGGCCAGGTGGCGTTTGGTGTCGGGGGTGTTGGTCAGGTCGGGCAGCGGGTCGATCTCGCTGCGCAGGCTTGCCACGGCCTGGGTCACGGTGGCCAGGTCCGGCACCCGGCCTTCCAGCAGCGCCTCGGTCTGGCGGGCGCGCACCGGCGTGGCGTCCACACCCAGCAGCACGATGCGCAAGTCGCGCAGCGCCGCGCCGTCGCGCCGGGCCGTGGCGGCCATGCCCACGATGGCGTAGTCGCCGTGGCGGCGTGCCAGTTCGCTGAAGCCAAACCAGTGGTCGGCACCCGCCAGCGGTATCTCGCAGGCGGCCAGCAGCTCGTCGGGCTGCAGCGCGGTGCTGTAGAGGCCGGTGAAGAAGTCATCGGCTGCGATGCGGCGCTCGCCCCGGGGGCCGCGCGCGATCACGGTGCCGCCCAGCGCCAGCAGGCAGGTGGGCCACTCGGCCGCCGGGTCGGCGTAGGCAATGGAGCCGCCCCAGGTGCCGCTGTTGCGGATGGCCCGGTGCGCGATGTGGGGCGCAGCCGCCTTGAGCAGCGGTGCGTGGCGCGCCACCAAGGGGCTGCACTCGATGTCGGTGTGCGTGGCCAGCGCGCCGATGCGCAGCACCTGGCCCTGCACGCTGATGCCGCGCAAGGATTCGATGCCGGTGATGTCGATCACCAGCTGCGGTTCAGACAGGCGCATGTTCAGGGTGGCCATCAGCGTCTGGCCACCGGCCAGCAGGCGGGCGTCGTCGCCGTGCTCCTGCAGCAGCGCGAGCACCTGGTCGATCGAGGCGGGTTTGACGTAGTCAAAGGCAGCGGCTTTCATGGGGCAGTCCTCAGGAAGTCAACAAAGAGGCGATCCACACGCCGAAGCCGGTGGACAGGGCACCCAGCACGAACCACAGCACGCGCACGCCTTCGCCGCTGACGGCAGGCTGCGGTGCCTGGATGGAACGCGGCACGAAGGTGGACGGCGCCGCAGCGGCGGTGCCTGGCGCGGCCGCAGCCGAGATCTCGGCAGGCTGTATCGGCTCAGGCTCGGTCACCGGCACGCCCACCATCTGTTCGTTGAACGCCGTGAAGAACTGGTCCGCCATCTGTTTGGACGCGGCGTCGATCATGCGGCCCCCCACCTGGCCCAGCTTGCCGCCGATGGCGGCCTGTGCTGTGTAGCGCAAACGCGTGCCGCCAGCTTCGTCGGTGAGCTCCACATTCGAGTGGCCCTTGGCCATGCCGGCCGCGCCGCCCGAGCCTTGAAAGCGCAGCACGCAGCCTTCGTTGGGGCGGATGTCTTCCATGCGCACATGGCCCACGAAGCGGGCGCGAACGGGGCCCACCTTCACCGCCACGCGCGCGGTGCGCTCGGTCGGGCTGGTGGCCTCCATGCTTTCGCAGCCGGGAATGCAGCGCATCAGGATTTCGGGGTCATTGAGCCCAGTCCAGACCTTCTCGCGCGGTGCGCCGATCAGGATGTCTCCAGTTAATTCCATGCCTTTAATCCTCGGGTTTTCACGGGTGTTTTTGTTTACCAGTCGGTTAACAATGGTACAAATCATTGACTCGCAGGTAAATAGCGTGCGCATCCAGACAAACCCTGATACGGTGCCAGAAGCCCTTCCGCAAGCGCTCGAAGCCCCGGCACGCCGGCGCATGGGTGTGGCCGAGCGCGAGCGCCAGATCCTGGACGGTGCGATCCAGTTCTTTGCGGTGCACGGCTTTGGCGGCCAGCTGCGCGACCTGGCCAAGAGCATCGGCGTGACGCACGCGCTGCTCTACCATTACTTCCCCACCAAGCAGGCGCTGGTCGACCGCGTCTACCTCGAGGTGTTTGAAGGCCGCTGGCGCCCCGAGTGGGATGCGCTGCTCGACGACCCTGACATGCCGGTGGAAGACAAGCTCACCGCCTTCTACCTGGAGTACGTGACCATCACGCTCTCGAAGGAGTTCGTGCGCATCCTGGTGTTCGCGGGCCTGACCGACCACACCATCACCGACCGTTTCTTTGCCTTGTTGCGGGCCCGGCTGTTCCCGCGCCTGATCCGCGAGACGCGCCGCTTTCGCGGCATGGCCAGCCGCGCCAAGGCCAGCGAGCGCGAGATGGAGCTGCTCATGGGCCTGCACGGCGGCTTCTTCTACATCGCCATGCGGCGCTGGATCTACGCGCAGGACGTCTACAGCGAGAGCGCCCATGAGGGCTACGGCGAAGCCCTGGTGCGCGACCGCGTGCGCGCTTACCTGCTGGCCAGCCGCGCGTTATTTGCCGAGACCGCCGCCAGCGCGCGCAAGCGCCCGGCAAGACGCTGACCCACCTTTTTTTTGATGAAGCCAACCCGGCTGCACTGTCAGCCATGAAACCCACCGAGGAGACAATATGAAGCTCAAGAAAATCGTCATCGCGACCCTGGTCGCCATCGGCGCCACGATGACTGCCGGATCCGCCATCGCGCAGCAGCGCGTCACGGTCAACATCGGCTCCAGCCACCCCACCACCAACATCTGGGCCTTCGCCATGAAGGAAGTGTTCCAGCCCGAGGTGGACCGCCTCCTGAAGGAAGGCGGTGCGAAATACGAAGTGCGCTGGCGCGAGAACTACGGCGGCACGCTCTACAAGTTCACCGACACGCGCGCCGCCGTGCGCGACGGCATCGTGGACGTGGGCATGGTCGGCACGGTGTGGGAGAACTCCGCCATGCCGCTGCAGAACGTGACCTACTTCACCCCGTTCGCCACCACCAACCACGAACAACTCATCGAGATCTTCGACAAGCTCAACGCCAGCGTGCCCGCCCTGCGCGACAGCTGGGCCGCGCAGAACATGGTGCCGCTGTCCTCGCTGATCACCGACAGCTACGACATCTACGCCACCTTCCCGGTCAAGGACATGGCCAGCCTGAAGAACAAGCGCATCAACGCGCCTGGCACCTCGGCCAACTGGTTGCGCGAGACCGGCGCCACCCCGGTGGATGGCGCGTTGACCACTTACTACACCAACATCCAGACCGGCGTGACCGATGGCGCCCTGTCATTTGCCAGCGGCATCGGTCCGGCCCGCGTGTACGAGGTGGCCAAGCACCTGACGCGCGTCGACATCGGCGCCATGTACTTCGGCAGTGTGGCCGTGAACAAGAAGGTCTTCGACGGCATGCCGAAGGAAGTGCAGGACGCCATGCTCAAGGCCGGCAAGGCCACCTCGGTGGCCCATGGCAAGCACGTGACCAAGACCGCCAACGCCGCGCTCGACACCATGAAGGCCGCTGGCCTGCAGATCACCGACCTGCCCCAGGCCGAGAAGGCCAAGTGGGTCAACAGCCTGCCCAACATCGTGGCGCCCTGGCTGAAAGGGACGGGTGAGGCGGGCAAGCAGGTGCTCAAGGCCTACTTCGACGAACTGCGCGCCCGTGGCGTGAAGCCCCTGCGCGACTGGGACCAGCAAAACCGCTGATCGACCTCGACCCACGCTCTCCACCCTCTCCACCCTCTCCACCCGGCGCAGCGCAGCCGGGTGGCATTTTCCCAAGCTTTCACAGGTGAACCTTGCACAACGAACCCGATTTCGCCAGCGAAACCCCTGCCGTCGCAGGTCTGACCAATCCCCTTCAGGGGGTGGCCAACGTGCTGGCCGCTGTGGGCACGGTGTGGATTTTTCTCATGATGCTGCTGATCGTGGCCGACGTGCTGGGCCGCAATTTCTTCGATTCGCCCATCACCGGCGTGGCTGAATTTGCTGCCCGCTCGGTGGGCTCCATCGTCTTCCTGCAACTGGCTGCGGCCGTCTGCTCCGGCCGCATGACGCGCAGCGACTTCCTGCTGCGCATCATAGGCAAGCGTTCATCGGGCGTCGTCAAGGTGCTTGAGGTGTTCAATGTCGTCGTCGGCGCGTTGCTCTTTTTCGCACTGGCCTTCATCTCCTGGCCCGAGCTCACGGAAGCCATGCGAATCAAGGAATACTTCGGCGTTCAAGGGGTATTCACAGTGGTCACCTGGCCGTTCCGGGCACTCATCGTACTGGGCGCCATCGCCGCTGCCCTGGCCTACCTGGCGTGCATCCCCTCGCTGCTGCGCCAGCAACCTTTCACCGGAGCACACGCATGAGCGAACTGGCCATGGGCGGACTCCTGATCGGAGCCCTCGTTTTTCTCGTGCTGTTCGGTTTGCACATTGCCGTAGCGCTGACCGCCGTCGGCTTTACCGGCATCTGGCTCATCCGCGAAGACGTCGACATGGCCATGCGCCTGTTGTACCTCTCCGCCTACAACGGCGTGGCCGACTACATCTTTGCCACCATCCCGCTCTTTGTGCTGATGGGCCTGCTGGTCTCGATCTCCAACGTCGGCAAGGACACCTTCGATGTGGCCGAAAGCCTGCTGCGGCGCGTGCGCGGCGGCCTGGGTGTGGCCACCGTGGCGGCCAACACCGTGTTTGCCGCCGTCACCGGCGTGTCCATCGCCTCGGCGGCGGTGTTCACCCGCGTGGCAGTGCCCGAAATGGTCCACCACGGCTACCGCACCAGCTTCGCCGCCGGCACGGTGGCCGGCAGTTCGGTGCTGGGCATGATGATTCCGCCGAGCCTGCTGCTCATCATCTACGGCGTGCTGGCCGAACAGTCCATCGGCACCCTGTTCATCGCAGGCATCATCCCCGGCTTCGTGATGGCGGCAGCCTTCGCCATCATGATCATGCTGATGGCCCGGTTCACGCCTGGCCTGGTGTTCGACCTCAAGCGCCAGGCCGAGATGGCTGCCGAGCGCAGCACCGCCCGCCTGCTCACCACCGCCGAGATGCTGTCCAAGCTGGTTCCCATTGCCGCGCTGGTGGCCCTGGTGCTCGGTGGCCTGTACTCCGGTTTCTTCACGCCCACCGAAGCCGGTGGCGTTGGGGCCTTTGGTGCCTTCGTCATCGCCATCGTGCGGCGCAAGCTCGGCGGCGGCAACCTGTGGCGCGTGCTCACCGAAACCGGCGCGGTGTCGGTCGGCATCCTGATCTTGCTGGTGGCTGCGGGCTTCTACAGCCGCATGCTGTCGGTGGCGGGCGTGCCGGTGGCGATCAGCGAGGTCGTGCAGGCCGCCGGCCTGGGCCCCTACGGCTTCCTGCTGCTGTACGTGCTGATCCTGCTGCTGCTCGGCATGATCCTGGACTCCAGCTCCATCCTGCTGATCATGACACCGGTGGCCGTGCCGATCGCGGCCAGCCTTGGCTTCAACCTGGTCCACTTCGGCATCATCACCGTCATCGCGGTGGAAATCGGCCTGCTCACCCCGCCTTTCGGCATCTCGGTGTTCACGGTCAAGTCCACCCTCAACGACCCCAAGGTCTCTGTGGAAAGCATCTTCGCCGGCTCGCTGCCCTACGTGGGCGTGATGCTGCTCGTGTTGCTGCTGATCGCCAGCTTCCCGTCCATGGTGCTGGCCTTGACCTGAGGCGCCAGCTGACCCGCTCCGCAACAAAAGCAGACGACACACCATGGAAAATCTCGACCTTACCGTCCTGCGCACCCTGCATGGCTGGCGCGCTGCCGGCCAGAGCGCGCTGCTGGCCACCGTCGTTCGTACCTGGGGTTCGTCACCGCGCCCCGTGGGCTCCACCATGGCCCTGTGCGAAAGTGGTGCGGTGGTCGGATCGGTGTCGGGTGGCTGCATCGAGGATGATCTGATCTACCGCTACAGCCACGCCACTACAAGGGACGGTGTCACCCATGACATTCCCAAAGGCCCGCCCGAGCGGCTGGTCTACGGCGTGTCGGCAGATGAAGCCCACCGCTTCGGCCTTCCGTGCGGCGGCACCCTGGAGCTGGTGCTCGAATTCAACCCCGACCCAAGCCTGCTCAAGACCCTGATCGACGCGCTGGCGCAGGGCCACCTAGTGCAGCGCCGCACCGAGCTTGCCACCGGGCGCGTCAGCCTGCACCCGGTGGTCCCGCCCGCCCCACTGGTAGACGACGGGAAATGGCTACACAACACCTTCGGGCCCGAATACCGCATGCTGCTCATAGGCGCTGGCCAGCTTACCGAATACCTGGCCACCATGGCACTATTCAGCGGTTTCGCAGTCACGGTGTGCGACCCGCGCGAGGAATACCGCAACAGCTGGTCGGTGGCTGGCGTCACCTTGCTGACCGGCATGCCAGACGACGTGGTGCGCGCGTTCCAGGTCGACCGCCGCAGCTGCGTGATCGCGCTCACGCACGACCCAAAGCTGGACGATCTGGCCCTGCTCGAAGCGCTGGGCAGCGACGCCTTCTATGTAGGCGCCATCGGCTCACGGCGCAACAACCAGGCGCGCAGGGCGCGGCTGATCGAGCACTTCGAACAGACCGAGGCCAGCCTGGCGCACTTGCGCGGTCCCATCGGCATTTACATCGGCAGCAAGACGCCGCCAGAGATTGCAGTCAGCGTGATGGCCGAAGTGCTGGCGGTGAAGAATGGCGTGCCCCTCCCGCCTTCCATGGCCGTCGAAGCTGCCAAGGAAACGGACACCATCAAAACAGCATGACCCAGCCTTGATTTTCCAGGATGGTCGCGATAGGCGGACTCGGCATACGAAGGCAACGAGTAGCAGGCTGGCTACGGTGTCGTTGAGAGCCAGGCCAGGTGGCCTTGGGGCAACCAGTCTCTCATGGCGCTGAGCCAATCGTCATGCGGGTTTGGATGGGTTTTGACGTCAAGTGTCGAATTGGTCTGCCCGGAGGGGATCGAACCCACGACCCTCAGCTTAGAAGGCTGATGCTCTATCCAACTGAGCTACGGACAGATATAAAAAAAGCCCACATAGTGAGCTTTTTTAAAATAATTATGGTCGGAGTACAAGGATTCGAACCTTGGACCCCCTGGTCCCAAACCAGGTGCGCTACCAGGCTGCGCCACACTCCGCCATGCATAAATTATAACGCGCAGAAGGCCGGATTTTGAGGGTGCGCCTCATTTTTTATTGCGTGCTGGCGAGGCGTCAGAGTTTGACGTATTCATACTCGATTGCATTGGCGTTGATGCCGCGGTCTGGCGGGGCAATCCAGCCGGCCATTTTGCCGGGCTCGGTGACGCGCTGCATCAGGCTGTGGATGAAGGTTTTGTCCGCATCGGTCGGCAGCCAGTCGTCTTTTTTGGCTTCAAACTCAGCCGCGCTGATCGGCTGGCCCAGCGGGTCGGTGTGGCTGCCGGCCCATACGCCCACCGAACGCCGGAAGCGGGTGGATGGCAGCGACAACTCAAAATTGATACCGGCGCGCTTGATACCCATGTTCCAGCGTGTCACGCCCACATTGCAGTCTTTCACGTATTCCAGGCGGGTGATCTCGTTCATGCCGTTGCGCGTGGAAATGGTTTCGCTCTTCATGCCGCCCTTGCCGTCTGGCACCTGAATGCTCATTTCAGTATCGCGCTCGACGTGGTCGGCAAATTTGGCTTCGTCTGGACGGCCTTTGATGCCGTTGCCGAAGTAGTTGGCGGCGTTGCTGGAGGCTTCGGAGCCGAACAGGTCAAGCGACGACGTGAACCAGAAGTTCATGAATTTCTGGACCGTGGGCAGATCGATCACGCCAGCCTGGCGCAGGGTGGCAACATCGTCGGTGTCCAGTTGCTTCATTACTTCCAGCGTGCGCCGTATGACGCGGCCAATGCCGGTTTCGCCCACAAACATGTGGTGCGCTTCCTCCGTCAGCATGAAACGCGTGGTGCGGGCCAGCGGGTCAAAAGCGCTTTCGGCAAAGCTTTTGAGCTGGAACTTGCCGTCGCGGTCGGTGAAATAAGTAAACATGAAAAAGCTCAGCCAGTTGTCCATGGGCTCGTTGAAGGTGCCCAGAATGCGCGGCTTGTCGGCGTCGCCGCTGTGGCGCTTGAGCAGTTCCTCGGCCTCTTCGCGCCCATCGCGGCCAAAATGCGCGTGCAGCAAATAGACCATGGCCCAGAGGTGGCGGCCTTCTTCGACGTTGACCTGGAACAGGTTGCGCAGGTCATACAGCGACGGCGCAGTGTGGCCCAGCAGGCGCTGCTGCTCGACGGACGCGGGCTCGGTGTCGCCCTGCGTGACGATCAGGCGGCGAAACGCGCTGCGGTATTCGCCGGGCACTTCCTGCCAGACGTCTTCGCCCTTGTGGTCGCCAAAGCCGATTTTTCGACCCTCTTCCTTGTCAGCCATGAAAATGCCCCAGCGGTAATCAGGCATGGGGGTGTAGCCGTAGCTGGCCCAGCCTGACGCATCCACGCCCACGGCGGTGCGCAGGTAGACGTCGTTGGCCTTGAAGTCGCTGGGGCCCATTTCCTCCCACCAGTTGAGAAAGGCCGGCTGCCAGTGCTCCAGTGCGCGCTGCAACTGGCGGTTTTCGCCGAGCTGGACGTTGTTGGGAATAAGCGCTTGAAGATCGATGTTGCTCATGGTGTTTCCTTAAATCCGTTTCCAGTCGAACCTGGCCTTTTTGCCGGTGCCAAAGAGCTTCAAGGCGCCCTCTTCCCCCACCGCATTGGGGCGGATGAAAATCCAGTTTTGCCAGGCGGACAGCCGGCCAAACACCCGGGTTTCCATGGTTTCCTTGCCGGGAAAGCGCAGCGACGCCTCCATGCCCGTCAGTGCGTCCGGCGACAGGCTGGCGCGTTCTTCCAGCAGCATGCGAATCTCGTCGTCCCAGTCGATGTCGTCGGGGCTTACCGTCACCAGGCCCAGCGCCAAGGCCTGGCCGGCATGCATCGCGCCGGTGCCGAGCGCTTTCAATTGCTGGATGGTGGCTTCATCGTCATAAAACCGCGTCTGCAGCCGGCTCAAGCCATTGACGGCCGGGAACCAGCCAAAATTGGCGGCGCTCAGTTGCAGTGCGGGCGCGCTGTCGGGTGCGTCTGGCAAGTCCAGCATATAAATGCGGTCGCAGGCCAGCGCCAGTTCATACAAAGTGCCCGCAAAGCACGAACCAGCATCGACCAGCGCAATCAGCGACCGGCTGGTCACGTCCAGCCGCGCCAGCGTGCGGCGCAGCGCGCCTGTGGTCTCCTTGACCAGCCAGTGGTCTTTCAGGGCGGCCAGAACCTCGTCCATGTGGATGACAAGCGCCGCGTCGCCCTGGGTCCGTATGACCCAGGTGCCGACCTCCAGCTCGTTGGTGCGCAGGTTCAAAATGGCGTCGTCGAGCTCGCGCTGCAGCGTCAGCGGATACCAGTTGGCGCCGGCCGCCTCTATGCCCTGCGGGGTCGATTCAATCGCTACCACTGGCGCCTTGATGGTGAGCGTGGCGATGCGTTTGTCGCGCTCCACCAGCACATCGACCACGCTGTAGTGGTAGCCGGTGTCGTCAATGACCGCATTCAAGGCCGTCAATTCAATGCCTTTTGAGCCTGCAGCCCTTGTCGACTGGACGCGAAGCGCTTCTATTTCTGTAGCAAGCAAGATACTGAACTGCTGCGGCGTGGCGTAGCCGTCTATCAGCTTCCAGTCCTTGGCGCGGTCCGCGCGCACGCCCTCGGAGGTGGTGCAAAAGATGTCGGCCAGGTCGCGGCGCACCTTGCGCTTGTCGGTGATGCGGGTCAACCCCCCGGTGCCGGGCAGCACGCCCAGCAGCGGCACTTCGGGCAAACTCACGGTTGAGCTGCGGTCATCGACCATCACAATGCGGTCGCATGCCAGCGCCAGTTCGTAGCCGCCTCCAGCGCAGGCGCCCGTGACGGCGGCCAGGGTTTTCAGGCCATCGTGGCGGGACGAGTCTTCCAGGCCGTTGCGGGTTTCGTTGGTGAACTTGCAAAAATTCACCTTCCAGCCATGGGTCGACAGCCCCAGCATGTAGATGTTGGCGCCCGAACACCAGATTTTTTCCTTGCCGCTTTCAAACACCACGACCTTGACAGCCGGGTGTTCAAACCGGATGCGGTTGATCGCGTCGTGCAGTTCAATGTCCACCCCCAGGTCGTAGCTGTTGAGCTTGAGCTTGTAGCCCGGGCGGATGCCGCCGTCTTCGTTGATGTCGAGCTTGAGCCGGGCGACGTCGCCCTCCACATGGAGCGTCCAGTGCTGGTATTTGCCGGGGTGGGTGGCAAAGCGCACCAACTCGCGCTCCTGGCCGTCAATGACCTGTTTGAACAAAAGAGGCTCTGTCATGGCATTCATGGGGTTTCCTTGGTGGGCCGCTTGGCCGGGCTGGTGGTGTTCATTGAAGGGACCGCGCGCTCCAGGTCCCTCAGGCTTTGTTTCAGCGTGCGTGCGGCGGTGTCCACCACGGCGTCCGCGCGGGCATAAAGCGCTTCGCGGCTGGCCAGAATGCGCCGGATATCTTCCAGGGCCTCGTGGGTGGCGCCGCGCGTGGCGTCAAAAGGCCGCATGTCGCCTTGGGCCACCACGCGGCCCATGTGCTCTTCGGGGCTAGCCTTGAGCCAGACGCAGTAAAACCGGCTTTGCAACAGGTCAAAGGTCTCGCGCTCGCTTACAATGCTGCCGCCCGTAGTCATGACCACGCCGCCCGGATGCTCCTCGGCAATCCGGAACAGTGCGCGCCGCTCGTAGCGCCGGTAGCCGGCCTGGCCGTGCAGCAGCAAGATTTCATTCATGCTGGTGCCGGCCTCGCGCTCAATCTCGCGGTCCAGTTCAATGAACGGCACACCCCGCGCGGCGGCCAGCTGGCTGCCCAGGGTGGACTTTCCGGCGCCCCGCAGGCCGATCAGCGCCACCCGCTGCTCGCGGCCCATGGCGTCGTTCAGGCCAAAGGTGCTGCCCAGCAGGCTGTAGGCCTGGTCCAGTTGCGTGTCGTCCAGGCGCAACAGCAGGCCCTGGACCCGTGTCAGCGCTGGGCGCACGGCGTCTTGCAGCAACTCCAGCAGCGAAATATGCAGTGCGCGGGCAACGGCTTGCAGCGAGTTGATTGAAACATTGCCCTTGCCCGACTCCACATCGGCCAAAAACCGCTCGCTCAGGCCCGAGTCAGCGGCCAGCGCCTTGCGCGTCACGCCGCGGCGAGCCCGCCAGGCGCGCACCCGGGCGCCCAACTCGCTCATCGTTACCTTTGATTCCTGTTCGGCTAAAGTTTCCAAGAAGCGCCTGTTTTAAATGGATTGCACTGAGGATGTATTGCAGCGATTGGCTGCAAAATTGCAGTATGCTTCAGTTTAATTAAACAGCAAGCAGTTTATTGCATATTTTCTGGAGAATTTTTGATGAAGCTCAAAATCCTGGTGGGCACCATGACCAGCACCGCAGACTATGTGGCGCAGGCGATTCAAATGGATTGCGCCGACCTGGTCAGCAGCATTGAGATCACGATGATGGACGACCTGGACATCAGCGTCTTCGACGCAGCCCATGCCAAAGATGCAATTTATCTCATTTGCAGCTCCACCTACGGCTCGGGTGACGTTCCCGACAATGCGCGGGCACTGTACGAGTCGCTGGCCGAGCAGCCGCAGTTTTTGGGCCATGTGCGTTACGGCGTGATTGCGCTGGGGGACCGCACCTACCTGCAGACATTTTGTTTTGGCGGCAAGAAGTTTGACGAGCGCCTGCAAGACCTGGGCGCCCAGCGCATCGGCGAGGTCTGGTGCCACGACGCCAGCAGCGGCACGCTGCCAGAAACCGAAGGCGCCGAATGGTGCCGCCAATGGCTTGCCAGCGCACTGGCGGGCATCGCGCAAAGCGCCGCTACAGCCTGAATCACCCCTCTTTATATATTCAAGAAAAAACGGCATTTAGCCATTTAGTCACGGGCATCACTAGCTATAACAATAATAGCGTTTCAAGAAAAACTGGAGACAAGCATGCAACTGAGCCGCACCGATCACTCGGCGAATCCACCCGTGGTGACCATTCCGCGTGACTACAACGCGGCCCACGATCTGCTGGCGCGCAATGCGGCGCACCCCGATAAGGTGGCCTTCATTGATGCGCTCAGCGGCGAGCAGCTCACTTACGGCGCGCTGGCCGAGCAGGCGCAGCGCTTTGCCAATGCCTTGCGCGCCCAGGGTTTCGCGCCTGAAAGCCGCGTCATGCTGGCCATACTCGACACGCCCGAGTGGCCTGTGGCATTTTTGGGCTGCATTTTGGCTGGCGTGGTGCCCGTGGCCGCCAATACCTTGCTGACCACGGCAGAGTTCGAGTTCATGCTGCGGGACTCGCGCGCCCAGGGCCTGATCGTTTCACAGGCCCTGCTGCCGGTGTTTGAACCACTGCTCGGAAACATCGAGACGCTGCGCGCGGTGTGGCTGGCCGGCAGCGATGAATCGCTGCCTTACACCTCACTGGCGCAGGCTGTGCAGACGTCATCAGCGACCAAAAACATAGCGCCCACCTGCGCCGACGAGACCTGTTTCTGGCTGTATTCGAGCGGCTCAACCGGCATGCCCAAGGGCACGGTGCACCTGCACAGCCACCTGATGCCGACCGCCGAGCTGTATGGCCGCGCCGTGCTGGGCATCCAGGCGTCAGACGTGGTGTATTCCGCCGCCAAGCTGTTTTTTGCCTACGGCCTGGGCAACGCCCTGACCTTTCCCATGAGCGTAGGTGCCACCACCGTGCTGCTACCGGCCCGGCCCACGCCTGCTGCCGTGTTTGACGTGCTGCAAAAATACCAGCCGACTATTTTTTATGGCGTGCCCACGCTGTATGCCGCCCTGCTGGCGGACCCGGCGCGGCCGGACAGGTCGGCGCTCAATCTGCGCATCTGCACCAGCGCGGGCGAGGCGCTGCCGGCCGGGATCGGCAGGAAATGGCGCGCCGACTATGGTTGCGACGTGCTCGATGGCATTGGCTCGACGGAAATGCTGCACATCTTTTTAAGCAACCGCCCGGGCCGGGTGCGCTACGGCACCACCGGCCAGGCGGTGCCCGGTTACGAGGTGCGCATCGTGGGCGACGACGGCCACGCGTGCGCCGCAGGCGAAATTGGCGAGTTGCAGATCAAGGGCCCCAGTGCCGCGCTGATGTACTGGAACAACCGCGCCAAAACCAAGGCCACCTTTGTCGGCGAGTGGACCCGAAGCGGCGACAAGTACACGCGGGACGCAGACGGCTATTACACCTATGGTGGACGCAGCGACGACATGCTCAAGGTCGGCGGCATCTATGTTTCACCGTTCGAGGTTGAAGCCAGCCTGATGACGCACCCGGCCGTGCTGGAAGTCGCCGTGATCGGCGTGCCCGACGCCGACCAGCTGGTCAAGCCCAAGGCCTGTGTCGTGCTCAAGCCCGGGCACATGGCGACGGCGGACGAGCTCAAGGCGCATGTCAAAGAGCAACTGGCGCCCTATAAATACCCGCGCTGGATCACCTTCATGGACGAGTTACCCAAAACAGCGACGGGCAAGATACAACGTTTCAAACTGCGCCAGACCGGGTAGCGGGCAGCCATTTGGGCCGCATCGCCTCAAAAACGACGCAGGCAATTGCTTTAAACATGAATAATTTAGCAGTCAATCTCGGGTTTTACACTAGGGCCGCCGCTGCGCCGCGCCCTTAACATGGCCCCAAACCATTTCCAGTCCTTACCAGGAGTTTTTCAATGACCTCTCGCCGACTCGTTCTGACCCGCAGCGCTGCCGTTATCGGCGCCGCCTCCACCGGCCTGTTGCTGCCCGAAATGGTTCGCGCCCAGTCCGGCAAGTTGCGCGTGGGCTTCATGCTGCCCTACACCGGCACCTTTGCGCAGCTTGGCGTGGCCATTGAAAACGGCTTTCGCATGGCCATCAACGAGCAAGGCGGCAAGCTGGGTGGGCGCGAGATCGAATACTTCAAGGTAGACGACGAGTCCGAGCCCTCCAAGGCGATTGAAAACGCCAGCAAGCTGGTGCAGCGCGACAAGGTCGACGTGCTGGTCGGCACCGTGCATTCGGGCGTGCAGATGGGCATCCAGAAAGTGGCGCGCGACAGCGGCGTGCTGAGCCTGATTCCCAACGCCGGGGTGCACGCCGCCACCCGCGGCCTGTGCGCGCCCAACGTGTTCCGCACCTCCTTCAGCAATTCGCAGCCCACCCGCGCCCTGGGCCAGGCCATGATGGCCAAAGGCCACAAGAAAACCGTCTGGATCACCTGGAAATACGCCGCCGGCGACGAAGCCTTTGAAGGCTTCAAGGAAAGCTACACCGCCGCGGGCGGCACCATCGTCAAGGAACTTGGCCTGCCGTTTCCGCAGGTTGAATTCCAGGCCTTGCTGACTGAAATTGCCGCCCTCAAGCCGGATGCCGTGGCCTGCTTCTTTGCGGGCGGCGGTGCCGCCAAGTTCATTCGCGACTATGCCGCCGCTGGCCTGAAGGGCAAGATTCCGCTGTACGGCTCGGGTTTTCTGACCGAGGGCGTGCTGACTGCCGCCGGCCCGGCCGCGGACGGCATCGTGACCACCATGCACTACAGCGACTCGCTCGACACGCCGCGCAACAAGAAATTCCGGCTCGACTACGCCAAGGCCTTTCGCAGCCAGCCCGACGTGTATGCGGTGCAGGGCTACGACACCGGGCTGCTGCTGATCCAGGGCGCCAACGCCGTCAAGGGCGACCTGGCCAGCAAACCGGCCCTCTACAAAGCCATGGAAGGCGCCACCATCGACAGCCCGCGCGGCAAGTGGACCATGAGCAAGGCGCACAACCCGGTGCAGGACATCTATCTGCGCGTGGTTGAAAACGGCGAAAACAAGGTGATAGGCGTGGCCGCCAAGGCGCTGGCCGATTCGGGCGTGGGCTGCAAGATGGGTTAACCGGCCCGGTATGCCAGCCACGGGGAGGTTCTTGAACCTCCCTTATTTTTGCCTTGCCCTGAAGACCCCACCCCCCAAGCATTGACGGACATTGATGGATCCAGCCAACTTTTTCATCCAGCTGCTCAACGGCGTGCAGTACGGCCTGCTGCTGTTCATGCTGGCCGCCGGGCTCACGCTGATCTTCGGCATCATGGGCGTCGTCAATCTGGCCCACGGCAGTTTTTACATGCTGGGCGCCTACCTGGCCTGGTCGCTCAGCAGTCTGCTGGGTAGCCTGAGCCTGGCCATCATCGTGGGCGCCCTGCTGGCGGTGGCGTTCGGCTTTG
>NZ_JADMJK010000250.1 GCF_018780625.1 Polaromonas sp. | reverse complement strand
CACCATTTCAAGCTTTTTACCGAAGGCTTTCATGTGCCCGAAGGCGAGGCTTATGCCGCCGTCGAGCATCCCAAGGGCGAGTTCGGGATTTATATCGTCAGCGACGGTGCCAACAAGCCTTACCGCCTGAAGATTCGTCCACCTGGTTTCTCGCATCTGGCCGCCATGGATGAAATGTCGCGCGGCCACATGATTGCAGACGCCGTTGCGATCATCGGAACCATGGACATTGTGTTCGGTGAAATTGACCGCTAAATTCAATGAGTTCTTCCATGATTTCTGAACAAACCCAAGCGCGTTTTGAACGCGAAGTCGCCAAATACCCTGCCGACCAGCGGCAGTCGGCTGTGATGGCCTGTCTGACCATCGTCCAGGAAGCGCATGGTTTCGTCAGCGCGGAAAGCGAACGCCTGGTCGCCGACTACCTGGACATGGCGCCGATTGCAGTGCATGAGGTCACCACCTTCTACAACATGTACAACCAGCAGCCGGTGGGCAAGTACAAGCTCAATGTCTGCACCAATCTGCCGTGCCAGCTGCGTGACGGCGCGAATGCGCTCAAGCACCTGGAGCACAAGCTGGGTATTTGCATGGGTGAAACCAGCGCCGATGGCCTGTTCACCCTGCAGCAGTCCGAGTGCCTGGGCGCCTGTGCGGACGCACCGGTCATGCTGGTCAATGACCTGACGATGTGCAGCTTCATGAGCAACGAAAAACTCGACCAGCTCATCGATGGTCTCAAATCTGCCGAAGGCCAGTCGTCATGACGCTTGCATCCAATTCAAGTCGCAGCGCAGCGGCGCAAAGCGTGCTGGCGCAATTTGCTGCAACCGGTGTGCAGAGCTGTTTTCACGGTCGGCACATCAATCCACAAATCCTGGCAGACCTTGACGGCCGCAACTGGCAACTCAAGGACTACGAAGCCCGTGGCGGCTACCAGGCGCTGCGCAAGATTTTGGCGCAGGGCGGCGATCAATCCGGTGGTGAGGCTGGAACTGTCGGCATGACGCCGGATCAGGTGATCGCCGAAGTCAAGGCCAGCGGTCTGCGCGGCCGCGGCGGTGCGGGTTTCCCGACGGGACTCAAATGGAGTTTCATGCCGCGTCAGTTTCCAGGCCAGAAATACCTGGTCTGCAACTCGGACGAGGGCGAGCCGGGCACCTGCAAGGACCGCGACATCATGCAGTACAACCCGCACAGCGTGATTGAAGGCATGGCGATCGCGGCGTATGCCATGGGTATCAGCGTGGGCTACAACTACATCCACGGCGAAATTTTTGCCACCTACCAGCGGTTTGAAGCGGCGCTCGACGAGGCCCGCGCTGCAGGTTTGCTGGGTGACAACATTCTCGGCAGCGGTTTTAATTTCCAGCTCCATGCGGCGCATGGGTTTGGCGCCTACATTTGCGGTGAAGAAACCGCCTTGCTGGAATCACTCGAAGGCAAAAAAGGCCAGCCCCGCTTCAAGCCGCCGTTTCCTGCCAGTTTTGGCTTGTACGGCAAACCCACGACCATCAACAACACCGAAACCTTCGCGGCCGTGCCGTGGATCATTCGCAATGGCGGTGCGGCCTACCTTGAATGCGGCAAGCCCAACAACGGCGGAACCAAGATTTATTCGGTTTCCGGTGACGTCGAGATGCCCGGCAACTATGAGGTACCCATGGGGACGCCGTTTTCGACCTTGCTGGAACTGGCTGGCGGCGTTCGCAAGGGTCGCACGCTCAAGGCCGTCATTCCAGGCGGTTCCTCTTCTCCTGTGCTGCCAGCCTCCATCATGATGGAGTGCACCATGGACTATGACTCGATCGCCAAGGCGGGCTCCATGCTCGGTTCAGGCGCCGTGATCGTCATGGATGACAGCCGCTGCATGGTCGAGTCGCTCAAGCGGCTGTCCTATTTTTATATGCACGAGTCTTGCGGACAGTGCACGCCTTGCCGCGAAGGCACGGGCTGGCTCTGGCGCGTGGTGGACCGTATCCACCACGGCAAGGGCCGCCAGGGCGATATGGACTTGCTGAACTCGGTGGCGGACAACATCCAGGGCCGCACCATTTGCGCGTTGGGCGATGCTGCCGCCATGCCGGTACGCGCCATGATCAAGCATTTCCGCCATGAGTTTGAGGCCATGATCAAACCACCAGCCCCTCAAGTCGCAGCCCCTGAAGGTGCTGCGCGGGCCTCAAGCCACGTCTGATCGCGGAAAGAAAAAAAATATGGTTGAAATAGAACTAGACGGCCAGAAAGTGGAAGTGCCGGCAGGCAGCACGGTCATGCACGCGGCTGAAAAAGCGGGCACCTATATTCCGCATTTTTGCTACCACAAGAAGCTGAGCATTGCGGCCAACTGCCGCATGTGCCTGGTGGATGTGGAAAAGGCGCCCAAGCCCATGCCCGCCTGCGCCACCCCGGTCACCCAGGGCATGATTGTTCATACCAAGAACGACAAAGCCATCAAGGCCCAGAAAGGGGTGATGGAGTTCCTGCTGATCAACCACCCGCTGGACTGCCCTATCTGCGATCAGGGCGGCGAGTGCCAGCTGCAGGATTTGGCCGTCGGCTACGGCTCGGGTGCGTCGCGCTACGAAGAAGAAAAACGCGTGGTGTTCCACAAGGACGTGGGTCCGCTGATCTCCATGCAGGAGATGAGCCGGTGCATCCATTGCACCCGCTGCGTGCGCTTTGGCCAGGAAGTGGCCGGCGTGATGGAACTGGGCATGTCGCATCGCGGCGAACATGCCGAGATTGAGACCTTTGTCGGCATGTCGGTGGACTCCGAGCTGTCAGGCAACATGATCGACATTTGCCCGGTCGGTGCGCTCACCAGCAAGCCTTTCCGCTACAGCGCCCGCACGTGGGAGCTGTCGCGCCGCAAGTCGGTCAGCCCGCACGACTCGACCGGTGCCAACCTGATTGTTCAGGTCAAGAACAACAAGGTCATGCGCGTGGTGCCACTTGAAAACGAAGAGGTCAACGAGTGCTGGATTGCCGACCGCGACCGTTTCTCCTATGAATCGCTGAACGGCGATGAGCGGCTGACCAGCCCCATGCTCAAGCAGGGCGGCGAATGGAAAACCGTCGACTGGCAGACAGCACTTGAGTATGTCGCCAACGGCCTCAAGCAGATCAAGGCCGAGCATGGCGCCGAGAGCATTGGTACGCTGGCCAGCCCGCACAGCACGCTGGAAGAGTTGACCCTCGCGGCCGCACTGATGCGCGGTCTCGGAAGCGAGAACATTGATCATCGTTTGCGCCACGCAGAGTTTCTTCCTTCTTCGTTGGTGCGCTGGCTCGGGACTTCGGTCGCCTCGCTGTCAGACCTGCAACGCGTGCTCGTCGTCGGATCCAACCTGCGCAAGGACCACCCGCTGTTCGCGCAGCGTATTCGCCAGTCCGTGCGCAAGGGTTGCGCCATCAGTACGATTAATTCAGCTGCCGAATTGAGTTCTGCCGATGCATGGGCCATGCCTGTCGCCAACACGCTTTTGGCTTCACCCGATGCATGGGTGCAGGGCCTGGCGGACGTTGCCGCAGCCATTGCGCAAGAAAAGGGTGTGCCAGCGCCGGCCGCCGGGCAAGCGACCGAAGCAGCGAAGGCGATTGCCGCCTCGCTCTCGGGTGGCGAGCGCAAGGCCATTTTGCTGGGCAACGCTGCCGCGCATCATGCCAATGCGTCCAGCCTGCTGGCTTTGGCCAATTGGCTGGGTGTTCAGACTGGCGCCACGGTAGGTTACCTCACGGAGGCCGCCAATACGGTCGGTGCCCAGTGGGCAGGTGCTTTGCCGGGCGACAAAGGTCTCCATGCCGGCCAGATGCTCGATGGCCGATTGAAAGCTGTGCTGCTGCTGAACAATGAACCCGAGTTTGATTCGGCTAAAGGTGCGGTGGCCAGGACGTCGCTGAACGCGATCCAGATGGTGGTGACGCTGAGTCCTTTTAAATCCAACATGAGCTTCAGCGACGTGTTGCTGCCGATTGCACCCTTCACGGAAACGCCCGGCACGTTTGTTAATGCGGAAGGCCGCGTGCAGGGTTTTCATGCGGTCGTCAAACCTTTGGGGGACACGCGGCCGGCCTGGAAAGTATTGCGCGTCTTGGCGAACCTGCTGGGCTTGCCGGGTTTCGATTTTGAATCCTCGCAAGAGGTGCTCAAGCAGATTCCGGGCTCTGAATTGACGCACGTGCCGGCCGACAAGCTGGGCAATGCAAGCGATGCGCGCATTGACGTGGTGTCTGCCGCTGGCCAGGCACCTGTAGTTGCCCGTATCTACCAGCTCGACGGTCTCGTCCGGCGGGCACCCTCGCTACAGCTGACGGCGGATGCCCGTCAGTCATCTCAGCTCGAAGGAGTCGGCGCATGATTGATGCAGTTTACGGCTTCGGCCAGGGCTTGATGGGCGGTATCTGGCCAGCGACGGTCTGGCCTGTACTGTGGGTGCTGATCAAGATCGTCTGCGTCTTGTTGCCGCTGATGGGCTGCGTTGCCTACCTCACGCTGTGGGAACGCAAGGCCATTGGCTTCACGCAAATCCGTCTGGGCCCCAACCGCGTAGGTCCCTTTGGTTTGCTGCAGCCGATTGCGGATGCGCTCAAATTGTTGACCAAGGAGATCATCATTCCGACGGCCGCCAGCAAAGGCTTGTTCGTGCTTGGCCCGATCATGACCATCATGCCGGCCCTGGCCGCATGGGCCGTCATTCCTTTTGGTCCCGACGTGGCGCTGGCCAACATCAATGCCGGCTTGCTGTTTCTGATGGCGATCACCTCGCTGGAGGTGTATGGCGTGATCATTGCGGGCTGGGCCTCCAACTCCAAGTATGCGTTTTTGGGTGCCATGCGGGCTTCTGCCCAAATGGTGAGCTATGAAATTGCCATGGGTTTTTGCCTTGTCGTCGTCCTCATGGTGTCGGGCAGCCTGAACATGACCGATATCGTGATGGGCCAGGGAAAGGGAATGGGGGCCAGTCAGGGCATGAACTTCCTGTCGTGGAACTGGTTACCCCTGCTGCCGATTTTTGTGGTTTATTTCATTTCATCTCTGGCCGAGACCAACCGTCACCCGTTTGACGTGGTGGAAGGCGAATCCGAGATTGTGGCGGGCCACATGGTGGAGTACTCCGGCATGGCGTTCGCCATGTTCTTCCTGGCTGAATATGCCAACATGTGGTTGGTAGCCATTCTGGCCGTCCTGCTGTTTCTTGGCGGCTGGTTGCCTCCCTTTGAGTTTTTGAGCTTTATTCCCGGCTGGATCTGGCTGGGTGCAAAAACGTTTGTAGTCGTCACCATGTTCCTGTGGGTACGCGCCACCTTTCCGCGCTTTCGCTATGACCAGATCATGCGCCTGGGCTGGAAGATCTTCATACCGGTGACGCTGGTCTGGCTGGTGGTTGTCGGGGCCTGGATGCAGACTTCTTACAACATCTGGAAATAGCATGAGCCCCCACGTTTGCTCACTTCGTGTCGCTCTCTGCCCCCCGAGGGGGCTGCTGCGCCTGCGGCCCGGCAAAGCCGGTTCCGCGGCCCCTGCTTGCATGAATGCATCGCCGGCAAGCTTCACTCCCGCAGGAAACTGATATGTCTACCGTAGCCTCCGTCAAGGATTTTGTTTCAAGCTTCATGTTGACCGAGCTGTTCAAGGGCATGGCCCTGACCGGCAAGTACATGTTCAAGCGCAAGATCACCATCCAGTTTCCTGAAGAGAAAACACCGCAAAGCCCCCGGTTTCGCGGCTTGCACGCACTGCGCCGCTATGAAAACGGTGAAGAGCGATGCATTGCCTGCAAGCTCTGCGAAGCCGTCTGCCCGGCGATGGCGATCACCATTGAATCCGACGTGCGCGAAGACGGCAGCCGCCGCACCTCGCGTTACGACATCGACCTGACCAAATGCATTTTTTGCGGTTTTTGCGAAGAGAGTTGCCCGGTCGATTCCATCGTCGAAACGCATATTTTTGAATACCACGGTGAAAAGCGCGGTGACCTGTATTTCACCAAAGAGATGTTGCTGGCGGTAGGCGATCGCTATGAAACCGAAATTGCAGCCGCCAGGGCGGCAGATGCCCCTTATCGCTGAATTCCCCGTCCAAGTAGTCGCCTCAAGAAAGAATTTATAAAAACATGGACGCTATAACCGGTCTTTTTTATTTTTTTGCCGCGGTATTGCTGTTCTCAGCATTCCGTGTCATCACCGCGCGTAATCCAGTGCATGCAGCGCTGTTCCTGGTGCTTGCATTTTTTCAGGCTGCCGCGATCTGGATCCTGCTCAAGGCCGAGTTCCTGGCGATCACGCTGGTGCTCGTGTATGTGGGCGCCGTGATGGTGCTCTTCCTCTTCGTGGTCATGATGCTGGACATCAACATGGACGGCGTACGCAAGGGCTTCTGGAAACACTTCCCCCTGGCCGGCATGGTGGGCGTTGTGATTGCGCTGGAAATGTCCTATGTGTTGATGGGCGGGTTTCGTGAACCGCCCAAACTGGCATCTGCTGCGGGCCAGATTGGCGACCAGGTATCCAACACCAAGGCTCTTGGCGTGTTGCTTTACTCTGAATACATTTACCCGCTGGAAATAGCGGCCGTTATTTTGCTGGTGGCCATCATTGCCGCCATCGCACTGACCTTGCGCGAGCGCAAGGATTCCAAACATACCAATGCCGCTGACCAGGTTCGGGTCAAGCGCGGAGACCGGGTCAGCCTGGTCAAAATGAAGTCTGTGGTCGTCGCATCGCCGGCCAGCACGACCGCTGAGGAAAAACAATCATGACGCTGACGTTGGGACATTTTCTTTCTCTGGGCGCCATGCTGTTTGCGCTGTCCATCATTGGCATTTTCCTGAACCGCAAAAATCTGATTATTTTGCTCATGGCGATTGAGCTCATGCTGCTGGCCGTCAACATGAACTTCGTGGCTTTTTCGTACTACCTGAACGACATGGCCGGTCAGATCTTCGTGTTTTTCATTCTGACGGTTGCGGCGGCCGAATCGGCCATCGGACTGGCCATACTGGTGCTGCTGTTCCGCAACAAGTCCAGCATCAACGTCGACGAACTTAATACGCTCCAGGGTTAATAAAAACATGAGTCAAACCCTTTCTGCATCGAGCTTGCTGGCCGTCCCGCTGGCACCCCTGGCCGGCGCTCTGGCGGCTGGTATTTTGGGAACCTCCTTCGGCGGTAACTGGATTGGTCGGCGCCTGTCGCATACCCTGACCATTCTGGGTGTGCTGGTGGCGTTCATCATTTCGGCCATGACGCTCAAAAGCGTGGCGCTGGATGGCGCACGCTTCAATGAAACGCTCTACACCTGGATGGTGGTCGGCGGACTAAAAATGGAAGTCGGCTTTCTGGTCGATGGCCTCACGGCCATGATGATGTGCGTGGTGACGTTTGTCTCGCTCATGGTGCACATCTACACGATTGGCTACATGGAAGAAGACGAAGGCTATAACCGCTTCTTCGCCTACATTTCCCTGTTCACTTTTTCCATGCTGATGCTGGTGATGAGCAACAACTTGCTGCAGCTGTTTTTTGGCTGGGAAGCGGTGGGCCTTGTCTCGTATTTGCTGATCGGCTTCTGGTTCAACAAACCCAGCGCGGTTTTTGCCAACATGAAGGCCTTCCTCGTGAATCGCGTGGGCGATTTCGGCTTTATTCTGGGCATTGGCCTGATTGCGGCCTATGCCGGCACGCTCAACTATGGCGAAGCGTTTGCCAAGGCTGGCGAGTTGTCCCAGCTGACCTTGCCGGGTACCGGCTGGATGTTGGTGACGGTCATCTGTATTTGCCTGTTTATCGGGGCCATGGGCAAGTCAGCCCAGTTTCCGTTGCACGTGTGGCTGCCTGACTCGATGGAAGGCCCAACACCTATTTCTGCGTTGATTCATGCGGCAACCATGGTGACGGCTGGCATCTTCATGGTGGCGCGCATGTCGCCGCTGTTTGAACTCAGCGATACCGCGCTGAGCTTCATCATGGTGATTGGCGCGATCACGGCGCTGTTCATGGGTTTCCTGGGCATCATCCAGAACGACATCAAGCGCGTGATTGCTTATTCCACCCTGTCTCAATTGGGCTACATGACGGTGGCGCTCGGTGCGTCCGCGTATTCCGTGGCCGTGTTCCACCTGATGACGCACGCGTTTTTCAAGGCGCTGCTGTTCCTTGCGGCGGGTTCGGTCATCATGGGCATGCACCACAACCAGGACATCCGCTGGATGGGCGGCGTGCGCAAGTACATGCCAATTACCTGGATCACTTCCTTGCTCGGTTCGCTCGCATTGATCGGAACGCCGCTTTTTTCAGGCTTTTATTCCAAGGACAGCATCATCGAGGCCGTGCATGAAAGCCATCTGGCGGGCGCGAGCTTTGCGTATTACGCTGTGTTGGCAGGCGTCTTCGTGACGGCTTTTTATTCATTCCGCCTTTATTTCCTGGTCTTTCACGGCAAGGAGCGCTTTGATCAGAATCCCGACGCGCACCACGATGCGCATGATGATCACGGCCACCATGGTGAGCATCAAAAGCCCCACGAGTCGCCCTGGGTGGTGACGGTACCGCTGATTCTGCTGGCGATTCCCTCGGTGGTCATCGGCTTCATGACGATTCAACCCATGCTGTTTGGTGATTTTTTCAAGGATGCCATCTTTGTCAACCTTGAGCGCCACCCCGCCATGGAAGAGTTGGCCAAGATCTTCCATGGTCCGGCCCAAATGGCCTTGCATGGTTTGACGACAGCACCCTTCTGGCTGGCGCTGGCCGGTGTCGTGCTGTCTTATTACATGTACATGGTGAATCCAGCCCTGCCTGCAGCCATCAAGCGCAGTGCGCAGCCGATCTACACCTTGCTTGAAAACAAGTACTACCTCGACTGGTTCAATGAAAACGTGCTGGCCCGCGGCGCGCGCGGTCTGGGTACGATTTTCTGGAAAACGGGCGACGAAAAGCTGATTGACGGCGCTGTTGTCAATGGCTCATGGAAACTGGTGGGCTGGATCTCCAGCATGGTTCGAAAGCTGCAGTCGGGCTACATCTACCACTACGCCTTCGGCATGATCATTGGCGTGTTTGTGTTGATGACGTACTTCGTCTGGCTCAACAAATAAGAATAAGGAAGAACGAGAATGGGATTGTTGAGCCTTGCCATATGGACGCCGATTTTTTTCGGTGCCGTTTTGTTGGCGCTGGGTCGTGACGAACAGGCACGCAGTGTGCGCTGGATCGCGCTGATCGGTGCTGTTGTCAGTTTCCTGGTGACCTTGCCCTTGTACGGCGAATTTCAGCTGGCCACTTCAGCCATGCAGTTTGTCGAGAAGGCCAGCTGGATTGATCGCTTCAATGTCAATTACCACCTCGGCGTGGATGGCATCTCGCTCTGGTTCGTGCTGCTGACAGCTTTCATCACGGTCGTGGTCGTCATCGCCAGCTGGGAGTCGATCACGAAGCGCGTCAACCAGTACATGGCCGCCTTGCTGATTCTGAGCGGCCTGATGATTGGTGTTTTCGCGGCGCTCGACGGCATATTGTTCTATGTGTTCTTCGAGGCCACGCTGATCCCGATGTACCTGATCATCGGCATCTGGGGCGGTCCTAAAAAGATCTACGCAGCGTTCAAATTCTTCCTGTACACCTTGCTCGGCTCGTTGATGATGCTGGTCGCGTTGATGTTCCTGTACACCAAGTCGGGCGGCAGTTTTGATATTGCCACCTGGCACATGCTGCCGCTGAGCGGCACGGTGCAGACGCTGCTGTTTTTTGCCTTTTTTGCGGCATTTGCCGTCAAGGTGCCGATGTGGCCGGTCCACACCTGGTTGCCCGACGTGCACGTGGAAGCGCCTACCGGCGGTTCGGCCGTGCTGGCCGCCATCATGCTGAAACTGGGCGCCTACGGATTTCTGCGGTTTTCGCTGCCGATCGCGCCTGATGCCTCGCGCGAGTGGGCCTGGCTGATGATTACCTTTTCCCTGGTCGCCGTCGTCTACGTGGGTCTGGTGGCGCTGGTGCAAAAGGACATGAAAAAGCTGGTCGCGTATTCGTCCGTGGTCCACATGGGTTTTGTCACCCTGGGTTTCTTCCTGTTCAGTGACCTCGGCGTTTCAGGCGGCATTGTGCAGATGGTGGCGCACGGCTTTGTGTCGGGCGCCATGTTCCTGTGCATTGGCGTGCTGTATGACCGCGTGCATTCACGCGAAATTTCAAGCTATGGTGGCGTGGTTGCCACCATGCCCAAGTTTGCCGCTTTTGCCTTGCTGTTCACCATGGCCAACAGCGGCTTGCCCGGCACGGCCGGCTTTGTTGGCGAATGGATGGTGATCCTCGCTTCCGTCAAGTACAACTTCTGGATCGGTGCTGCTGCTGCGTCCACCCTGATTTTTGGCGCTGCCTACTCGCTCTGGATGTTCAAGCGCGTGTACCTTGGGCCGGTCGTCAATGAAGACGTCAAGGGACTCAAAGATATCAACGCACGGGAATTCCTGATGTTGTCCCTGCTGGCGATTGCCGTGCTGTTCATGGGCATCTATCCCAAGCCGTTTACCGATGTGATGAACACCTCGGTGGCTGACCTGCTCAAGCACGTCGCCGTCTCCAAACTGAACTAAGCAACCTATCCCAAAGAATTCAGATGATTGACAAACTCAGTTGGATCGCGGTCTACCCCGAAATCGTTCTCTTGATCATGGCCTGCGTGATTTTGCTGGTCGATCTTGGCAGCAAAACCGCGCAGCGCACCGGTACCTATGCCCTGACCTTGCTGACGCTGGCCGTGGTGGCGACCATGGAAGCTTTTTATGCCGTGGGCGGCCAGACCATTTATGGCTTTGGCAACATGGTGGTCAGCGACCCCATGGGCAACTGGCTCAAATGCTTTGCCAGCATCGCCACGATGGTCTCGCTGGTCTACGGCAGGCCATATTCGGCAGACCGCGGCATGCTGCGCGGCGGCGAGTACTTCACGCTCAGCCTGTTTGCATTGCTGGGCATGTTCGTGATGATTTCAGGCCACAACTTCCTGTTGATCTACATGGGACTGGAACTGCTCACGCTGTCCAGCTATGCGCTGGTGGCGTTGCGGCGCGACCATGCAACGTCGACGGAAGCGGCCATGAAGTACTTTGTGCTGGGCGCGCTGGCCTCGGGCTTTTTGCTCTACGGGCTGTCCATGCTGTACGGCGCGACCGGATCGCTCGACGTCAATGAAGTGTTCAATGCCATTGCAAGCCGCCAGGTCAAGCACCAGGTGCTGGTCTTCGGCCTGGTGTTCATCGTGGCCGGCCTGGCTTTCAAACTGGGGGCAGTGCCTTTTCACATGTGGTTGCCCGATGTGTACCAGGGCGCGCCCACGGCGGTGACGCTGCTGATCGGCGGCGCCCCCCAGCTCGCGGCCTTCGCGATTGTGATCCGGCTGCTGGTCGAAGGCATGCTGCCGCTGGCCATTGACTGGCAGCAGATGCTGGCGCTGATGGCGATTGGCTCGTTGCTGATTGGTAACCTGGCCGCCGTGGCGCAAACCAACCTCAAGCGCATGCTGGCCTTCTCCACGATTTCCCAAATGGGCTTTTTGCTGCTGGGCCTGATGGCTGGCGTGGTCAATGGCAACCAGATGAACACCGAGTCGGCCTATGGCGCGGCCATGTTCTATGTCGTGACCTATGTGCTCACAACGCTGTCGGCCTTCGGCATCATCTTGCTGCTGGCCCGCGCCGGACACGAGTCTGAAGAGATTTCTGATCTGGCCGGCCTGAACCAGCGCAGCCCGCTGTACGCCGGTGTCATGGCCATCAGCATGTTGTCGTTGGCGGGCCTGCCGCCGCTGGTGGGCTTTTATGCCAAGCTGGGCGTGCTGCAGGCGCTTATTTCATCTGAGAAAAGCAGTTACCTGATGCTGGCCATCTTTGCGGTCATCATGTCGCTGATTGGCGCCTTTTACTATCTGCGCGTGGTCAAGGTCATGTATTTTGACGCGCCCCAGCCCCACAACGCCCAACCCGTTTCGGCTCCGGCCGATGCCAAGGTCGTGCTGGCCATCAATGGCGCGCTGATCCTGATTCTGGGTATTGCGCCGGGTGGCCTGGTGACGCTGTGCGCACAGTCCATGAGCGCCATTGTCAAGTCCCTCGGGGCGTAAGGTTTACCGATGACCCAAACCGCTTCAATCGGGCTGTTGATGATCCTGGCCTTGCTGGCTGCGAATCTGCCCTTTGTCAGCAACCGCCTGTTTGCGGTGCTGGCGCTTAAAAATCCGAAAAATCTGGCTGTACGACTTGCGGAACTGGTGGTCTGGTACTTTCTGGTGGGTGGGCTGGGGCTCTATCTGGAACAACGCGCCGGGCAAAATGCACCACAGGGGTGGGAGTTCTACGCCATCACGGCCACGCTTTTTCTGACGTTCGCGTTTCCTGGTTTCACCTACCGTTACCTGTTCAAGCACCGCGCATGACTTTTTCAGGCGCTGCTGGAAAAGACGCTCCGGCATGCGATGCCCATCTGATCGAAACCCCGGTGGGTTCCGAAGAACTCCTCCGGGGAAATTTTCTTCACGTCTTGCGCGATACCGTTCGCCTTCCAGATGGCCACCATGCCACGCGGGAATATGTGATTCACCCCGGTGCGGTGATGATCGTGGCGCAGTTCGATGATGGCCGGGTGGTACTGGAGCGCCAGTACCGTTACCCGGTCAAGTCTGTCATGCTGGAATTTCCGGCGGGAAAACTGGATTCCGGTGAGGCATCGCTGGCCTGTGCGCAACGCGAACTGCAGGAAGAAACGGGCTACACCGCGCGGCATTGGGCCAGGGCTGGCGTGCTGCACCCGGTGATTTCCTATTCAACCGAATTTATTGACATCTGGTTTGCACGCGGGCTCAGTCTGGGCGAACGCAAACTGGATGCCGGCGAATTTCTGGATGTATTCACCGCAACCCCCGCGGAGTTGCTTGGCTGGTGCAGCAATGGCCGTGTGACCGACGCCAAGACATTGACGGGGGTTCTGTGGCTGCAAAACGTCATGTCGGGGGCGTGGGCACTGGATTGGCAGGCGGCTACGCCGCCGTGAGCCTGCGCTGATCGCTCGCCATGAAAGTCCTGAATCTTCAGTGTGCGCATCAGCATTCCTTTGAAGGCTGGTTTGGTTCAGAGGAAGATTTTCAGGCGCAGCGGGCGCGCGGCCTGATTGAATGCCCGATGTGCGCGGACAAAGACATTCAAAAAATGCCAAGTGCGCCTCGCCTCAACCTGGGCGGGCGTCCGGCCCAGGAAGTGCCCGAAAATAACAGTGACAATCTGCGCCCGGCCCTGTCTGCCGCAGACCATCCTGTCGATGCGGGTGCCGGGGGCACGCCGCCCGGCGCCAACTCTGTCGCGCAGGCCGCTTTCCTCAAGGCCTTGCGCCATGCGGTGGCAAATACCGAGGATGTCGGGGACCGCTTTACCCATGAAGTGCGCCGCATGCACTACGGCGATGCGGAGGCGCGCAGCATTCGTGGCAAGGCGAGTTTGAAAGAGACCGTGGAATTGCTGGAAGAGGGGATTGATGTCATGCCTTTGCCGCCGTTCGTCAAGGAAACCCTCCAGTAAACAAAAAAGGGTGTCTTTCGACACCCTCTCGGATGAATGCTGAAAGCCCCGGTTCGCATTCAAGTGCCCCAGAGCCGTCCGCTTCAGGGGTACAGGCCGCGCAGCTCGCGCGTATGCAAAATCCGCTTGCAGGCCACGATGAAGGTGGCGGTGCGCAGGCTGACCTTGTGGTCCTGGGCCACCTGCCAGACGCCGGCAAAGGCCTCTTTCATGATGCGTACCAGGCGGGCATTGATTTCAGCTTCGTCCCAGAAAAAGCTCGAAAAGTCCTGCACCCATTCAAAGTAACTGACGGTCACGCCGCCTGCGTTGGCAATCACGTCTGGCAGCACCAGTACATTGCGCTCCTGCAAGATGTCGTCGGCGGCGGGTGTGGTGGGTCCGTTCGCGCCTTCAATGATCATGCGTGCCTTGATGCGGCCGGCATTGGCCGCCGTGATCTGCTGCTCCAGCGCGGCGGGGATCAGGATGTCGCAGTCCACGTCCCAGAATTCGTCGTTGGCCATGACGTCGGCGTCTGCAAAGCCGCCCACGCTGCCAGTCTCTGCGACGTGCTTGAGCAGGGCCGGAACATCCAGTCCCGATTCGCGGTAAATGGTGCCGCCATGGTCTTGCACGGCCACGATGCGCGCGCCGGCTTCGGCAAACAGCTTGCCGGCCACGCCGCCCACATTGCCAAAGCCCTGCACCGCCACCCGCGCCGTACCGATGTCGAGCCCGATATGCCGGGCTGCCTCGGCGCCCACCGTGAACACGCCGCGGCCCGTCGCTTCGCGCCGTCCCAGCGAGCCGCCCAGGTCAACCGGCTTGCCCGTGACCACGCCGGTGGCAGTAGAACCCGTGTTCATGGAGTAGGTGTCCATCATCCAGGCCATGATCTGCTCGTTGGTGTTGACGTCAGGTGCAGGGATGTCCTTGTTGGGACCGATGATGATGCCGATTTCGCTGGTGTAGCGGCGCGTCATGCGTTCCAGTTCACCGCGCGAAAGCTTCTTGGGGTCCACGCGGATGCCACCTTTGGCGCCACCGTAGGGTACGTTCACTGCGGCGTTCTTGATCGACATCCAGGCCGACAGTGCCATCACTTCCGACAGCGTCACGTCCTGGTGAAAACGCACGCCGCCCTTGCCAGGCCCACGCGAGACGTTGTGCTGCACACGGTAGCCTTCGAAGTGGGCCACACTGCCGTCGTCCATGTGGATGGGCACATCGACGATCAGGATGCGCTTGGGGCGCTTGAGGGTTTCGGCCCAGCGCGCCAGGTTGCCCAGGTGCGGTATGACGCGGTCGACCTGCTGCAGGTAATTTCCCCAAGGGCCGAGATTGTCGGCCTGCAGGTAAGACGGAAGAGCGTGTTGCGGCAGGGTCGCCGCAGTGCCAATGGCGCCCGGGCTGGAAGCTTGAGACATTAAAAACTCCTTGTGGACAATCAAGAACCAGAGCTTAGGCCCGCCGCCATGAAGTGTCCAAGGCCAGCTTTATTTAATTTTATGCAGAAAATGCATAACAAGAAATTTGTCAGACCGGTTTGCGGTTCCGAAGGGTTTTTCACTCAGGCATTGAACTGCAGCGCCGCCAGCCGTGCGTAAATCCCGCCGCGCTGCACCAGTTCGGCATGCGTGCCTTGCTCCACCAGTTCGCCGTGGTCCAGCACCAGGATGCGGTCGGCCTGCTGCACCGTGGCCAGGCGGTGCGCAATGACCAGCGTGGTGCGGTCCTTCATGGCCGACTCCAGCGCGGCCTGGACCATGCGTTCGCTTTCGGCATCGAGCGCGCTGGTGGCTTCGTCCAGCAGCAGCAGCGGCGAGTTTTTGAGCATGGCGCGCGCAATGGCAATGCGCTGGCGCTGGCCGCCCGACAGGCGCACCCCGCGCTCGCCCAGGAAGGTGTCGTAGCCCTCGGGCAGGGCGGTGATGAATTCATGTGCAAACGCGGCCTGCGCCGCCGCCTTTACCTCGACGTCGCTGGCGCCGGGCTGGCCGTAGCGAATGTTTTCAAGTGCGCTGGTCGAGAAAATCACCGCATCCTGCGGCACGATGCCGATGCGCTGGCGCAAGTCGTGCAGCGCCAGGTCGCGGGTTGCCACGCCGTCCAGTTCTATGCTTCCCGTCGCCGGATCGTAAAAACGCAGCAGCAGCTGAAACACCGTGCTCTTGCCCGCACCGCTCGGTCCCACGATGGCCACGGTTTCACCAGGCGCCACGCTCAAGCTGAAATTGCGCAGGGCTGGCAGCAAGGGGCGTGACGGATAGTTGAACGTGACTGATTCAAATTTAATAGCGCTTCCCGCCCGTGGAATATGGGCTGGAAGCGGATTTGATGGTGATGTCACAGGCGAGCGGGTTTCCAGCAGTTCCATCAGCCGCTCGGTGGCGCCGGCGGCGCGCAGCAGGTCGCCGTAGACCTCGCCCAGCACGGCCGCCGCGCTGGCCAGAATGATCACATAGACCACCGTTTGGCCGAGATGGCCCGCCGTGATGTCGCCGCGCATGACGGCTTGCGTGCCTTGGTACAGGCCCCACAGCAGCGCCGCCGACGTGGCGATGATGATGAACGCCACCAGCACCGATCGCGCCCGGGTGCGCCGAACAGCGGTGTTGAAGGCGTCGGTCGTCGACTGGTCAAAGCGCGCGGCCTCGCGGGCTTCAGCGGTGTAGCTTTGCACCACCGGAATCGCGTTCAGCACCTCGGCCGCGATCGCGCTGGAGTCGGCGACGCGGTCCTGGCTGGCGCGCGACAGCTTGCGCACACGCCGGCCAAACCACACCGACGGCGCCACGATCAGCACCAGCACGCCCAGCACCTGCACCATCAGGTAGGGGTTGGTGTAGACCAGCATGACCAGCGCGCCCACACCCATCACCGCGTTGCGCAGCCCCATGCTGAGCGACGAGCCCACCACGGTCTGCACCAGCGTCGTGTCGCCGGTCAGGCG
>NZ_JADMJK010000224.1 GCF_018780625.1 Polaromonas sp. | reverse complement strand
CACCAGCCAGCGCCCCGAGCCCGCAGCGCTGCAAGGCGAGGCGCTGCAAAGCCTGTCCGCCCGTCATGCTGTTTGATGGCATCATTTAAATCCACGTTTGAAGAATTAAATCACCCGCACATGTCGACTGCTCCCTCTCTACCCCTCTTGATCACTCCCCAAGGCGCCTCGCGCCTCAAGATGCCAGCCCTAATGCTGGCAGCCCTTCTGCTGAGCGGCTGCGCGGCCGCCCCCGGCATGTACATCCGCGCGGCCATGGGTAGCCTGACTGGCGCGTCGCCAGAGAAAACTGCGACCGAGGGCGCCGCCAGCGCCGACGCGCCGCCCCCCGGCGCGCTGCTTACCATCACGCCCGAGCTCATCCGGCAGCAACGCGCCCTGCAAAAAGCCGAACTCGGCGCCGACGTGCAGCGCCTGTTCGGCCAGGCCAAGCCCTATGGCATTGGACCTGGCGACATCGTTGACGTCGTCGTGTGGAATCATCCGGAAGTACTCGCGCCGGCGGGCTTCAACGTCAGCCCTGATGGACTGATCCAGTTTCCGCTGCTGGGTACCTTCAAAATTGCAGGCCTCACTGAAAACCAGGCGCGAGACCAGCTCACGCGGCGCCTGGCCAAATTTCTGACCGACCCCAACCTCACCGTGCGCGTGAAGGAGTACCGTGCTGGCCGTGTCTACATGGACGGCGAGGTGGGCAAGCCCGGTCTGCAGGCCATCAACGACATTCCCATGACGCTGCCCGAAGCCATCAGCCGCGCTGGCGGCCTCACTGCTGCGGCGGACAGGGCCAGCGTTGCCGTGACCCGCAACGGTGTCACCACGCTGGTCAATCTGCCGCAATTGACGGAACTGGGTGTCAACCCGTCGCGCATCATGCTCGCCGCCGGTGACCTGGTGCGCGTGGGCAACCATGACGAGGGCAAGGTGTATGTGCTGGGCGAAGTCACACGGCCCATGGCGCTCCCCCTGCGCAGTGGCCGGCTCACGCTGAACGAAGCCCTTGGCGAGTCGGGAGGCGTCAGCTCCCTGTCGGGCGACCCGCGCCAGATTTACGTGGTCCGCAGCCGCAACGGCCGCCAGGGCAGCACCGCCGATGCGGGCGCTAGAGCAGTCACACCCACCACGCCAGAGATCTACCATCTTGACGCCAGCTCGCCCGTGGCCTATGCCCTGGCAGAAGGCTTTGAGCTTCGAGCCCGCGATGTCGTGTTCGTCGACCCGGTGCCCCTGGTGCGCTGGAACCGCGTGATCAGCCTGATTTTGCCGAGTGCCACAGGCATCACTGCCACGCGCGCCCTCACCAACTGACCGCGCGGGGCCATGAAAAACATCCTCACCGTCTGCGTCGGCAACATCTGCCGCAGCCCCGTGGCAGAGGCCTTGCTTAAAGAAAGCCTGCCCGGCCGCAAGGTCTGGTCGGCCGGCCTGCACGCCGTGGTCGGTCATGGCGCCGAAACCACTGCCCGTGACATTGCCGCGCAGCACGGACTGGACCTGTCGGCCCACCGTGCCCAGCAGGTCGCCGGCTGGATGTGCGCCCATGCCGACCTCGTGCTGGTCATGGAGGCCAGCCACCAGCAAGCGCTTGAAAAGCTCTACCCCACCGCACGCGGCAAAATCCGCCGCCTGGGCGAGTTTGGGCCGCAAGGCCCGTTTGACATTGCCGACCCCTACCAGCAGCCCCGCGCTGCCTTCGAAGCCGCCCATGCCGCCATCGCCCTGGGCGTGACGGAGTGGGTGCGCCGCATCAATCTTGTTTCGTGATCGCCTGACCGAATGAATTCTTTGCATACCTCCACCCAGCCCCTGCAAACTTTGCCCGCCCCAGCGCAGGGCGATTCGCAAGACGACGACGCCATTGACCTGCTTGGCCTGCTTGACGTGGTGCTTGGCGCGCGCTGGCTGATTGCTGCGGTCACCGTGCTCGCGCTGCTGCTGGGCGGCGCCTATGCCTTTCTCAGCCGCCCGGTATACCAAGCCAATACCCTGATCCAGGTGGAAGACAACAAGGCGGGTGGTGGCGGTGCCGTGGGCGAAGCGGCTGCCCTGTTCGACGTCAAGTCGAGCGCCTCCGCCGAGATGGAAATCTTGCGCTCCCGCCTTGTGGTGGGCCAAGCCGTCGACGAATTGCAGCTCTACGTTGCTGCCAGCCCCAAGTACACGCCCTTCATCGGCGGCTGGCTGGCACGCCGTGCCACCACGCTGTCCAATCCCGGTTTTTTGGGCATGAAAGGCTACGTGTCGGGCACAGAATCCATTCGCCTCGGGCTCTTTGAGGTGCCCCAAGCCCTGCAAGGCCGGCCCCTGTTGCTGGTGGTCACTGAAGGCGGTTTTGAACTGCGGGACGACAACGACCAGCTTTTGGGTACAGGCCAGGTCGGCACCCCCATGGCGTTTGGCACCGGCAGCGACCAGGGCCGCATGTTGGTCGCCCAGCTCCAGGCCAAACCCGGCGCGCACTTCAACGTGGCCCGTTTTTCGCGACTGGGCGTCATTGAAGGGCTGCAAGGGCAACTGCTCATTTCAGAACTCGGCCGGTCGTCGGGCGTGCTTTCGGTACAGCTGCAAGGAACCAATCCCCAGGCCATCGCCCGCACCCTGACCGCCGTGGGTGTGCACTACGTGCGCCAAAACACCGACCGAAAATCGGCTGAAGCCGAAAAGTCCCTCGACTTTCTGGGGGGCTTTTTGCCTCAAGTCAAAAAGCAGCTGGAAGAGTCAGAGGCCCGTTTCAACAAGTTTCGCAACGAGAATGGCACCTTTGACCTGGGCGCGGAAGGCTCCAGTTATCTGGGTACGTCCGTTGGCTTGCAGGGCAAGTTGCTTGAGTTGCAGCAAAAGCGCCGCGAGCAAAGCGCCCAGTACACCGCCGCCCATCCTGTCATCCAGACGCTGGACGCGCAAATTTCAGCCTTGACCAAGGAAATCGCAACCCTCACGGCCAAGGTCAAAACCCTGCCTAACGTTGAGCAGGACCTGCTGCGCCTGACGCGCGACGTCAAGGTCAACGGCGAGCTCTACATCAGCCTGCTGACCAGCGCGCAGCAGTTGCGCCTCGTCAAGGAAGGCAAGGTTGGCAACGTGCGCGTGGTTGACGCGCCGGTCGTGCCCGAGCGCGCCATCAAGCCCGAGCGCCAGAAAATTCTGGCTATCAGCGC
>NZ_JADMJK010000051.1 GCF_018780625.1 Polaromonas sp. | reverse complement strand
TGCTCCGGGTCCAGCACCTCCAGCATGGCGGCCGACGGGTCGCCGTGGGCGCTGGGCGACAGCTTGTCGATCTCGTCGAGCATCATCACGCAGTGGCGTGCGCCGGCCTTGCGCAGGCTTTGCACGATCATGCCCGGCATGGCGCCAATATAGGTGCGGCGGTGGCCGCGAATCTCGGCCTCGTCGTGCACGCCGCCCAGCGACACGCGCACAAACGGCCGCCCCAGCGCGTGCGCAATGCTCTGGCCCAGCGAGGTCTTGCCCACGCCCGGCGGCCCGACAAAGCACAGAATCGGCGCGCGTCCCTCGGGGTTGAGCTTTTGCACGGCCAGGTATTCGACGATGCGCTGCTTGATGCGCTCCAGCCCGTAGTGGTCGGCTTCGAGAATGTGGCGCGCCTCGTTCAGGTCAATCGGGCTGGCGGGCGGCGGCGCCCACGGCAACTCGGTCATCCACTCCAGATAGGTGCGCAGCATCGAATACTCGCTGGACGCATCGGGCATGCGCTGCAGCCGTGAGAGCTCCTTGCGCGCCTGCGCTTCTACCTCGGCCGGCATACCAGCCTTGGAGATCAACTCACCCAGCTGGGCCGCATCCTCGCTGCTGCCCTCTTCCTGGCCAAGCTCCTTCTGGATGGTCTTGAGCTGCTCGCGCAGCATGTATTTGCGCTGGGAATCGTCGATCTGCTCTTTGGTGCGTTCGCCGATTTCCTGCGACAGCCGCAGCACCTCGATGCGGTGCGACAGCATCTCCAGCACCTTTTGCAGCCGTTCCTCGAGGTTCGCGGTTTCCAGCAGCTGCTGCTTGTCCACGATCTCGACATCCAGCAGGCTGGCCACCACGTCCGCCAGATGCGACGGCGAGCGCACCGATTGCAGCGAGTGCGCCAGCTCAGCCGGGGCGCCCGGCAGCAAAGACAGGATCTCGGCAGCGCGCTTGCGCAGCTGCAGGCCCAGCGCTTCGGCCTGGGTGGAAAACTCGGCCGGCTCTTCAATGAACTGCACGCGCGCGGCCATGAACGGAAAGCCCTCGACCAGCGCCACCACGCGAAAGCGCCCCACGCCCTGGCACAAGGCATGGCGCAGTTGCTCGTCCCCGCCGACGTGCTGCACCACCTTGGCCGTGGTGCCGACATCCCACAAATCCTCGCGTCCCGGTTCATCGACCCGCTCGTCGCGCTGCAGCAAGATGCCCAGCAGGCCACCCGTGTTCTTGACGTGCTGAACCGCCGCAATCGATTTGGGACGGCCTACCGCGATGGGCACCAGCGCGTGCGGAAACAGCACGACGTTGCGCATCGGCACAAGGGCAATCACGCCTTCGGGAAGGTCGGGCAGCTGGGGGGTTTCAGGGTCCATGAGCGTTCACCAGGTCCATCAAAGTTGTGCAGGAAGCCTGCCCGGGCATTGCAGCCGGCGTTTTCCGGGCGGCTTTGCGTTTCAGTGTAGGCACGCCACCGGCTTTAGGCGATAGGCCAAGGGCGGGCCTGATTGACGAAAATCAAGCGCAAGCCATGGCCGCTGCAGCCTGGCGTTGGGGGGCCGCCAAGCGGCTGGTTCGGGGCTGTTAAAAAATCAGACCGCCGGGCGCCTTAAAATCAGCGGTTAGCCCCACCAAAGCACCCCCACCATGTCACAGCGCCGCCTTTTCGTTACCACCGCCCTGCCCTACGCCAACGGCAATTTCCACATCGGCCACATCATGGAATACATCCAGGCCGACATCTGGGTGCGCTATCAGCGCATGCAGGGCCATGCGATCAATTTTGTCGGCGCCGACGACGCCCACGGCGCGCCCATCATGATTGCCGCCGAAAAAGCCGGCAAGACGCCGCAGCAGTTCGTGGCCGACATTGCCGCCGGGCGCAAGCAATACCTGGACGGCTTTCACATCAGCTTTGACAACTGGAGCTCGACCGACTCGCCGGAAAACCATGAACTGGCCCGGCAGATTTACCGCGATTTGCGTGACAACCCGCAAGGCTCGCTGATCGAGACCAAGACCATCGAGCAGTTCTTTGACCCCGAAAAGAACATGTTCCTGCCCGACCGCTTCATCAAGGGTGAATGCCCCAAGTGCCACGCCAAGGAGCAGTACGGCGACAACTGCGAAGTCTGCGGCGCCGTGTATGCGCCTACCGACCTGATCAACCCGTATTCCGCCCTGTCGGGCGCCACGCCGGTGCTCAAAAGCTCGGAGCATTTCTTCTTCAAGCTGTCCGACCCGCGCTGCGTGGCGTTTTTGCAGAACTGGACGCAGGACGGCAAGCTCCAGCCCGAGGTCGCCAACAAGGTCAAGGAATGGTTTTCAGTGCGGACCAACCCGGACGGCAGCACCAGCGAAGGCCTGGGCGACTGGGACATCAGCCGGGATGCACCTTACTTCGGCATCGAGATTCCCGATGCACCAGGCAAGTATTTTTACGTCTGGCTGGACGCGCCGGTCGGCTACCTGGCGTCGCTGAAGAACCTGCTGGACAAGCGCGGCGAGAACTACGACGCCTACATGGCCGACCCCACGCTGGAGCAGTACCACTTCATCGGCAAGGACATCGTCACCTTCCACACCCTGTTCTGGCCGGCCATGCTGCACTTTAGCGGCCGCCGGGCGCCCAACAACATCTTTGTGCATGGCTTCCTGACCGTGAACAACGGCGAAAAAATGAGCAAGAGCCGCGGCACCGGCCTGGACCCGCTCAAGTACCTGGGCCTGGGCATGAACCCGGAATGGCTGCGCTACTACCTGGCCGCCAAGCTCAACGCGCGCAACGAAGACATCGACTTCAATGCCGACGACTTCATGGCGCGGGTCAACAGCGACCTGGTCGGCAAGTACATCAACATTGCCAGCCGGGCAGCGGGCTTCATCGCCAAGCGCTTTGCCGGAAAGCTCGGTGAGGTGTCTGCCGATGGGGCGGAACTGCTGGCCGGCCTGCGCGCCCAGTCAGGCGCCATCGCGCAGCTCTACGACGCCCGCGAATTCGCCAAGGCGCTGCGCGAGGTCATGCTGCTGGCCGACCGCGTCAACGCCTATGTCGACCAGAACAAGCCGTGGGAGCTGGCCAAAAAAGAAGGCCAGGAAGCGCGCCTGCACGACGTGTGCACCGTCTGCATCGAAGCCTTTCGCCTGCTGACGCTTTACCTCAAGCCGGTGCTGCCGGCGCTGGCCGCGCAGGTGGAAGACTTCCTGAAAATCGCGCCCCTTCAATTCTCAGAGGCGGCCGACGGTCTGGGGGCAGACCACCAGATCGGCGACTACAAGCACCTGATGCAGCGCGTCGACGTGAAGCAGCTTGATGCATTGTTTGAGCCGCCAGCCCCCGTGGAATCAGCACAATTAGCTACTGAAATAACAGCGCCCGGCGGCGAAGCCATTGCGCCTGCCATCACCATCGACGACTTCGCCAAGGTGGACTTGCGCATCGCCAAAATCGTCCACTGCGAAGCCGTGGAAGGCTCGACCAAGCTGCTGCGCCTGACGCTGGACGCGGGCGAGGGCCGGATGCGCAATGTGTTCAGCGGCATTGCGTCCTGCTACAAGCCCGAGGACCTGATCGGCAAGCACACCGTGCTGGTGGCCAACCTGGCGCCGCGCAAGATGAAGTTTGGCATCAGCGAAGGCATGGTGCTGGCCGCCAGCCACGCCGACGAAAAAACCCAGCCCGGCATTTATGTGCTGGAGCCGCTACCGGGCGCCACGCCAGGCATGCGAATTCATTAAGCCACCCCCAAGGGCCCACCATGACTTGTTTGCATGCGTTTCGTACCCGCCTCAGCATCTGGGCGCTGCTGGGGGTTTTAGCGGTGCTGCTGCCCGGATGCGCCGTGGTGACGGCCGTGGATGTGGTCGCCTCGGTGGCGATTGGCACGGTCGGGCTGGCGGCCAATGCGGTCATAGGCACTGCGCGCATCGCCGGAAGTGTCGTGGGCGCCACCGCCGATGCCGTGCTGCCGGGCTCGGACCCGGCGCCATAAATCAGCGGCAACTAATGGGCCCCCTTTGGTCAACCTGAAAATCCATTGGTGGACAGACGTTCACCGCAGCGCCCAAACCGATCTGTGGCTGGGCTGTGCGCTCGCTGGCATTGCGGGCGCCACCAATGCCGGCGGCTTTCTGGCCGTCGGGCAATACACCTCCCACATGACGGGAATTTTGTCGGCGATTGCCGACAACCTGATCCTGGGGAAAATTCAACTGGCTTTGGCAGGACTGGCGTTTGTGCTGGCCTTTGTGAGCGGCTCCATGACCACGGCCTGGATGGTCAACTGGAGCCTGCGCCGGCAACTGCGCAGCGCCTTTGCCAGGCCGCTGGTCGTGGAAGCCGGACTGCTGCTGATCTTCGGGATATTTGGCGCGGCCATCAATTTGTTCGCGGCGCTGTTCGTGCCGCTCACCGTGCTGGTGCTGTGCTTCATCATGGGGCTGCAAAACGCGGTGATCACCAAGGTGTCCCATGCGGTGATACGCACCACGCACGTCACCGGCCTGCTCACCGACCTGGGCATCGAGCTGGGCAAGCTGCTTTACTACAACCATGCGCCAGCCCCCCACAAGGTGGTAGCCAACCGGGTCAAGCTTCGGATCCACGGAGCGCTGGTTGCCAGCTTTTTTGTGGGCGCCCTGGCGGGTGCTTACGGCTTCAAGACCTATGGCTACATCTCGACCGTGCCGCTGGCGCTGCTGCTCATCGTGCTGGTGTGGGGACCGATCAGCGACGATTTGCGCCACGGCCGGATTGCGCCTGCGCCGCATGACGCGCCGGTATAAGCGCTAAGCAAGCGCTAACCGCCAGGATTCAGGGCGTTGCGTCGGCAACCGTCAGCCGGCACAGGTGTTCGGAGAATTTTTCGGCATAGTCTTGCCCCGGGAGCTTGTCGAGCACGCCGTACTTCAGCAGCTTGGCCTTGACACGGTGATTGGCCTCGCAGAGCCAGATCTGTACGCCGCGCCGGTGCATGTCTTCCACCACCTGCAGCAGCGACTGCAGCCCGGTCGAGTCGATGAAGGGCACCCGGCGCAGGCGCAAGATCAGAATTTTGGGGTTGCCGCCGGTGGACTTGATGGCGGTTTCAAAACTCTCGACGGCCGCAAAGAAAAATGGCCCGTCAATTTCATACACCAGGCAGTCCTGGGGCAAGGCCGGCAAGCCAAACGCGTGCAACTCCGCCTTCAGGTCTTCATTGCCCAGCGTCTGCACTTCAAAGGTTTCCGTCATGCGCCTGAGCAGTTGCATGAACGCCATGATCACGCCAATGCTGACGGCCACCACCAGGTCGGCAAAGATGGTCAGCACAAAGGTCACACCCAAAATCGCCACGTCGGCGCGCGGTGCCCGACTCACCAGCCGGGCAAAGTGCTTGGCTTCGCTCATGTTGTAGGCCACCACGAACAAAATGGCGGCCAGCGCGGTCAGCGGAATGTTGGACGCCAGCGGCGCCAGAAACAGCAGCACCAGCACCAGCGTGACGGTGTGCGTGATGCCCGCCAGCGGGCTGGTGCCGCCGTTGCGGATGTTGGTGGCGGTGCGCGCGATCGCCCCGGTGGCCGCAAAGCCGCCAAACAGGGGCACCACCACATTGGCCAGCCCCTGCCCGACCAGCTCCTGGTTGGAGTCGTGCTTGGTACCGGCCATGCCGTCAGCCACGGTGGCCGACAGCAGCGACTCAATCGCGCCCAGAATGGCAATCGTGAAGGCGGGCCCCATCAATTGCACCACCTGCGCCAGCGTGAGGGACGGCATGGAAAACGAGGGCAGGCCGGTCGGGATGCCGCCAAACGCAGTGCCGATGGTGGCCACGCCCTGAAAATTGAAAATCGACTGCACCAGCGTGGCCGCCACCATGGCGGTCAGCGGACCAGGCACCTTTGTCAGGCCGCGAATGCGCGATGAGTACAGCACCAGCAGCAAACTCATCACGCCCAGCGCAGCGGTAGCCAGGTGAAACTGCGGCAGCGCCGCGACCAGCTGCAGCAGCTTTTGGTGAAACTGCTCGCCCTGCACTGCCGGCAGACCCAAAAAGTCTTTCCATTGACCGACAAAAATGATGACGGCAATGCCGGAGGTAAAACCCACAATCACCGGCGCCGGAATGAACTTGATGACCGCGCCCATCTTGGTCAGGCCCATGGCCACCAGCATCAAGCCGGCCATCAGCGTGGCCAGTTGCAGGCCTTCAATGCCGTACTTGGCCGTGACGCCGGCCAAAATGGCGACAAAGGCACCCGTCGGCCCGGCAATTTGCACCCGGCTGCCGCCCAGCACCGACACCATGAAGCCGCCGATGATGGCGGTGTAAATGCCCTGCTCCGGTTTGGCGCCGCTGGCAATGGCAAAGGCCATGGCCAGCGGCAAGGCCACGATGCCCACGATGACGCCGGCCACGATGTTGGGAAAGAAACTTCCCTTGCCAAACAGCCCGGCGCGCTTCGCTTCCAGAATGGTGATCATCGGTGTTCCGTTTCTCCCTGCCCCTGAATCCTGTGCGGCTGCAGGCGCCTGGCGCGCGCTGCGCTGGCGGCTTTTTTAACCGTAACAGCAGGATACACCGGCGGCCCGCAAGGCGGTAGCGCCGCGCGGTGAGGGCCCGTCAGGCGCCGAAAAACTCGAACAGCGCGATGCGCGCCTGGTCAACGACACCGACATTTACCTTGTCAGCGCCGCGACGGATCGTAGGTCTCCTGGTCGACCGACAGGGTGCGCAGCACCTTCAGGTCGGGGTCGAACACCGCGGTGAACACCATGGGCGTGGTGGGCGCAGTCAGGTAACGCCAGTCGTAATGGGTTTCCCGCGTGAGCGCATAGGTCGTGACCTTCATTGGCTTGCCCAGCATTTTGCGCACTTCCTCCATGCGCATGCCGGGCGACACCATGGCAAAGTTTTGCGAACTCAAGACCTGCCGCAGCGCGCTCATCTTGCCGTCGGGCCCAATCGTGATCATGTAGTTGACGTGGCCCTCGGGCTGGCGGTTGTATTCAAACGTGCGGGCGCCAGGCGCTGCGACGGCACCGGGAGACGGTAGGGATGCCATGTCGCCCGCGTCCCAGATTTTCTCGGGCTCGCCAAAACGCGCGCGCACATCAGCCTCAGTAGACACACCCTCTTCCAGCTCGGCAATGCGCTGCGGATCGCAGCCCACCAGCCCCCACAACATGGACAACAGCCCCATAAAAACAACCTTCCTGATTGAAAACAATGCGTGCACGGCAGACCCCGGTAAAATCAGGCAACTATACGTTTTAGGCAGCACGCTCTCATGTCCATTTTTCGCCGTCCCGACTACACCTCTGACGTTACCCAGTTCATTGATGAACTCAAGGCGAAAAAGCCCACACTGGAAGCCGAGCAGCGCGCCGGCCGCGCCCTGCTGTGGGACAAAAACCTGAGCCGCAGCGAACAGGCAGAGTTTGGCGAAGCCCGCGTGGACCAGCAGTCCTACGTCTACGGCACCAGCAGCCACCCCAACGCAAAATAAGCGAAAAAGCCGCCTCTAGTCACTAGCCTCCAGTCTTTAACCGACGGGCCAGGTTGGCTATATTTTTTATAGCAAACTTAAAACGTTTGGTCCGTAGCGGCTGCTCCCATGCCTCAAAACCCCGTTCCCCCTGCGCCAGCCGCCCCCGAGGCGCAGCCCCCCGCAGCCGGATCCGACCCGCAACTGAATCTGCCTGCGGTGCTGGACCCCGTGGCGCTGGCCCGCCTCTACGGCGAGCCGATGTTCACGATGCCGCGCGACCTGTACATCCCGCCCGATGCACTCAAGGTGTTCCTGGAAGCCTTCGAGGGCCCGCTGGACTTGCTGCTCTACCTGATCCGCAAGCAGAACTTCAACATTCTCGACATCCCGATGGCCGCACTCACGCGCCAGTACCTCGCCTATGTCGATGAAATCCGCGGCACCAACCTGGAACTGGCGGCTGAATACCTGCTGATGGCCGCGATGCTGATCGAGATCAAGTCGCGCATGCTGCTGCCGCCGAAAAAGACGGCGGAAGGCCAGGAGGCCGAAGACCCGCGGGCCGAACTGGTGCGCCGCCTGCTTGAATACGAGCAGATCAAGCTTGCCGCGCACCAGATCAACCACATGCCGCAATTGGGCCGCGACTTTCTGGCCGCGCAGGTGCATGTCGAGCAGTCGCTGCATCCGCGCTTGCCCGAGGTCACTGTGGTAGACCTGCAGGAAGCTTGGCAGAGCATCGTCAGGCGCGCCAAATTGGTCCAGCACCATGTCATCAGCCGCGAGGAGCTCTCGGTGCGCGAGCACATGAGCATCGTGCTGCGCAAGCTGCAAGGCCACAAGTTTCTGGAGTTTGAAGCGCTGTTTGACGCCTCGCGCGGCATGCCGGTGCTGGTCGTCACGTTTATTGCACTGCTGGAGCTGGCCAAGGAATGCCTGCTCGAGATCACCCAGGCCGAGTCGTTTGCGCCGATTTACATTCGCCTGGCCTACACGCCCACCTGATTTTTACGGTCTACCCCTCCCAGGCCCACCCCCATGACGCACGATTTTGATGTTTTGATTGTTGGCAGCGGCCTGGCCGGCCTGTCCGCCGCGCTGCACCTGGCCCCCACGCACCGCGTGGCCGTCATCACCAAGCGGCAGCTCATCGACGGCGCCAGCGCCTGGGCGCAGGGCGGCATTGCCGCCGTGCTGGCCGAGACCGACAGCTTTGACGCCCACATCCACGACACGCTGGTGGCTGGCGCCGGTCTGTGCGACCTGGCCGCCACCCGCTTCGTGGTGGAAGGCGCACCGCACGCCATTGCCTGGCTGCGCGGCCTGGGCGTGCCGTTTACGCTCGAAAACGGCCAGCTCCACCTGACGCGCGAAGGCGGCCACGGTGCGCGCCGCATTGCCCACGTCACGGATGCCACCGGCGCGGCGGTGCAGCGCACGCTGATCGAAGTGGTGCGAAGCACGCCCGGCATCACGCTGTTCGAGCACCACACGCTGGTCGACCTGATTACCGCGCGCAAGCTGGGCTTGCCCGGTGCGCAGCGCTGCCTGGGCCTGTATGCGCTGGACGACGCCACCGACGAGGTGCTGACCTTTCGCGCACCGCAAACCATTCTGGCCACCGGCGGCGCCGGCAAGGTGTACCTGTACACCACCAACCCGGACACCGCCACCGGCGACGGCATTGCGGCCGCCTGGCGCGCCGGCTGCCGCGTCGGCAACATGGAGTTCATCCAGTTTCACCCGACCTGCCTGTACCACCCGCACGCCAAGTCGTATTTGATCAGCGAAGCGGTGCGCGGCGAAGGCGGCCTGCTGAAACTCCCTGAATCGGCCGGTGGCACCCGCTTCATGCCCGAGCACGACGACCGCGCCGAACTGGCGCCGCGCGACGTGGTGGCCAGGGCCATTGACTTCGAGATGAAAAAGCGCGGCCTGGACTGCGTCTACCTGGACATCACGCACCAGAGCCCCGCGTTTTTGCACGAGCATTTCCCCAACATCCTGGCGCGCTGCGCCGAGCTGGGCATCGACATCACCAAGGAACCGATTCCCGTGGTGCCCGCCGCGCACTACACCTGCGGCGGCGTGCTGACCGACCTGGCCGGCCGCACCGACCTGCCCGGCCTGTTTGCCGTGGGCGAAACCACCTGCACCGGCCTGCACGGCGCCAACCGGCTGGCCAGCAATTCGCTGCTGGAATGCATGGTGTTTGCCCGCGCCGCCGCCCAGGCCATCGCCGCCGCGCCCGCCGCGCCCGTGCCCGAGCTGCCGCGCTGGGACGACAGCCGCGTCACCGACGCCGACGAGTGCGTGGTGATTTCGCACAACTGGGACGAGCTGCGCCGCTTCATGTGGGACTACGTCGGCATCGTGCGCACCAACAAGCGGCTGGAGCGCGCCGCCCACCGCATCACATTGCTGCAGACCGAGATCAACGAGTTTTATTCCCACTTTCACGTCACGCGCGACCTGCTGGAACTGCGCAACCTGGTGCAGGTGGCCAGCCTCATCGTGCGCTCGGCCCAGCTGCGCCGCGAAAGCCGGGGCCTGCATTTCAGCCGCGACTACCCCGAACTGGCCGCGCCGGCAGCACCGACTATTCTGGTGCCGCCCGTCGCCTGAACAAGCGCCCCTCTTTTTTACTGCAAGGACCCACATGCCCCACCTGATCGTCGAATACGCCAGCAACCTGGCCGGCTTCCCCGAGGCGCAAGCCCTCACGGAACTGAACCAGGCCGTGACCGCAAGCCCCGAGATTGCCGACGAGGCCGACCTCAAGACCCGCTTCGTCGTGGCCAAGAGCTTCGCCATCGGCACCGCAGCCGAGCCCCGCGCATTTGTCCACGCCCAGTTGCGCGTGCTGTCAGGGCGCACGCCTGAGGCCAAGCGGGATTTGTCAGAACGCATCGCCAGCGTGCTGCGCCGCCTGACACCCCGGCCTGCGGGCGTGCTGGTGCAGCTCAGCGTGGAGGTGGTGGACATGGACCGGGGCTCTTACGCGAAAGAGCGGCTCTGAAATTTATCGGCCGGGCTTTTATGAATCAAATCGCGCTCTATCCCAAACAGGACAGGCGCTGATAGCTCACTTTTGAATAGTATTCAACGAACCTTCGTTCAGTCCATGCGGATATTGCTGGCGCGAATCACCTTGGCCCACTTGTCGCGCTCGCTTTTGGCATAGGCGCCCATTTGGGCCGGCGTGCTGGGAATCGCTTCCAGGCCCAGCGTCTGGAACCTGGCCTTGACCTCTGTGCTTTCCAGCGCCGCCATCAAGGCCTTGCTCAGCATGGCAACCGCATCTGGCGGCGTGGCCGCAGGCACCACCAGCCCTTGCCAGGCATAGGCTTCAAAGCCCTTCAAGCCCTGTTCGGCCAGCGTGGGCAAGGTATTGAAGCTGGCGATTCGCTTCGGGCTGGCCACGCCGATCGGAATCAGCCTGCCGGACTGGATGTGCTGATAGCCGCTGGCGGTGTCAACGAACATGAAGGGCACCTGCCCGCCAATGACGTCCTGCACCGCCGGTGCGGCGCCCCGGTAGGCCACATGCACCAGCTTGAGCCCGCTGACCTCGCGGAACAACTCGGTCGCCAGGTGGTGCGGGCTGCCTGCGCCGGGCGTTGCATAGTTCACGCCGCTGGCTTGCTTTTTGGCCCAGGCCAGGAACTCCGGCAAGGTCTTGGCAGGCACGCTGGGGTTGACGACCAGGATCATCGGGAAGCGCGCCATCAGGCCGACCGTTGCAAAGTCCTTTTCGACGTTGTAGCTGAGCTTGGAATACAGCGATGGGTTGGCGGCCATCGTGGCCGTGTCGCCCGTCAGCATCACGTAGCCGTCAGCCTTGGCCTTGGCAACGTAGTCGGCGCCAATGTTGGTGGCCGCGCCAGGCTTGTTGTTGATGATGATGGGCTGGCCCAGCGCCCGGCTCATGGGCAATGACAGAATGCGGGCCACCACGTCCGAGCCGCCGCCGGCGGGGTAAGGCACGACCCATTCGATCGGCTTGTCAGGAAATGCAGCCGCGGCCAGCGGCAAGGCCAGTGTGGCGAGGCTCAGCCAGCGACGCAGGGTTTGGGGGTAGCGCATGGGAACTCCAGTGATTTCGGATCAAGAAAATCCGCACCGGTTCAGCGAAGAAAATGCGGCACCGGGCAGACAAAGCAGGCCGATGATAGAGACACATGGTTGCGGACGCAACTAGGGTATGTACTCACACAGGAGCAGTCTTCAGCGCGACCATGACCGCATCAGGCACTTCTCATCCATCAGCGTCTCCGGCGCCCTCGACTGCTACCCGCGCATGCGCGACCAGCCGGTCGAGCAGGTAGTCGAGTTGCGCGCGCTCCGCGGCATTCAGGCACGAAGAGATCTCGTCATTGCGGCGCCCGATCACGCGCATCAGGCGCTCACAGACCGCCGCGCCCGCTGGTGCCAGGGTCAGCACGACGCCGCGCCCATCCGTGGCACTGGCCTGCTTGAGCACCAGTCCCTGATCGACCAGCGACTGGGCGGCGCGGCTGGCCTGGCCCTTGTCCAGGTTGGCCCGATAGGCCAGGTCCTTGACCGACAGCGGGCTGAACGCGCCGATGGCCGTCAGGCAGCGCCCTTCGCTCAAGGGTATGCCGGCATCGACCACGTAAGCGGTCTGGGTGGCCCGGTCGGTGAGTTTGGACAGCGTATGCAGCCGATGGGTGATCGTGCGTTCGAGAGAGACCGAATCAGTTGGGGAGGACATCACAGCGCGGGGGATTCAAGGAAGTGGGTACCGAACCACTATACGTGACGCCAACGCAATCGTGCATCACCACCCCTTGCTGTGGTCTGACGACCGACAAAAGCCACGCCAGCACCCGACATGCCTGCATTCGGAATCAGGGTAAATACTGACGAAGTTTTGCTTGAAACCCTCAATAATAGTTGTGCACGCAACCAATTGCCTCGATCAGCCCACCGAAGCCCAAACCATGCACCAACCCACCACTGAAGCCCGGCCTTCCATTTACTACAACTACCAGGTGTTCAAACCCTGGCTGCCTTCGGCGCATGCGGCGCAGGACCGCAAGAAGGTCGTGATCGCCGGCTCCGGCCCGGCGGGCATGGTGGCGGCGCTGGAATTGGCCCGCCTGGGCGTGCCCAGCGTGGTGCTGACGTCGGAACTTCAGGTTTCGCAAGGCAGCCGTGCCATCGTGTTCACGCGTCGATCGATGGAAATCCTGCAGCAGGTGGGCGTGGCCGACCGCATGACCGAAAACGGCCTGCCCTGGCGTTTCGGCAACTCCTACTACCGTGGCCAGCGCGTGTTCCGCATGGAAGCCCCGCATGACGCGGACGACCGCTTCTTCCCGATGCTCAACATCCAGCAGCAGTACATGGAGGAATACCTGATTGACGCCTGCCAGGCCAGCCCGCTGATTGATTTGCGCTGGGGCAACAAGGTGACCCGGGTGGAGCAGGAGCCCGGCCTGGCCCGGGTGACCGTTGATACGCCCGAAGGCCCGTACACGCTGGAAACCGACTGGCTGGTGGCCGCCGACGGGGGCCGCTCCGAAATCCGCACCGCCATGAACCTGCAGATGGAGGGCTCGTCGTACGAGGGCCTGTTCGTGATCGCCGACATCCGGGTCGATCTGCCGTTGCCGACCGAGCGCCTGGCCTACTTCGACCCCGAGTGGAACCCCGGCAACACCATCCTGATGCACCGCGAGCCGCACGGCATCTGGCGCGTGGACTACCAGCTGCCGCCCGGCGAAACGCCCGAGCAAGCCCTCAAGCCCGCGTCGCTCAAGGCCCGCATCGACGCCCAGTTGGCCATGATCGGCCACGCCGGCGTGCCGTGGGAAATGGACTGGAACTCGGTCTATTCCGCCCGCACGCTAACGCTGCCCGACTACGTGCAGGGCCGCGTGATCTTCACGGGCGACGCCGCCCACCTGCTGCCGATCTTCGGCGTGCGTGGCGCCAACACCGCCTTTCAGGACGCGCAATCGCTGGCCTGGCACCTGGCCTTCGTGGTCAAGGGCCTGGCGGGTGACACGCTGCTGGCCAACCACAGCGCCGAACGCGTCGGCGCAGCGCGCGAGATCATCGACGAAGCGGGCAAGAGCACGCGTTTCATGGCGCCGCCCAGCCCGGGTTTTCGCCTGCTGCGCGATGCCGTGCTGTCGCTGTCGCTGACCGAGGAATTCGTGCGGCCGCTCTACCACTGGCGCACCTCGCGCCCGCATGAGTACACCGGCTCGATACTCAACAGCCAGGGCGACGACAACGCACTGTTCCGCTCCGGCCCGGCCCACGGCGCGCCGCCGCAAAACATCCGCCTGGCGCCCAACGACTTCCTGCTCGACCACCTGGGCGGCGGTTTTGACCTGCTGTACTTCACGGACGCTGCCGCGATTCCCGAACCCCTGCAGCAGGTGCTGGCGGCCACCCGCGCCAAGGGCGTGCCGCTCAGGGTGATCGCCGTCGGTGCCAGCCAGCCCGTGGCAGGTGCCGACCTGACCCTGGCAGACGCCGACGGTCACTTCCGCAAGCGCTACGGCGTGCAGGCCAGCGGCGCCGCCTACCTGCTGCGCCCGGATCAGCATGTCTGCGCGCGCTGGCTGACGCTGGACACGACCCGCCTGCAAGCCGCCCTGAATATCGCCCTGCCCCAGTAATAGGAGAGTTCCATGACTGCCACCAAAAACGCCCTGACCATCCCTGGCCTGGAAACCGTCTACGACGCCCTGGCGACCGCCATCGACCAGGCCGGCCCCGGCAAGGCCGAACTGTTCCTGGTCAAGCTGGCGCTGCTGAACGCCAATGCGCTGGCCAACCCCAGGACCTTCGACGCCCATGTTCAGGCTGCGCTTCGCGACCTGTGATGCCTGCGCAAGACTGTCCCAGCCTGATACTTACTTTTTGAGGTGCCCCCATGAAAATCCAGAAAATCCATCACGTCGCTTATCGCTGCAAGGACGCCAAGGAAACCGTCGAGTGGTACGGCAAGTACCTGGACATGAACTTCATCCTGGCGATTGCCGAGAACGAGGTGCCCTCGACCAAGGCGCCCGATCCCTACATGCACGTTTTTCTCGATGCCGGCAATGGCAACGTGCTGGCCTTTTTCGAACTGCCGACCCAGCCGCCCATGGGCCGCGACCCCAACACCCCGGAGTGGACCCAGCACCTGGCGCTGCAGGTCGAATCGATGGAGGCCCTGATGGACGCCAAGGCCCGGCTTGAAGCCGACGGCATTTCGGTGCTGGGCCCGACGGACCACACCATCTTCAAGTCCATCTATTTCTTCGACCCGAGCGGGCACCGCCTGGAGTTGTGCGCGAACACCGGCACACCAAAGATGGCCAGGATGCTCGACGAGGCCAAGTGGGACATGCTCAATGAATGGGCCGTGACCAAAAAAGCCCCCCAGCATGCCCGCTGGATGCATGACGGCAGCTACGCCGCAGAATGATGACCATGACGCTACTGAACGAAACCCACGATCCGGCGCTGCGCAGCTGGGTCATGTCCGCCAACCCGGAGAATGCCGACTTCACGATCCAGAACCTGCCGTTTGCCGTGTTTCGCCGCCGGGACACGAACGAAGCCTTTCGCGGTGGCGTGGCCATCGGCGACCAGATCCTTGATCTGGCGGCCGCTGCCGCCAGCGGCGCTTTGTCAGGCGATGCCGCTGCGGCCTTGCAAGCCGCCGCCGGCGAAACCCTCAACGCGCTGATGGCACTGGGCCAGCCGGCCTGGTCGGCGCTGCGTCTGGCCCTGTCGCGCGCCCTGCGCACGGGCGCGGTCGAAGAGTCCCAGCTGGCCGGCTGCCTGGTGCCGCAGGCAGTTGCCGAGTTCGCGGTGCCGGCGCGCATTGGCGACTACACCGATTTTTACACCTCGGTCTATCACGCCACCAACATCGGACGCCAGTTCCGCCCCGACAACCCGCTGCTGCCCAATTTCAAGTGGATTCCGATTGGCTACCACGGCCGCGCGTCCAGCATCGGTGTGTCCGGCCAGAGCTTCCCACGGCCAGTCGGCCAGACTCTGCCGCCCGGCGCAAGCGTGCCCGTGTTCGGCCCGTGCAAGCGGCTCGACTACGAACTGGAAATGGGCGTTTTTGTCGGCCACGGCAATGCGCTGGGCGAGCCCATCGCCATCACCGAGGCCGAAGCCAGCGTGTTCGGCATGTGCCTGCTCAATGACTGGTCGGCCAGGGACATCCAGGCCTGGGAATACCAGCCGCTGGGGCCGTTCCTGTCCAAGAACTTCGCCAGCACCATTTCCCCGTGGATCGTGACGCTCGAAGCCCTGGCCCCCTACCGCGTGGCCTTCACCCGGCCCGAACGCGACCCGCTGCCGCTGCCTTACCTGGATGCGCCCGCCAACCGGGCGCAGGGCGCGATGGATGTGCAGCTTGAAGTGCTGCTGCAAACGCAGGCCATGCGCGAACAAGGCCAGGCAGCCGCACGCCTGACGCGCACCAGCTACCGGCACGCCTACTGGACGGTGGCGCAGATGGTGGCGCACCACACGGTCAATGGCTGCAATCTGCAACCGGGCGACCTGCTGGGCACCGGCACGCTGTCGGGCCCCACGCTGGACCAGGCCGGTGCGCTGATCGAGTTGACGGTGGGCGGCAAGCAGCCGCTCACGCTGCCCAACGGCCAGACCCGCACCTACCTCGAAGACGGGGATGCGGTGGTGCTGCGCGGCTGGTGTGAAAAGCCCGGCGCTGCGCGCATCGGCTTTGGCGAATGCATCGGGACCGTGCTACCGGCGCGTGCCTGAGTTCAGCCTGGATGCACGGGCGTGAAGCTTCGGTTAAACGCGGCAACGTAAACAGGCAGCGGCCACCATGCGATTCATCGCAGCCAGCGTCAGTTCAGGCATCATGGGCTCGCCTCTCGTCCAGAGGGCGCCATCAGCCAGTCTTGCAGCGCCAGCGACACCGCGTGCGGTTGCTCCATCGTCGTCATATGCCCGGACATCTCGATGATTTCCAGGCGCGCGCCTGCCATGGCGCGCTGCATCTCCGCATGCCGCGCCAGCGGGCTCCACTGATCGTCGCGGCCGCACAGCAGCAAGGTGGGGCAGCGGATCCGGGGCAACAGCGAGGTCGCGTCGGGCCTGGCGAGCAGTGCCTGAATCTGCGCCTCGAACATGGCGGGGGTATTGCGGGCGATCATCTCCAAAATCGCCTCAAACACCGGCGTGTCGATGCGCGCCGGATGCACCATGCCGCGCGCCCATTGCTGCCCCATGGCCCGCATGCCCTCGGTCCG
>NZ_JADMJK010000124.1 GCF_018780625.1 Polaromonas sp. | reverse complement strand
CCGGCCATCCACCGGGGCCGCGCGGCGTGGTCCCTGAAGGCGCCGACATCGCCCGAAAGGAATGCCTTAGGATTCGGGAGCGACCTTTCGGGCCGCCACTGGCCAGGTTGCGCACGGGCGCCGCCCGACATCTGAAACCACCGCATTAAGGACAGACCCATGACCGCCATGATGAAAGCCGCTATTTTTATCGAGCCAGGCCGCATTGAACTGGCCGACAAGCCCATCCCGGATGTGGGGCCGAATGACGCCCTGATCCGGATCACCACCACCACCATCTGCGGCACCGACGTGCATATTCTCAAAGGCGAATATCCGGTGGCCAGGGGGCTGACGGTGGGCCACGAACCCGTGGGCGTGATCGAAAAACTCGGCAACGCCGTGCAGGGCTACCGCGAAGGCCAGCGCGTCATTGCCGGCGCCATCTGCCCCAACTTCAACTCCTACGCCGCCCAGGACGGCGCCCCGTCGCAGGACGGCAGCTACCTGATTCCGATGGGCCTGTGCGGCTGCCACGGCTACAAGGCCACGGCCGGCTGGCGTTTTGGCAACCTGATCGACGGCACGCAGGCCGAGTACGTGCTGGTGCCCGACGCCCAGGCCAACCTCGCACCCATCCCCGACGGCCTGAGCGACGAGCAGGTGCTGATGTGCCCGGACATCATGTCCACCGGCTTCAAGGGCGCGGAAAACGCCAACATCCGCATCGGCGACACCGTGGTGGTGTTCGCCCAGGGGCCGATTGGCCTGTGCGCCACGGCCGGCGCGCGCCTGCTGGGCGCCAGCACCATCATTGCCGTCGACGGCAACGAGCACCGACTGGGCATCGCCAAAAAGCTGGGCGCCGACGTCACGCTCAATTTCAAGAACTGCGATGTGGTCGACGAGATCATGAAGCTCACCGGCGGCCGGGGCGCGGATTCATCGATTGAAGCGCTGGGCACGCAGGCCACGTTCGAGTCGGCGCTGCGGGTGCTCAAGCCCGGCGGCACGCTGTCCAGCCTGGGCGTGTATTCGAGCGACCTGACGATTCCGCTGTCGGCCTTTGCGGCCGGCCTGGGCGACCACACCATCCGGACCGCGCTGTGCCCCGGCGGCAAGGAGCGCATGCGCCGGCTGATGAATGTGGTGGCGTCCGGCCGCATCGATCTGGGGGTGATGGTCACGCACCAGTTCAAGCTGGAGAACATCGTGGCCGCCTACGAGCTGTTTGCCAACCAGCGCGACGGCGTGCTCAAGGTGGCGATCAAGCCCTGATGCGCGCGCGCCTTCAGGCAGCAGGCACCGACAGGCGCATCGCCAGGCACAGGTCGTCCCAAGCCTTGGCCTTGTCGGCCGGGCTGCGCAGCAGGTAGGTGGCGTCGTAGGTGACGACCACTTTGGCGCCGTGCAGGTCGTGCGCCTGGCCGCGCAGCTTGCCGAAGGGCGCGTTGGTGGCCAGCAAGGCCTGCGCCGCCAGCCGCCCCATGATCAGCAGCACATCAGGCTGTGCCTGCGCCACCAGGGCGGACAGCGCCGCGTGCACCTCGGCCAGCGAACCGGTGGCGGCATGCCGCACCAGCGGCGCCAGCAGCACGGTGCCGGCCCGGTGCAGGCGGGCGGCGCGCAGCATGTTGTCCAGCAGCCTGCCCGCGTCGCCCTGAAACGGCGGGGCATCCAGCGCGCTGGCCGGGGTTTCGGCCAGCACCAGCCAGCGCGCGCCCGCTGCCGGGGCTGCGTCCGGGTAGAGCTGCTGCGCCGCGCCCAGTTGCCAGGCGGCCGACCCGCCAGCGGCGCGCATCGCAGGCGGCGGGGCCGGCACGGGGGCCAGCGGCGCTGGGGCAACGGCCTGTTTCTTGGCCACCAACGGGCCGGCAGCGGGCGCATGGCTGGCTGCGGCCGCGACAAAATCCGTGGCCACTGGAACTTCGGGCAAGGGCTGGTCTACGGGCCTGGGCTCGGCCGGCTGCCAGACGCGCACGCCCATTTCACGCAACATGGCGCGCTGGCGGGGGTCAAGGTGAAGGCTCATGCGGGGCGGCTCATCGGTTGGGTTGCAGCGCCAGGCTCATGACCAGCGCGTCTTCGCGGGCATCATCGCCGGCCGGGTAGTAGTTGCGGCGCACGCCGACCTGGCTAAAGCCAAAGCGTTCGTACACGGCTTTGGCGCGCGCATTGCCCACCCGCACTTCCAGCCACAGCCAGTGCGCGCCCTGCCCGCGCGCCCAGATCACCAGCGCTTCAAGCATCACCGGCGCCCAGCCCTGGCCCTGGTAGGCAGGCGCCACCGTGATGTTGAGCAAATGCACCTCGTCCACGCCCTTCATGGCGACAAAATAACCCAGCAGCTCGGCGTTCGGCGGCGTGCCTGCCGTCAGCAGCTGCGCCTGGTAGCCGGAGGCGAGCGAGTCGGTGAAATTGTTCTGCTTCCAGGGGTGCGCGTAGGCGCTGCTTTCAACCCGCACCACCGCGTCCAGCCAGTCAGGCGTCAGGGCTTCAAACTGGGCTTCAAGGGGGTGCAGGGCGGCATTCATGGCGGGCAGACGACTCAAGCGGCGGTGGAAAGACCGGCATCCAGCGCGGCCTGGGCTTTAACCTGGGCGCGCTCGTCGGTGGTGAGCGCTACTTTATCGCGAACATACAGCGGCAGGGCATGCGCCGCCGCCACGCACTGCCCGGCGGCGGCCAGGGCCGGAGCCAGCCGCAGCATGGCGCTGGCGGTGGGCAGCGCGTCGGTGTGATCAAACGCGGCCAGGCCCGCCGGCAGGCGGTCGGCGTACACGCCAAAGACGTTGCCCGCCAGCCATTCGGTGCCGCTCACGGGCGCCAGGTCTTCGGGCCGGATCAGCGCGCAGCCATTGCGCGCGCGCCACTGGCCGTCGCCAAATGCATAGGTCTGCACGTACATTTCACTCATGCGCGCATCAAGCAGCGCCGTCACCGTGATGGGCGCGCCCGCGTCAGCCCGCTGAAAGCGCGCTTCTTCGGCCACGGCGAGCAGCGTGTCGATGGGCAGCACCGCAATGCCCGCGCCCTGGTTGGCGCCAAAGGCCAGGCCCTGCGCCACCGCGCACGCCGTGCGCAGGCCGGTGAACGAGCCCGGGCCCCGGCCAAAGGCAATCGCCTCCAGGTCGCCCAGCGCCAGGCCGGACTCGGCCAGCAGCGCCAGAATCGCGGGAATCAGCGTGGTCGATGCCAGCGCGCCGCCCGGCCCGCTGTGCTGCCAGACGCGCACGCCATCGGTCAGCGCCACCGACAACTGGTCGGTGCTGGTGTCAAAGGCGAGGAATTTCAGAGGTTTAGGCATCAAATCAGGCACCAGCCCTTGAATTAAGGACATAAGCAGCTATTAAAATCATAGTAATCAGGACTGTAGCGGGCCACGGGCCGCGCACGCGCACCGGGCAATTATCCGGCCTGACGCGGCGCGGATAATCGGGCCATGTTTTTTACCCCGTTTTGTAGCCGCCTGGCCGCTGGCCTGCTGGCCTGCGGACTGGGCATCAGCGCCGCCGCCCAAACCGCCAGCCCCGGCCTGCCGCCCGACGTCACCGCCCTGCTGGCGCGCGCCAAGGTGCCGCCGGACGCGCTGGCCGTGCTGGTGACCGACGCCGCGCCGGCCCTGAACGGCAAACCAGCCCCGCTGCTGAGCTGGCGCGCCAACGCCGCGATGAACCCGGCCTCGGTCATGAAGTTGGTGACCACTTACGCCGGACTGGAGCTGCTGGGTCCGTCCTTCACCTGGGCCACGCCGGTCTACGTGGACGGCACCGTGGCGGGCGGCGTGCTGCAGGGCAACCTCGTCATTCAGGGCCGGGGCGACCCCAAGCTGGTGCAAGAGCGGCTGTGGCTGCTGCTGCGCCGGGTGCAGGGCCTGGGCGTCAAGACCATCACCGGCGACATCCTGCTCGACCGCAGCGCCTTTGCCGCCAGCACGCAACAAGCGGCCGACTTTGACGGCGAGCCGCAGCGGCCCTACAACGTGGTGCCCGACGCGCTGCTGCTCAACTTCAAGACGGTGGCGATGACGTTCACGCCCAACCCGGGCAACGGCAGCGCCAGCGTCAGCTTTGAGCCGCCGCTGGCCGGCGTGCAGATGCAGCCCCGCGTGCCGCTGTCGGCCGGGCAGAACGCAGGTCAAGGCAGCCCGTCGCTGGCCGCCTGCGGCGACTACCGGGCGCAGCTCAAGGCCGACTTCACCGACCCTTATCGCATGGCTTTCAACGGCAGCTACCCGGTCGCCTGCGGCGAAAAGGTCTGGGCCGTCGCCTATGCCGACCCGGCCAGCTACGCCGAACGCGCGGTGGCCGGCATGTGGCAGGAAATGGGCGGCAAGCTGGGCGGGCGCGTGCGCGAAGGCCGCGCCACGCCCGGCCAGGCCCCGGCCTTTGAAATGGCCTCGCCGCCGCTGGCCGAGGTGATTCGCGACATCAACAAATTCAGCAACAACGTGATGGCGCAGCAGCTGTTTTTAACGCTGGGCCAGGCGTCTGGCGGGCCGCCCGCCGGCGGCGCCAGCATGGAGGCCTCGCGCGCGGTGGTGGCCCAGTGGTGGCGCGAACGCATGGGCGGGCAAGAGCAGCCCGTGCTGGACAACGGCTCCGGCCTGTCGCGCCAGGCGCGCATCACGCCGCAGGGCCTGGCCCGACTGCTGCAGACCGCCTATGTCTCGGGCGCCATGCCCGAGCTGATGGCGTCGCTGCCGATCAGCGGCGTGGACGGCACGCTCAGGCGCAGCAAGTCGGGCGTGTCGCAGGGCTGGGCGCACCTGAAAACCGGCTCCCTGCGCGACGCCACCGCACTGGCCGGCTACGTGCACAGCCCCAGCGGCCGGCGCCTGGTGCTGGTCGCCATCATCAACCATCCGAATGCGAACGCCGCCCGGCCCGCGCTCGACGCGCTGGTGAACTGGGCCGTGAAGGAAGGCAGCCTGTGAACACCACCGATCTGATTGGCGCGCTGGCGGCCTGCCTGACCACCGTGAGCTTTGTGCCCCAAGCCTGGCTGAGCTTCCGGACCCGCGATGTCAGCGGCGTCTCGCTGCTCATGTACAGCGTGTTCACCGTGGGCGTTGCGCTGTGGCTGGCCTACGGCTGGCTGCTGAACTCCTGGCCGATGGTGATTGCCAACACCATCACGCTGGTGCTGGCTTTGATGATTCTGGGAATGAAACTGGTGTATGGCCGTGGCCGGAGAATCACATCGAAATGACGCATCACGACATCCCCTCTGCCAGCGCTCACTGCCTCGTACTGACCACCACCGCCACCGAGGCCCAGGCCGACGCGCTGGCCCGCCAGATCGTTGAAGCGCGGCTGGGCGCCTGTGTGCAGATCCATGCGCTGAAAAGCGTCTATCGCTGGAAAGGCGCGCTGCGCGACCAGCCGGAATGGCAGTTGTCCATCAAGACGCGGCAAGCCCTGTTTGAAGCGCTGGCGCAATTCATCACGGCCCGCCATGCCTACGAAACGCCCGAAATCGTGCAAATCCCCATCACCGCCGGTTCCGCCGCCTACCTGCGCTGGCTCGATGACGAAACGCAGGCCTGACCAGCGCCTGGCTTGGGCCATAGCGGATACTTTGGGCCCATTGAACCGTCTTCACCAGGAAACCAACCATGACCACAGCCCCCGCCTGCCCGCAATGCACGATGGAAAACACCTACCCGGACGGTGACAACTATGTGTGCGCCGACTGCGGCCACGAATGGCCCATGGCCGCCGCACCAGAAGCCGATGACAGCGCCGACGCCATGGTCAGGGATTCCAACGGCAATGTGCTGGCCGACGGCGACGCCGTGGTGCTGATCAAGGACCTGAAGGTCAAAGGCTCGTCCACCACGCTCAAGATGGGCACCAAGGTCAAGAGCATCCGCCTTGTCGGCGGCGACCATGAAGTCGACTGCAAGATGGATGCGGGCAGTTTCATGCTGAAGGCTTGCTTTTTGAAGAAGGTTTGAGGGGGCGGGCCTGGTCAATTCCAGGTAGGCGCCAACAAAATTTTTCAATCACACCTTCACGCCCGAGGCGCCCTCTCCCTGCCCCCTTTGTGACGCATGGTTTTCGGCAGTTCCGCATGGTGCTCGTGAACCATGGCTTCGGCCCGGCGTTGAAGTCGATCAAGCAACCCATCAAGCAGGGTCACCTCGTCGCCTGTCAGCGCCTCCAGCAGTTCGTGATTCAAGCGTCGGACCTGGGGCATGAGTTGCGCGTAAAGTGCGCGGCCGGCATCGGTCAGTGCCACTTCGGCTTGCCTGCGGTCTGCCGTATTGACCCGCCGTTCAACCAGTCCTTTCTCCACCATCGAAGTAATCGCTCGCGACGTTCGCGCTTTGTCCAAATGGGCTCTTTGCGCCAGCACCGAGGGCGCCAATCTGTCTTGCATGGCCAATTGCCCCAGGAAACGCCACTCCCGACGCGTGATCCCATATTGCCCTTCGCACAGGCGGACCACCATGCTGCCTGCCCTGCCCGCCACAAGGCTCAAGCGATACAACAACAGGTCATCCATGGTGTCAAGCCGGCTCAGGCGGGTGGAGGTCATCAGGGTATGTCCTATGGATGGTTGATTTGAACAACTGATTGTGCGGTCGCTACAGTCTGCCTACAAGTCAGCGCCATCCAAAGACCCAGGAAAACCCATCATGAAACCTATGCTCCTTCCCTCGCAGCGCCATCTTCTGAACGCCGTGCTGATTTGCGCCGCCACGGCGGGCATCGGCGGCGCTTCCAGCACCTTGGCCCAAGAGGCCTACCCCACCAAAGTCGTGAAGTTCATCAGCAATTTCCCGCCAGGCGGGCCCGCTGACATTCTGGCCCGTTCAATGTCTCAGGTGCTGCAAGGCAGCCTCAAACAAAGCATCATCGTGGAAAACAAGCCCGGTGCCGGCGGCAACCTGGGGGCTGATGCCGTGGCCAAAAGCGCGCCCGATGGTTACACCGTGCTGTTCGGCATTGACACCACCTTCACTATCAATCCGCACATTTACAAGTCGATGCCGTTCAAGCCCACGGACCTCAAACCCGTGCTGATCATGGCCTCGTCCGGACAGCTGCTGGGCGTCAGCGCGACGACCGGCATCAAGACCATGGCCGATCTGCTGGCCCAGGGCAAGGCCAGGAAGCTGAACTTCAGCTCGGCGGGCAGTGGCAGCCCAGGGCACATGGCCGTGCAATTGCTCAACGAAGCCACGCAGCTTAACGTGACGCACATCCCCTACAAGGGCAATGCGCCAGCCGTCACCGCCATCGTGGCCGGTGAAGTCGAGGGCGGCATTTTGGCTACGCCGGGCATGCTGGCGCATGTGAAAGGCGGCAAGATCACAGCCGTTGCGGTCACCAGCACCCGGCGCTCCAGCTTGTTGCCCGACGTGCCCACGGTAGCCGAAGCCAAGCTCAAAGGCCTGGAGCAGGAGACGCTGTACGTGGCCATGGTGCCCGCTGCCACACCCGAGGCCGTGGTGCAAACCCTGCAGCGCGCCATGCTCGACGCGCTGAAAAAACCTGAGGTGCAGGAACGCTTGAACACCCTGGATTTGCACTTTGAAGGCCAGACAGGTGCCGCTGCAACGCAGCGCCTGCAGCAAGCCTCGGATCGCTACGGCCGCCTGGCCCGCGCGACCGGTATGAAGGTGGAATGAACCAGAAGGCCATCATGAACCGTCCCAACATCATCTTCATCGTTGCCGATGACCTTGGCTTTGCTGACCTGGGCTGCTACGGCGGCCGCGATGCCGAATTCGGCCCGGTCTCTCCGGTGCTCGACAGCCTGGCCGCCAACGGCTTGAAGTTCACGCAAGGCTATGCCAACTCGCCCGTTTGCTCGCCCACGCGCTTTGCGATGATCACGGCCCGCTACCAGTACCGCCTGCGCGGCGGTGCCGACGAGCCCATCAACAGCCGCAGCAAGGGCAGCACCACGCTAGGTCTGCCCCCCGACCACCCGACACTGCCCTCGCTGCTCAAGGCCAGCGGCTACCGCACGGCGCTCATCGGCAAGTGGCACCTGGGCTACCCGCCCACTTTCAGCCCCCTGAAGTCGGGTTACGAAGAATTCTTCGGCCCGATGTCGGGTGGTGTGGACTACTTCACCCACTGCAGCAACAACGGCACCCATGACCTGTACTTTGGCGAGCAAGCGCACACCGAAGAGGGCTACCTGACGGACCTGCTGTCACAGCGCTCGGTCGATTACGTCAACCGCATGTCAAAGCAAGAAGCCCCGTTCATGCTCAGCCTGCACTACACCGCCCCGCACTGGCCCTGGGAAACGCGCGACGACGAGGCCTTGGCGCATGAAGTCAAGGACAACCTGTTTCACCTGCATGGCGGCAACATCCACACCTACCGCCGCATGATCCACCACATGGACGAGGGCATCGGCTGGCTGGTGGAGGCACTGCGCAACAACGGGCAACTCGACAACACGCTGATCGTCTTCACCAGCGACAACGGCGGCGAACGTTTCTCGGACAACTGGCCACTGGTCGGCGGCAAGATGGACCTGACCGAAGGTGGCATTCGCGTGCCGTGGATTGCCCACTGGCCGGCCGTGATCGCATCCGGTCGCAGCAGTACCCAGTCCTGCATGACGATGGACTGGTCGGCCACGATGCTGGAGATGGCCGGCGTGTCTGCCGACCCCGATTACCCGCTGGACGGCGTCTCGATGCTGCCAGTGCTGCAAGCCGAGAACCGCGAATTTGTCCGGCCGCTGCACTGGCGTATGAATCATCGCAGCCAACGCGCCTTGCGCGAGGGTGACTGGAAGTATCTGCGCGTGGACGGCCATGACTACCTGTTCAATCTCCCGGCCGATGAGCGCGAGCGCGCCAATCTGGGCCAGCGCCAGCCGGAGCGACTGGCGGCCATGCGTGAAAACTGGGAGGCCTGGAACGCCACCATGCCCCCGATCCCCGAAGATGCCACCATCAGCCTGGGCTACTCGTACAAGGACATGCCGCAGCGCTGATCCCGTGCCCTTATCCCGGCAGCTGGGCCGTCATTGGGGTCAGGTCTTGTAATGATTCATTTGCTTCATTGCAGGACCTGGCCCTGTGCCTGCTGCGCTCGCGCACAGGGGCGCCACCAGCTTAGCGAGCCGACCCTGTCGCGGCCATCAAAGACATGCCAATGGCATTTCCGTTTTTGTCCTTGATCGAGGAGATCGCCCTGAATGCCGAGGCTTGCACCCGATCAGGAAGTCTCACGAAATTGTTTGCCTGAACCAGCGCGTCGCCATTGACGAAGGCCCAGACGAAGAACTTGAGCACGCGCAACGCCTGATCCGGTTGATCTGCAATTTTTGGCAAGACAACGAATGTACCCATGGTGATCGGCCAGGAGCCCTTGCCGGCCTGGTTGGTGAGGGTGCCAGTAAACAATCCCTTGCTGACCCATTCGCTGCCGCCAAGCGCACTGCGAAACGCAACGATCGACGGTTTTATGAATTCGCCGTCCAAATTTTTCAGCTGAACCGTCGCGAGCATGTTGTCTTTGACATAGCCGTAATCCAGATAGCCAATCGCGCCGGAGGTTTCCTTGACGGCCTTGACAACCCCATCACTCCCCTTGACCGCCACAAAATTTGCAGGCCAATCGAAACTGGTCTTTACGCCATATTTCGACTTCCAGGTCGGGCTCAATTTGGAAAGGTAGTCCGCAAAGTTGTAGGTCGTTCCCGATCCGTCTGCACGCACCACGACTTTGATTGGCGTATCGGGCAGGCTATTGCCCGGGTTCAGCGACACGATCTCGGGTGAATTCCACTGTGTGATCTGACCCAGGAAGATACGGGCGAGCACATCGCCCGTCAAACGCAATTGGCCATCACTCACTTTAGGCAGGTTCACTACGGGGGCTATCCCCGTAATCGCAACGGGGAAAATGACGAGTCCATCCCTGGTCAGGTCGGCTTCGCTGGGCGAAACGTCGGAGGCTCCGAAATGGGTCTCACGAGCGCGAATTTTGTTCAGGCCGGCGGACGACCCGATGGGTGCATAGGAAAAACCTGCACCGGTCGCCTTTTGGTAGGCCTGCGCCCAGCTCCCATAGATAGGCGCAGCGGCTGAAGAGCCGGCTCCGCTGATGGTTTGTGCATGCAGGACACCTGCCTGCACACATAAAAGAAGGGCTGACAAAATGGCGCGCAAAGGTTTATTCATGTTTTCAAATGCAATTGTGTAGACGTCAACGCTGGTCAGCGGAAAAACCGATGAAGTTGAAGCTCAACGGAAACGGTGCGTATGGTGTTAACGCCAATTGACAATTTTAACGTCATGATGCAAGTGCAAATTTGCACGCTTTGGGCCTCAAAAATCATTGGATCAGGCCTTGCCATGAACCGGTGCAATCTATCGCTGTCATTGCGAATCGGGGGGACTCATGGTCCGTGTGCGGTATCGGACGGAATACAGACAACTGGCAATGAAGCAAATGAATCATTACAAGACCTGCCCCCTGTGCCCCTCATGCCAGCGAATGAAAAACCGCACCCAGTACAGGTAGACCTTCCCGGTGCTGAGGCTATAGTGCATGGTCCGGTTGCGCTCGCGCACCTGATCCAGCAAGCGGGTGGACTTCAGTGGAGGGGCGCCGGGTTTCATGGATAGTTTATAACTGTATTTTTTATACAGTCCAGCCAGAGATGACGAAGGCTGCAAGCCAATTTCGGGAGGATTTGATGTCCAGAATATCGAGCACGGACCAGTTTATCGAGCAAGTTTCGCTCTATACATTACGTTAGGCAGCGCAACAGACGGAGGGCTCATGTCCATACCGACTCCAGTCAACGAAGCAATCCAGACGCACTACACCCGCTCCGATTTAGGGAACGTCATTCTGACGGCGCTAGAAAAAGCAGGTAAAGACGTAAACCGCCTTACCCCAGACGACTTGGCGCCCGTCGACGAGTTCCACATCCGCGGCCGTACAGCGACCCTTGAGCTTGCGCGGGCTGCGGGTCTCGATGCGGCAAAGCACGTACTGGATGTCGGCAGCGGTGTTGGCGGAACATCGCGATGCCTCGCGAAGGAATTCGGATGCCGCGTCACTGGCATCGACCTCACCGAGGAATACTGCCGCGCCGCTGCGATGCTCTCCGCCAAAATCGGCCTCGCGCAGCTGGTGGACTATCGCCAAGCCGACGCCACCAACCTGCCGTTCGACGACGCCACATTTGACGTGGTCTGGACGGAGCACGTGGCAATGAACATCCCAGACAAGACCCGGCTGTATGGGGAGATGCACCGGGTTCTAAAGCCCGGGGGCACGCTTGCCATCTACGATATTCTGGCCGGCCCGTCAGGCCCGGTTCTCTTTCCTGTCCCTTGGGCGCGCACCCCCGATACAAGCTTCCTGGTGCGGCCAGATGAGTTGCGTAAGCTCCTCGAGGAGACGGGCTTCACGATTTCCAATTGGTCAGACACCACCGACGCCGCGCGCGCGTGGTTTGTGGCACTGGCCGAAAAGATCCGTAAAGAAGGCTTGCCGGCCCTTGGATTTCACGTGCTTCTCGGAGCTGATTTTCAAGCTATGGCCCAAAATCAACGGCGAAATCTTGAAGAGGGGCGGATTGTTCTGGCACAAGTAATCGCAAAGAAATAGGCGCTGCCTAACGCCCGCAAGCGGGCGCGGCTGACGCCGAACGTTGAATGACAGGTATCCGGAAATCTAAAGGTCGGCGTCCAGTCTTTTGGACTGATCCACCCCTGCGCATCCCCATCAGCCCAAAGCCACCCCCTCACCCCACCGCCGGCAAATGCCCGGTCTTGACAAAAATCAGGCAGCCCTCGCGGCTGAACGGCTGGTGCTGGCTCAGGTGCGGGCTGCGCAGCCAGGTGCCGGCCGGGTAGCGGCCGTTCTCGTCTTCAAAAATGCCCTCGACCACGTAGATTTCCTCGCCGCCGTGGTGCCGGTGCGGGTTGAAAAAGGTGCCGGGCGCCCAGCGCACCATGGCGGTGTGCTGGCCTTCAAAGCCCGACAGCGGCAGCACCGACAGGCCGGGCACCATGCCGGGAAACCAGGTGGCACGGGCGGTGTCGACCACCACCCGGCCCTGGTCGTTGGGGTCCAGGTGGCGCAGCTTGACCAGCAGGCTGCAGCCGTTTTCTGAAAACGGCGCGTGGCTGGAGCCGGGCGGGTTCTTGAGGTAGGTGCCCGGGCCGTAGTCTCCCTGGGCGTCCGAGAGCTGGCCTTCGAGCACCAGGATTTCCTCGCCCAGGTCGTGCAGATGGGACTGAAAGCGGGCGCCTGCGCCGTAGCGGACGATGGAGGTGGCGCGTGCGACTTCGCCGCCGTCGCGCTCGATCAGCCGGCGCTGCACCAGGGCGGCGGGGGACGCCTGCCAGGGCGCGGTCAGGGTGTTGACAACGGCGCGTTCGGAAAAGTTGGTGTTAAGCGTGTTGAGCATGTGAAGCAAGCCGGCCCCAAAGGGCGGGCATTATCAAGGGGGGATGAAAGGGTCATGCGCTCATGTCGGCCGGTCTTTGGGCCAGGTAGCGCGCCAGCAGCAGCCAGGCCATGGCCCAGGCCGCGCCAAATGCCCAGCCGCCCAGCACGTCGGTGGCCCAGTGCACGCCCAGCAGGACGCGGCTGATGCCCACCAGCAGCGCCATCAGCGCGGCCGCTGCCAGGATGTAGAGGCGCTCGGGCGCGCGGCTGCGGGTTCTGGCAATCAGGGCGCCCAGCGTCAAGAAGACAATGGCGGACATGCTGGTGTGACCACTCGGAAAGCTCAGGCCCGTGGCCACCATCTCGGCAAAACTCGCGTCCGGGCGCAGGCGCCCGAAGCCCGCCTTGAGAAACTGCACAAAGAAGGCGCCCGTGATGACGGACGTGGCCACCAGCAGGGCCGTCACCCGGGCCGAGACCAGCGCGAGGTAGCCGACGGTGACCACCGTGAACAGCGTCAGCGTTGCCGTGCTGCCCAGCCCGCTGAAGTCGCGCATGATGGAGGCCAGCCACGGATGGCCGGCCCGCACCGATTGCGCGCCTTGCAGCAGATACTGGTCAAAACTGCGCGTATCGCCTTCCATGACCTCGGCGCCGCCCACCACAAAGGCCAGCAGCAGCAACACGGCCACCAGCCCGACCAGCAGCGCATTGACGAGCGAGGCGTCGCCGTCCAGGCGGGCGCGAAGGCGTTGCAGCGGGGTCATGGGCTGGGTGCCGCAGGGAAGTGGAGTTTGGGACATGGCACCGAGCTTAGCAGCGCGCCAAGGCGCTGCCCGGCCCGCGCTCAGGCCACACGGATCAGCTTCTTGTTGACGAATTCCTGGATGCCCGCGCCCGACAGCTCGCGGCCATAACCGGAATTCTTGACGCCGCCAAAAGGCAGTTCCGGCGACGACGAGGCGGGCGCATTGATGAACACCATGCCGGTGTCGATCTGGCGTGCCAGCCGCTTGCCGCGTTCGATGTCCTGCGTGAACACCGAGCCGCCCAGGCCAAACGGCGAGTCGTTGGCCAGGGCCACGGCCGCCGCTTCGTCGGCGACCCGAAAGAACAGCGCGACCGGGCCAAAGAACTCTTCCTTGTAGGCCGGATTGCTGGCGCTGATGTCGGTCAGGATGGTGGGCTGCATGAAGGCGCCGGCATGGTCCATGCGCGCGCCGCCCATCACCACGCGGGCGCCGCCGGCCACCGCGCGCTGCACCTGGCCCAGCAGGTTGTCCAGCGCTTCGGCGGACGACAACGGCGCCAGCGTGGTCTGCTTGTCGAGCGGATCGCCGGGCGCAAAGTTAAGCATGGCGTCCTGGAATTTTTCCAGGAAGCGGTCGGCCAGCGCTTCAACGACGATGAAGCGCTTGGACGCGGTGCAGGCCTGGCCCGAATTGCCCATGCGGCCGCTGACGGCGCACTTGACGGCCCGGTCCAGGTCGGCGTCTTCGAGCACGATGAAGGCGTCGCTGCCGCCGAGTTCCATCGTCGTCTTTTTGAGGTTCTGCCCGGCCCGTGCGGCCACCACGGCGCCGGCGGCTTCGCTGCCGGTCAGGGCCACGCCGCGAATGCGCGGATCGTCAATGACCTGCGCGACCTGCTCCTTGGAGATGAACAGGTTGGTGTAGGCGCCTGCGGGGGCGCCGGCCTCCTGCATCAGCCGCTCGAAGGCCAGCGCGCATTGCGGCACGCTGGACGCGTGCTTGACCATCACGACGTTGCCGGCCATCAGGTTGGGCGCGGCGAAGCGGGCGATCTGGTAGTAGGGGTAGTTCCACGGCTCAACGCCGAACAGCACGCCGATGGGGCAACTTTCCACCAGCGCCTCGCCACGGGCCGTTGCCAGGGTTTCGGGCGCCAGAAAGCGCTCGGCATGCTGGGCGTAGTAGTCCAGGATGGCGGCGCTCAACGCGACTTCGCCCAGGCTTTGCGCGATCAGCTTGCCCATCTCGAGCGTGATCAGCTCGGCCAGCGGCTGGGCCTGCTCGCGCATCAGCGTGGCGGCGCGCGCCAAAATAGTCGCCCGCTCGGCGTAGGACTTGCCTTGCCAGTCGTTGTTAAAGCATTCAGACGCCTGATGCAGCCTGGCTTCAAGCTGCGCCGCGTCCATCGACTCAAACGTTTGCAGGACTTTTCCGTTGTAGGGGTTGGTGCTTTGGTAGGCCATGGTTTCCTTTTTTGATCGGTTGAGGGAGGGCGCGCGGCGCCCGTCGGCCTTGGTGTTGTACACCTTCAGGCCGAGGTCTGGCTAGTCGCCCTTCAATTGGCGCAGCACGGCGTGCGCCGCCGGCTCGGACGAGGCCGGGTTTTGCCCGGTGATCAGTTTGCCGTCAACCACCACATAAGGCGCCCAGTCGGCGCCCTTGCTGTAGTGGCCGCCGTTTTTCACCAGCATGTCTTCAACCAGGAAGGGCACGATGTCGGTCAGTTGCACGGCGGCTTCTTCGGTGTTGGTAAAACCCGTGACTTTTTTGCCGTTCACCAGCGGCGAGCCGTCGGCGGCCTTGACGTGGCGCAGCACGCCGGGCGCATGGCAGACGGCGGACACCGTCTTGCCGGCGGCCGCCATGGATTCAATCAACTTGATCGAAGCCGCGTCTTCGGCCAGGTCCCACAGCGGGCCGTGGCCGCCGGGGTAAAACAGCGCGTCAAAGCTGTCGCCCGACACGTCAGCGAGTTTGCCGGTACTGGCCAGCGCGGCCTGGGCGGCGGCATCGGCCTTGAAGCGGCGCGTGGCATCGGTCTGGGAATCGGGCTCGTCGCTCTTGGGGTCCAGCGGCGGCTGGCCGCCCAGCGGCGACACCAGCGTGATGTCGGCGCCTGCGTCCTTGAACACGTAGTAAGGCGCGGCGAATTCTTCCAGCCAGAAACCGGTTTTCTTGCCGGTGTTGCCGAGCTGGTCGTGCGAGGTGAGAACCATCAGAATTTTCATGTTGTTTCCTTTTTAGGCCGCCCGGGTTTCAGGCCGGTTGCAGGTCCAGTGTGGGGTAATCGGTATATCCGTGTGCGCCGCCGCCGTAAAACGTGGCGCGGTCCGGGGTATTGAGCTCGGCGCCCTGGCGAAAGCGCTCCACCAGATCGGGGTTGGCGATGAAGGGGCGGCCAAAGGCGACAGCGTCGCCCAGGCCTTGTTCGATCAGGGCCTCGGCATCGGCGGCGGTGTAGGCGCCGCAGAAAATCAGCTTGCCGTTGAAGGCGGCGCGGATTTGCGCGCGGAAGGCATCGGTCAGCTCGGGGCCGCCGGCCCAGTCGGGCTCGGCAATGTGCAGGTAGGCAATGCCGCGCGCGCTGAACGCCTTGGCCAGGTACAGGGTGCTGGCTTCGGCCTCGGCGTCGGCGATGTCGTGCGCCGCAAAGTGGGGCGACAGGCGCACGCCGACGCGGTCGGCACCGATTTCAGCGATCACGGCGTCCAGCACTTCCAGCGTCAGGCGGGCGCGGTTTTCCAGCGTGCCGCCGTAGGCGTCGGTGCGCTGGTTGCTGTTGGTGGACAGGAACTGGTGGAGCAAGTAGCCGTTGGCCGCATGCACTTCCAGAAAGTCAAAACCGGCGCGCTTGCCGCGCACGGCGGCCTGGCGGTACTGCGCGACGATGCCGGGCAGTTCGTCAGTGCTGAGGGCGCGCGGAGTTTCGGTGGGCACGTTTTCAGCCTTGCCGTCAGGCTGGATCACGAAGCACTGCGCTCCCTTGGCAATCAGCGCCGAGGGCGCGACCGGCGCGGCGCCGTTTTCCTGCAGCAGCGAATGCGAGATGCGGCCCACATGCCAGAGCTGCAGCGCAATGCGGCCGTGCTGCGCGTGCACCGCCTGCACCACCTGGGTCCAGCCGGCTTCCTGCGCATCGGTGTAGATGCCGGGCGTGAGGGCGTAACCCTGGCCCTGGCGCGACACCTGCGTGGCCTCGCTGACGATCAGGCCGGCGGTGGCGCGCTGTGCGTAATATTCGACGTTGAGGGCCGACGGAATATCGCCGGGCTGGCTGGCCCGCGAGCGGGTCAGCGGCGCCATCACGACACGGTTGCTCAGGGTCTGGTGACCGACTTTGAGGGGAGAGAGGAGTTTTTTCATCGGGGATTCCTTTTAAATTAGACCGGTCGGCTATGAATTGGGTAAAAAATGACCGAAACCGGTTCGGGCAAAAACTGTCCGGATCGGAACAGGCGGGTTGATGGGTTAATTGTGGAAATCAGGCCGCCGCCGGATCCGGCAGATTCAGCAGGCGCAAGGTCGCGTGCATGGCGGCGTCGAGCGCGCTGCGCTCCCGCCTGAGCTTGGTCAGCAAGGCGGCGCCCAGCCACAGCTCGTACAGCG
>NZ_JADMJK010000103.1 GCF_018780625.1 Polaromonas sp. | reverse complement strand
GGCGTTGTACATCGGGATGTCGAAGTCGGCCAGTTCGAGGTGGGTGACTTCGGCGTCGCTGGCGCGCGCCAGCGTAGCTGCGGCCTGGGCCAGTTGCCGGTTGAAGGAGTTCAGGCGGGTGCTGCCGGCAAAGACGAGAAGTTTCATGGGGAGGGTGCTTTCAAAGGAAGGAAGAAAAACGTCTAGCGTTCGGACAGGGCCAGGCGGGCGGCCAGGCCCAGAAACACGGCACCGGCCAGCCAGTTCAGGGTTTGCTGCGCCCGCGCAGAGCGCTGCAAGGCTTGCCCTACCGAAGCCGCAAACCAGGCGATGGCGCCGAATGTCAGCAGCGTAGCCAGCATGAACACGCCGCCCAGCGCGACAATCTGCAGGCCGATGCGGCCCTGCGCCGCGTCGACGAACTGCGGCAGAAAGGCCAGGAAGAAGATCACGACCTTGGGGTTGCTCAGGTTCATGATCACGCCGCGCCGGTACATCTGCGCGTCGCCCGGCGGCGCTGCCCGTGGGGCGGCCGCGCTGCCCGTGGGTGCGCGAAACGCCTGCCAAGCCAGGTAGGCGAGGTAGGCCGCGCCGCCCAGCTTGAGCGCGGTGAAGGCGGTGGCCGAGGCGGCAAACACCGCCGCCAGCCCGAGCGCCACGGCGGCGGTGTGAAACAGCAGGCCGGTGCACAGGCCCAGCACCACGAACAGGCCGGCGCGCCGCCCGCGCAGCGCGGACTGCATCAGCACAAACACATTGTCGGGGCCGGGCGACAGGCCGAGCAGCACGGAGACGCCGAAGAATGCGATGAAGGTGTCGAAGGAGGGCATGGTGTGAAGGCGTGGGTCGGAAAAGTCCTAGCGTAACCTGAGCCTGGCCCGGCTGCCTGCCGCTGGGCAGGGTTTGCGTCAACTCGGTAAAATGGACAGCTTGCTGCGCGCCGGCCCAGGCGCTTGGCGCGTGCGGCCCAGCAGGGCTAGGCGACTTGCGTCGCCTTTAAATGCGGGCGCTGCGCCCCGTGCATCTGACGCCCTGAAAACGGGTCGCCGGCCTGACAACTGAATTGATAGAGGCTTGAAATGTTTTACCCCCAGGAATTTGACGTGATTGTGGTCGGCGGTGGTCACGCGGGCACCGAGGCTGCGCTGGCGGCCGCCCGCATGGGCTGCAAGACGCTGCTGCTGAGCCACAACATTGAGACGCTGGGGCAGATGAGCTGCAACCCGTCGATAGGCGGCATTGGCAAGGGCCACCTGGTCAAGGAAGTCGACGCGATGGGCGGCGCCATGGCGCTGGCCACCGACGAGGGCGGCATCCAGTTCCGCATTTTGAACAGTTCCAAGGGGCCGGCCGTGCGCGCCACCCGGGCGCAGGCCGACCGCATCCTGTACAAGGCCGCCATTCGCCGCATGCTGGAAAACCAGCCTAACCTGTGGCTGTTCCAGCAGGCGGTCGATGACCTGATGGTGGAAGGCGAGCGGGTGGTGGGTGCGGTCACGCAGGTCGGCATCAAGTTCCGCGCGCGCACCGTGGTGCTGACGGCGGGCACCTTCCTGGACGGCAAGATCCATGTGGGCCTGAACAACTATGCGGCAGGCCGCGCGGGCGACCCGCCGGCGGTGTCGCTGAGCAGCCGCCTGAAGGAGCTCAAGCTGCCGCAGGGCCGGCTCAAGACCGGCACGCCGCCGCGCCTCGATGGCCGCTCGATTGACTTCAGCAAGTGCACGGTGCAGCCGGGCGACGGCATGCCGGGCGGCACGGCCGGGCCGGTGCCGGTGTTCAGCTTCATGGGCGGCGCCCTCGCACACCCCCGGCAAATGCCGTGCTGGATTACCCACACCAACGAGCGCACGCACGACATCATCCGCTCCGGCTTTGACCGCAGCCCCATGTTCACCGGCAAGATCGAGGGCGTGGGCCCGCGCTACTGCCCGAGCGTGGAAGACAAGATCAACCGCTTTGCCGGCAAGGACAGCCACCAGATTTTCCTGGAGCCCGAAGGCTTGACGACGCACGAGATCTACCCCAACGGCATCTCGACCAGCCTGCCGTTTGACATCCAGTATGCGCTGGTGCGCTCGATGGTGGGCATGGAAAACGCCCACATCCTGCGGCCCGGCTACGCGATTGAATACGACTACTTCGACCCGCGCGCGCTCAAATCCAGCTTTGAAACCCGGGCCATCAGCGGGCTGTTCTTTGCCGGCCAGATCAATGGCACGACAGGCTACGAAGAGGCGGCGGCCCAGGGCATGTTTGCGGGCATCAACGCGGCGCTGCAGTGCCAGGGCAAGGAGGCCTGGCTGCCGCGCCGTGACGAGGCATACCTGGGCGTGCTGGTGGACGACCTGATCACCAAGGGCGTGACCGAGCCCTACCGCATGTTTACCAGCCGCGCCGAGTTCCGCCTGATGCTGCGCGAAGACAATGCCGACATGCGTCTGACCGAAAAAGGCCGCGAACTCGGTCTGGTCGACGACGCGCGCTGGGACGCCTTCAACCGCAAGCGCGACGCTGTTTCACGTGAAACACAGCGGCTGCGCGCGCTCTGGATCAACCCCAACAACCTGCCGCTGGCCGAAGCCGAGCGCGTGCTGGGCAAGGCGATTGAGCGTGAATACAACCTGGCCGACTTGTTGCGCCGCCCCGATGTGAGCTACGCCGGGCTGATGTCGCTGAACGACGGCCAGTATGCCAACCCCGACATTTCAACGGAGGAGGGCGGTGCTTTGGATAATGTTTCACGTGAAACAGCCTTGCCGCCGGACCTGGCCCGCAGCGTGATCGAGCAGCTGGAAATCACGGCCAAGTACGCCGGCTACATCGACCAGCAAAAAATCGAGGTCGAGCGGACCTCGCAGTACGAAAACCTCAAGCTGCCCGCCGACCTCGATTACCTGCAGGTGTCGGCCCTGAGCTTTGAGGCAAGGCAGACGCTGGCCAAGCACCGGCCTGAAACGCTGGGGCTGGCTTCGCGCATCCAGGGCGTGACGCCCGCCACCGTGTCGCTGCTGCTGGTGCACCTGAAAAAGAACCTGTGGAAGAACACGACGCCGGTGGTGATCAGCGACAAGGCGCCAGCCTGATGCGCGCCGCATTGTTGGCAGGGCTGCAGGCACTGCAACTGGATATGAGCGAGCACCAGGTCAGCCAGTTGCTGGACTACCAGGCGCTGATTGCCAAGTGGACCAAGGTCTACAACCTGACGGCCGTGCGCGACCCGGCGGA
>NZ_JADMJK010000199.1 GCF_018780625.1 Polaromonas sp. | reverse complement strand
CTGGCTTTCGCCCGCAACTTGTGCCGGCTTGCGCACCAGCAGCCAGACCAGCAGCCAGACCAGCAGCAGCAGATTGGCCAGCAGCAAAGCCGCCGTCAGCCAGAATTCCATGGCTTGTGTCACTCTTTATTTGATAGCCAACACCGCAGGATTCAGCGGGGTTAAAGGCTTTTTTCCTGTAAAAAAGGCAATCAGGTTGTCGGCGGCCAGGTTGGCCATGGCCAGGCGCGTCGGAATCGTGGCGCTGGCGATATGCGGCGTCAGCACCACATTCGGCACGTCCAGCAAGTCCGGGTGCACCAGCGGTTCGCCTTCAAACACGTCCAGCCCGGCGGCTGCAATGCGCTTGTCCTTCAGCGCCGCGGCCAGCGCAGCGTCGTCCACGATTCCGCCGCGCGCAATGTTGACCAGCGTGGCGGTCGGCTTCATCAGCGCCAGTTCGGCCGCACCGATCGCGTGGTGGGACGCTGGCGAATACGGCAGCACCAGCACCAGGTGGTCAGCGGTCTTGAGCAGTTCTTCCTTGCTGACATAGCTGGCCTGGCATTCGGCCTCCAGGGCCGCGTCCAGGCGGGAACGGTTGTGGTAGATCACCTTCATGCCAAAGCCCAGCGCGCCGCGTTTGGCAATGCCCTGGCCGATGCGGCCCATGCCCAGAATCCCGAGCGTGGCGCCATGGATGTCGGAGCCCGCAAACATGTCGTAACTCCACTTGGTCCACTGGCCGGCACGCAAATAATGCTCGCTCTCGGTGATGCGGCGGGCGGTTGCCATCATCAGGGCAAAGCCAAAATCAGCCGTGGTTTCGGTCAGCACATCGGGCGCATTGGTGGCTAGCACGCCGGCGGCCGTCATGGCGTCAAGGTCAAAATTGTTGTAGCCCACGGCCATGTTGGCGCAAATCTTGAGTTGGGAGCAGGCGGCGAGCACCTCGGTATCAATGCGGTCACCGCCGGTGGTGAAGGCGCCGGCCTTGTCACGCAGCCGCGCCGCCAGCTCAGCCTTGGACCAGGTCTCGTCGGCCTGGTTGGACTCGACCTCGAAATATTGTTCAAGGCGCGCCACCACTTCGGGGAAAACAGCGCGGGCGATCAGGATTTTGGGCTTGCTCATGGAGAAGTTGGCTTTCTTTATTTGAACCAGATGAAGGTCATGATGATGAAGAGCGGGATCAACACCCCGCCCGACCACAGCATGTAGCCAAAAAAGCTTGGCATTTTCACGTTGCGGTCTTCGGCAATGGCCTTGACCATCAGGTTGGGCGCATTGCCGATGTAGGTGTTGGCGCCCATGAACACGGCGCCGGCTGAAATGGCCGCCAGCGTGGACGCAAAGGTGGTCATCATCGCCTGCGGGTCGCCGCCAGCGGTGTTGAAAAACACCAGGTAGGTGGGCGCGTTGTCAAGAAAGGAGCTGAGCGCGCCGGTGGCCCAGAAATACATGGCCGGATCGGGCGAGCCGTCGGGCCGGGTCACGGCCGACACGACCGCGCCAAACGGGCCGCTGGTGCCGGCCTTGAGCATGGCAATGACCGGAATGATGGTGAGGAAAATACCCGCAAACAACTTGGCCACCTCGGCCATCGGCCCCCACGAGAACTGGTTGTCGGCATGCACCTTGGCCGACGTGATTTTCAGTGACAGCAAGGTGATGGCCACCAGCCCGGCATCGCGCACCAGGCCCGGCAGGCCGACGTCGGTGCCGGCGATGTTGAACACCACGGCCGATTTCCAGAAGCCGCTGAGCAGCACCAGCCCGGCAATGGCGCCCAGCAGCCAGAAGTTGGCGGCGCCGTCAAACCCGATGCGCCCGGTGTCGGGTGTCGGGTCCAGCGGCGCGACTTCTTTGCGCTGGCGGTAGAACCACAGGTCCAGCGCATAAAAAATAGCCAGCAAGGAGCCCACCAGAAACAGCGTCTCCCCAAAGATCTGGCGCACGGTCCAGAAAAAATCCACGCCCTTGAGGAACCCGAGGAACAGCGGCGGATCGCCCAGCGGCGTCAGCGAGCCGCCGGCGTTGGACACGATGAAGATAAAGAACACCACCACATGGGCCTTGTGCGCCCGGTTGTCGTTGGCCCGGATCAGCGGGCGGATCAGCAGCATGGATGCGCCGGTGGTGCCCATGAAGCTGGCCAGCACGGCGCCAAGGCCCAAGATGGCGGTATTGAGCCCCGGGCTGCCGTGCAGGTTGCCGCGAATGTGAATGCCGCCGGCCACGGTAAAGAGCGCGGTGAGCAGCAAAATGAACGGAATGTATTCGGCCAGCAGCGCATGCATGAAGCTGACGCCGGCAAGGCCTGGCCCGTACAGCACGGCAAAAGGCAGCAGGAAGGCCAGCGACCAGGCGGCAGTGACCTTGCCAAAATGGTGGTGCCAAAAGAATGGCGCCAGCAGGGGCAGCAGGGCAATCGACAGCAGCAAGCCCGCAAACGGAACGCCCCACAACACCGAGAGTTCGCTTCCCTGCAGTTCAGCCGCCCATACCAGGCCGGGACTCAGTGACAACAGCGCCAATATGGTGGCCCAACGCAATGATTTCATTATTTTTTGTCTCCAGTATGCTGCGCGCCGCCGGCGGCTGGCGCTGCCCGGCATTATCGAACGGGCAAACCCGTGGATGAAGGGACGTCAAACACCTGGCGCAGGTAGGCCATGTATTTCTCGTCATCGCACATGTTCTTGGACGGCGTGTCAGAGAGCTTGGCGACCGGCTGGCCGTTGCAGCGCACCATCTTGATCACGATCTGCAGCGGCTCATAGCCCAGGTCATTGGTCAGGTTGGTGCCTATGCCAAAGGCCAGGTGGCACCGCGCCTTGAATTGCTGGTACAGCGCAATGGTGCGGGGAATCGTGAGCGCATCGCTGAAGATCAGCGTCTTGGTTTTGGGATCAACGCGGTTTTTGGCGTAATGCGCCAGCATGCGCTCACCCCACTGGAACGGATCGCCGCTGTCATGGCGGGCGCCGTCAAACAGCTTGCAAAAGTACAGGTCAAAATCACGCAGGAAGGCGCTCATGCCGTACACGTCCGACAGCGCAATGCCCAGGTCGCCCCGGTACTCCTTGGCCCACGACTCAAAACCAAACACCTGGCTGTCGCGCAGCCTGGGTCCCAGCGCCTGGCAGGCCTGCAGGTATTCGTGCGCCATGGTACCCAGCGGCGTCAGGCCCAGCCTCATGGCATACAGCACGTTGCTGGTGCCCGCCAGCTGCCCGGTGCTTCCGGTGCC